>JABMMV010000216.1 GCA_013205145.1 bacterium
GGTTTGAACCATTGATGCGACCTGATGCTGCAGAAGTGTGCCACTTGTTGATGGTGGTATCGAACTGCAAGCCTGGGTCGGCACATTCCCATGAAGCGGTGGCAATTTGGCGCCACAAGTCGCGGGCACGCAAGGTGCGCACTGGGCGACCATCGACTACTGCACGAAGATCCCAATCGCGATCTTCTTTCACAGCATGCATGAACTCATCGGTAATACGAACTGAGTTATTTGCGTTTTGGTACTGAACAGAAAACGCATCGGCACCATCGAGGTCCATGTCAAAACCTGCATCGCGCAAAACACGTGCTTTGTTTTCTTCTTTTGCTTTGCACCAGATGAACTCTTCAAGGTCTGGATGATCGACGTTCAAAATAACCATCTTTGCTGCACGACGTGTTTTGCCGCCCGACTTGATGGTTCCTGCGCTCGCATCGGCACCGCGCATGAACGACACTGGACCAGAAGCTGTGCCACCACCTTGCAAGTGTTCGTAGCTGCTGCGAATGTTGCTGAGGTTGATACCTGAACCCGAGCCACCTTTGAAGATGGTTCCTTCTTCGCGGTACCAGTTGAGGATGCCGGCCATGGTGTCTTCCACGGCGAGAATGAAGCAAGCACTTGCCTGTTGTGGAACGCCCTTCACGCCAATGTTGAACCACACTGGGCTATTGAACGCCGCACGCTGTGTGACCAAGATGAACTTCAACTCATCGCGGAAAGCTTCTGCTTCTTCAGTGTCGACGAAGTAGCCGCCTTCAATGCCCCATGTGGCAATGGTGTCGGCAACGCGGTCGATGACCTGACGGAGTGATGTTTCACGCTCAGGGGTGCCCATGGTGCCACGGAAGTACTTCTGCGCAACAATGTTGGTGGCGTTTAATGACCAGGTAGATGGAATTTCGACGTCTTTTTGCTCGAACGCAACAGAACCGTCTTTCCAGTTAGAGATGCGGGCATCACGGCGATCCCACGACACAGAGTCGTAAGGGTGCTGGCCTGCGGAGGTGAAGTGACGACGGATGCCGATGGAGAGGCGATCTGGAGCAATGGACATATTCATTCTTTCTATGACAAGTGATTTCAGCGGATTGCTGTTTTTGGACTGGCGTATTGCGGGAATAATTGTTTATCAGAAACTGGCGATGAAAAACGACATTGTGACTGTGGTCACCACAATATGTAGTGGTGATTCACCTTCACAGCCCCGTCTTGCACAACTGGTGGTGTAATTACAGCATTGTCTTTACCCTTTGTCAACGATTGTCGCTCATCTGGAGAAAATTTCCCAGAAATGCCCTTCGGCACCGGAAATCGAACCGCCCAGCCCGTATCTTTTCCATACGAGTTGCCTGTAACGCTACGGCAAGACCCCTGTGTGGAGGAAGTGGATAACCCTGTGAATTTCCCTATTTTTCAGGGGATGAAGCTGTGGATGAGCTGTGTGGAACGGAGGCTTACCTGTGGACAGCCACAGGAATGCCGTTCAATACTGAGGTTCCCGACAATGGGTCGATAGCTTCGTGATCGGTGAGGATATTTGAGTTCACGCCGGCCACCTGGGCGGCCACCTGCATGTCAGTGCCCCCGGCATCGTGGCCCCACCCGTGAGGCAATGACACCACACCAGCGCGAATGTTGTCGGAGATTTCAACAGCTACGCGCACTTCCCCTACACGACTCTGCACCGAAACAATGTCGCCATCGTTCACGCTGCGCGCATGTGCATCGATTGGATGCATGATGAGCGTGCAACGCGACTTACCTTTCACCAACACATTGATGTTGTGCATCCATGAATTGTTTGAACGCAAATGGCGTCTACCAATGAGTAACAAATTGCGACCAGAATTTTTGTCGACTACTCCACAACCAACAACGTCATACAAGCGATTGAGATCGTTGATTAACACTTCAGGTGCAAGTTCAACTTTTCCACTTGGCGTACGCAATATTTCAGGAATGCGTGGTTGCAATGCACCGTAATCAATGCCGTGTGGATTTTCTTTTAATAACTGCAATGTTGCGCCACCAATTGCCGCACCAAACGCATCGCCAAAAGGGCCGGTGCGCAACATGAAATCAATCATTCGTGCTGGCCCACATTGCCCATTGAGCGATAACTCACTCATAATTTCTTCAGCGTCGCGCCCACAAATATTTGAATTGGAATCTTTCACAGCGCTATTGACCATTGACCGCATTGCTGCATCGTCAGAAAGAGAAACGTCGGCGTCAATTCCTTTGCCTTGCACAATTGCTGCAATTTTCGCGAGTATTTCCCACTCGTCGGGTTGGCCTTCTTCTAACGGCAAAATTGCTTCGCTGTAGTTGGCTACGTTGCGCACTGCGAATTGCAACAAGAGCAGGTCGTAGTGATCGCGTTGCAAGTGTGAAGGCGGTGGCAAAATAACATGTGCATGTCGCGTTGTTTCGTTGAGGTAAATATCGACACTCACCATGAAATCTAAATGTGCAAGTGCTTCATCGAGTTGATTGCTATGCGGAGTAGAGAGAACTGGGTTGCCCGCAATGGTAAGCAGTGCTTTAATTTGGCCCTCTCCTGGCGTTAACACTTCTTCTGCCAACGCAGCAACGGGATACTCACCAATGGCTTCAGGAAGATGCCGCACACGCGTATGGCCCTTACCGACCCGAAACCCACGACCCTTTCCAGGCGTACCGCGAGTTGTGGCACCACCAGCAACAGGAAGCGTGAACATTGCCCCACCTGGCGTATCGAGATTGCCAGAGAGAACATTCACCACGTCGACAAGCCACGATGTTGTAGTGCCAAAGGCAACTGTTGTTGTTCCCATTCGGCCGTACACCGCAGCAGTTGGAGACTGCGCAATTTCATGTGCAATGCGTCGAATTGTTTCTGCGCTTAAACCACACACATCGGCAACTGTCTCTGGCGTAAAGCGTGCAAGCGCCTGCTCTACCTCTGCGAGTCCGTTGATGTGCGCAACAAGTTGCGGAGACACTTTCACCAACTTGTCGGCAAACATCACATGAGCAATAGCGGCCAAGAAGAGCCCATCAGTTCCAGGCATGATGGCCAACCATTCATCGGCAACTTCTGCCGTGCGTGTTTTACGTGGGTCGACCACCACAACTTTTCCACCACGTTCTTGAATGCCCTTCAATCGCTTCGGAAAATCGGGTGCAGTACAGAGGCTGCCATTCGATGCATAGGGGTTAGCGCCCAGCATGAGCAGGTACTGCGTGCGATCGAGATCGGGCACGGGAACTGTTGCTGCGGTGCCAAACATGTAACCCCCCGCAACTTGTTTGGGAAGTTGATCAACAGTTGATGCGCTAAAACGTTGCTTGGTACCAATTGCTTGAAGCGCCACACGACCAAAGGTCATTGCCGACAAGTTATGCGCGGTGGGGTTGCCCATATACGTTGCCACCGACTCGCGACCATACGTATTGATGACACCCAACAAACCCTTCTCGACTTCAGCCCATGCTTCTTGCCATGACACTTGAACATGCACGCCGTTGCGTTTTACTAAAGGCAAGCGCAAACGGTCGGGGTCGTCGTGAAGTTGTTTCAGCGTGCTCCCCTTCGGACAAATGAACCCTGCCGAAAAGACGTCTTGCATGTCGCCACGAATGTGCGTGACCACATTGTTCTTCACGGTGATCTCTAAACCGCAGCCTGCCTCGCAGAGCGGGCACGTGCGAAAGGCAACTTTTGTACCTGATGATTCTTGTTGAAGTGTCGACATCTTTCCCCCAAGCCATAGGCTATGCACTGCATGAAACTGATCTACTCCTATCACGATTCCTTGGGGGAATCAGGTCGAAGCATCTCTGCCGAGGAGGCGTACCATGTTGCCCGTCAACGCCCTGTGAGCCGCCCCTGGGTGGCGATGTGCATGGTGGCAAGTATTGATGGCTCCACGGTCATGACAGGTGGTTCTGCGGCTCTTTCGAGCGCCGCTGATCGCTCGGTATTACTGGCCTTACGGGCAGCGGCCGACGATGTTGTGGTAGGGGCTGGCACCGTGCGTGCCGAGGGCTACGGCGTACCGAGCAAAGCGGGCCAACGCGTTGCAGTAGTGAGCCATACCGGGCATCTCGATTTCAACATAGATCTTTTTACTAGTGGCGCCGGCTATGTAGTGGCGCCAATGCAAGCGCCAGAACTGCCAGTAGAAACTTTGCGTGCGGGCACGAACGAGGTCGACATGAACATTGCACTACAAGCCATGTCGTGCAACTTCATTCAGCTTGAAGGTGGCGCAAAATTGAATGCGTTGTTAACGACCGCAGATCTTGTTGATGAAATTAATCTCACTATTTCTCCACAAATCATTGGCGGAAATGGACCGCGCTTAACAACTAACGCACCGGATCTTGCACAACGGTTTCATTTGCAACACGTTCTTGAAGATGATGGTTTTCTTTTCTTACGTTATTTACGCAAACGTTAAAGAAACTATTTCTTCAATAGTGCAAGCTCGCGACGGAAGTCGGCTGCTTGGTCGAAGTTTTTATACACACTGGCAAAACGCAAGTACGCTACTTCGTCGAGCTCTCGCAACTGCTCGAGTACAGCATGACCAACTTGTGCTGACGTCACTTCATTGCCAATAGCTCGCAAGGTTTCTTCTACCCGATCGGCCAAGAGTTCAATTTGCTCATCTTCAACCGAGCGACCCTTACTTGCGGCCGATACGCCAGCAATGATTTTGAGCCGATTGAACGGGGTGCGATCGCCGCTGCGTTTGACCACCATGAGCACCACCTCTTCGAGGCGTTCACGGGTACTAAAGCGGTAACTGCATTCGGGGCATTGACGACGGCGCCTAATAGCTGTGCCATCTTCTGCTGCACGCGAATCGACCACCTTGGTGTCGTCGTGGGAGCAAATGGGGCAACGCATATTGCTAACAGTAGTTGCCACATGCCCAAAAAAGCGGGGCAAGGACATATTTATACACCGCCCTTTTGCTGTGTTACTTAGGGGATGCGAATGATTTGACCAGGAAAGATTTGGTCGCCATTGAGTTGTACTAATTCGTCGACCATTGCGGTGATGTTGCCATTGGGTACTAAGCGATGCGCAATGTCCCACAGGGTGTCGCCAGGTGCAACGGTGAGCGTGTGCGGCGTTGCAATGCCTGCAGGAGTCGACTTTTCAGCTACTGCCCCAGTGGTGAAGAAAGCACCACCAAGTACGCAAGCCACAGTGGCCACCAAGACCACACGGCGGCGGAAATAGGTTGCATATGAACGAGGGGCAGAAGTACGAAACGATGGATGGGATTGGAGTGCAATTGCCATGGGAGTGCCTTTCTGGCTGGGATGTGAGGACTGGACGGGGGTAAGACTTTTCAACATGGAACCAGTATGACGAACGGGTGTTCGCTGCCTGTTCGGTTAACGTAGCGAACGCCTGTTCGTATGTCAAGGGTTATTACGAACAAATGTTTGACTTTGGGGGCGAACACCCGTACGCTAAGGACATGACCGAAGCTCTTACAGCCCGCCAACGTGCCATTTTGGAATTCATCGACACCAATATGAGAGACCGCGGGTACCCACCTTCTGTGCGGGAAATCGCGGAAGCAGTGGGCCTCAGCAGCCCCGCCACCGTGCATACCCATCTCGGCACACTCCAAAAATTGGGCTATCTCATTCGTGACCCGTCGAAACCTCGTGCCCTTGAGGTGCGTTTCGACTCGGGTATTGGTGTGGCTATGGAACGCGGTCAAGCCCGCCACGTTCCCCTTGTGGGCGATGTTGCTGCCGGAACCAACGTTTTGGCAACGCAAAACATTGAAGAGCTCATTCCCCTTCCAGTCGACTTCACCGGCGAAGGCGAACTCTTCATGTTGCGTGTACGCGGCGACAGCATGATCGACGCTGGCATTCTCGATGGCGACTTTGTTGTTGCTCGTCAGGAATCAGAACCACGCAATGGCGACATTGTTGTGGCTGGCATTCCCGGAGACGAAGCCACCATTAAGACCTACAAGCGCAGTGGTTCTACCATCACTCTTCTTCCGTCAAACGCCACCATGGAACCAATGGTCTTTTCTGCAGCCGACGTAGTTGTGTTCGGAAAAATTGTCACCGTTATGCGCAAGTTATAAAAACCACTTGCAGTTAACGAACACCCAAACGTTGCGCTAGCAGTTCTATTTTGTCGTCGGGTTGCACTACTGCAACGCGCACATTGTTTGCGCCACCAGCTCCGTAGAAATCACCAGGACTTACTAATGCCCCACCTTCGCGCGCAAGTCTTTCGGCAAATGCCCAACCATCTTGTGCATCGAACCACAAATAAAAACCACCGCTTGGCATTGCAATAGAAATGCCCGACCACTGCTGCAAAATGTTGGCAGTGCGCTCTAAGCGACGTAAATACACATCGCGCTGCACACGTACGTGTTCATCATCGTTCAATGCCGCAACACCTGCCGCTTGTGCTGGCACTGGAACCATCATGCCCACGTGTTTGCGCACTTCTTTCAAGTAGTTCACAATGCTGTGGTCACCTGAATAAAAACCCACGCGCACTCCGGCAAGATTTGAACGCTTCGAGAGCGAATGCACAGAAACAACACCTTCAACTCCGTGTTGAAGCGCCGACTGTGGCGCAGTTGACCACGTGAATTCCGCATAGCACTCGTCGCTAAAAACAGGAATGCCATTGGCGCGACCCCAACGCACTGCTGCGCCCATGTCGTCGAGTGAGCCGGTGGGGTTACTTGGACTATTTACCCACAACATGAGCCCACGTTGCGCATCGTCTGCACTAATGGCCGACAGGTTCATGGTGCCGTCGGCATTCATTGGAACGGCAACCGCACGGCAGTTGGCCAAGATGGCACCCATTTCATACGTGGGGTACGCAACTGCAGGGTAAAACACTGTGTCTTTGTCTGGCGTACGTAAACGCATGTATTGCGGCGTTGTACCAACGAACTCTTTGGTGCCGATGCATGCCGCAATATCGTTCGGCGAAATATCAATTGCAAAACGACGCGCCATCCACGCACTCGCTGCCTTACGCAATGCATCGCTACCAATGCTCGCCGGATACCCACGCTCGCTATTTGATGACGACAACGCAGCAACAACAGCGGCCAATGGCGGGTCACACGGTGTACCAATAGAAAGATCGATGACGCCACCGTCGAAGGCGCGACCCAATGCAGAAAATGCATCGAGGCGGTCGTACGGATACGGCGGTGGAACAAAACCTGAAGAAGAACTCATACGCCTCTACTCTGCTGTACTCATGGGCGTTGTCGCAACATGCTTACTCACATTTGTTGCCACCACATACGGACGCAACCGACCCACCGAGGCATCGCCCAGGCGGGCACGTACACGGGCGCCCGTTTCTTCATGGGCAGTTGATACCACTTCGCCTTCGCGGTGCACCATTGCCAACGCTTCTCCGTGGTCGTAAGGAATGAACAGTTCAACAACCACCGACAGCGCCCGTATGCGGTCGCTGAGCACGCGCAAGAGGTCTTCAATGCCTTCGCCAGTGACACCGGAAACTGCGACCGAACCGCGATGTGCGGCAACAAGTTCGCGCACTGCTTCGGGTGCAAGATCGGCTTTGTTGAAGACCAACAATTCAGGAACACGACTGCCCCCAATTTGTTCGAGCACCTCATGCACCGCACGAATTTGCCCTTCGGGGTCTACTGCACTGCCGTCCACCACATGTACGAGATAATCGGCCTCGCTTGCCACTTCCAATGTGCTCTTAAAGGCCTCTATGAGCCCGTGAGGCAGCCTGCGTACAAAGCCCACCGTGTCGGTGAGCAAGACAGGTTCTCCACCAGGCAGCGACAACCGTCGAGTGGTGGGGTCGAGGGTGGCAAAGAGACGATCTTGCACTAACACTCCCGATGCCGTGAGTGCATTGAGCATTGTTGACTTGCCTGCGTTGGTGTAGCCAACAATGGTGACCGACGAAAGCCCACTACGGTCTCGGCTCTTGCGCTGCTCGAGTCGGGTGCGACCAAGATTCTTTAACTCGCCTTCCAATTTGGTGATGCGCTTCATGATGCGCCGACGGTCAACTTCAAGCTGTGTTTCGCCGGGTCCGCGCGTACCGATGCCGCCACCCTGCTGGCTGAGTGCACCTGAGACACCCCTGCGCAAACGCGGCAGGCGGTAACGCGACATTGCTAGCTCTACTTGCGCCTTACCTTCAAGAGTGTGTGCGTTCTGAGCAAAAATATCGAGAATGACTGCAGTGCGGTCGAGTGCTGTACGACCCAACAACTTTTCTAAGTTGTATTGCTGTGCCGGTGATAGTTCATTATCAAACACAACAGTGTCGGCATCGACCTCTAAACACAGTGCTTTCAGTTCTTCAGCTTTACCTTTACCAATAAACCAGGTGGAATCGGGAGCATCGCGCTTTTGCGTTAAACGCCCCGCTTCATCGGCGCCTGCAGTGTCTACAAGCAGTGCTAATTCGTCGAGGCTTTCATCGGTTTCTTCTTCTGTATGCAGTGGAAGCGTGACACCCACAAGCACAATACGCTCGCGAATGGAACGGTCGATGAGTGTCTGACCAAGGGCCTCCTGATACGGATTACTCATGAATTACTTTGCATTCGTTACACCAACTTCAGACATCAAATACCACGTTGGCAATAAATACTGATGGCCCAATAAGAGTTGCTTCTGACGTTGCGGCATCAATGCGCACACGTGCATCACCGCCATCCATATGCACGAGCACTTCAGGTGCTGAAGCAGGAACAAAACCCCAAGCTTTTGCAGCAACCGCACTGGCACACGCACCCGAACCACACGCAAGGGTGATGCCTGAACCACGCTCATGAACACGCATGGTGATGGCATGGGCTTCTGGGCCCGGTGCAACAATTTCGAGATTGACATGAGGAACTAATTCGCCCAGTGTTTGCAAATTGACATCGGCAACGTCTTCCACGCTCACTACAGAATGCGGATTACCCAGCGACAGGTGCCGTACGGGTCGATCGGGGTTGCACTGCAGCGCTGCCCAGTTTGCGGGCTCAGCAATGTCACTTACAACACCCATGCCCACACTGATGTGCGCCACATTTGATGTTGGTGAACCTTCAAGAACATCAACCGTACGTACGCCCGCATCGGTGTTCACCACATATGTGACTGCGCCATTGTGTTGATCTTGCCAATACGCAGCCTGCACTAAACAACGAATGCCATTGCCAGAAATTTCTGCACGACTTCCATCGGCGTTGTACAACACCATGGTGAGTTGGTTTGTACCTTCGCGACCCAACAACAACACGCCGTCGGCACCAACGCCAAAACGTCGGTCGCACCAGTTACGAACAAAGGTTGCCCACTGCGCATCGGGGTCACCACTTGTGAAAGGCAAACCCTGACGAATGTCGTACACCAGGAAGTCGTTACCCAACCCTTGATGCTTCGACATCGTAATTTGCATACGAAAAGACTACGCCTTTAAGGCCCGCAAGACATAAGGCATTGCTTCAACAACCGGGTCTTTGTGCACTTCTACCCAGGTGATGCGTGGGTCGCGGCGAAACCAGCGCTCTTGGCGCACAGCGAATTGCCGTGTACGCAAAACGAGCTCGGCTTTCGCCTGGGCAAGTGAGGCGCGACCCTCTATGTGGTCGGCCATTTCTTTGTAACCCAGTGCTTGGCGTGCCGTTGCCGACATTGCCGGCCTGCGCCTCAACAACGCCTTCGTTTCTTTCAATAGACCCTCTTCGAGCATTGTGTCAACACGGTCTGCAATACGTTGTGCGAGCACTTCACGCTTCCAGCGCAGACCTATTTGCACTATTCCATTGTCGGGGTAAGCCGACGTGCCAGGGCCCGAATCGCTGAAAGGTCGCCCACTGCCAATACACACTTCTAAAGCGCGAATCATGCGACGACGGTTAGTGGGCTCAATACGTTCTGCTGCCACAGGGTCAAGTTGCTTTAATCGAGCAAAGAGCAAAGTGGTGTTGTGGTTCTCTTCAAGTTCTGCACGAACATCTGGCCACTCACCCGGGAATTCAAGGTTGTCGATGACCGCTGTGAGATACAAGCCGGTTCCTGCAACCAGAAGTGCTGCGTTCCCCGACTCGTCTAATTTTGCTAATTCGCCACGAGCCACTTCTTGGAACTGCGTCACCGTAAAGCGCTGAGAAGGGTCGACAAGATTGATGCAATGATGCGGAACTAATTGCTGGTCGCTCGCTGTTGGCTTTGCGGTGCCAATATTCATTTCGCGATACACCTGCATGGCATCGACGGCAACAATGTGAGTGCCCTCCACTTGCTGTGCTGCAGCCATGGCTACAGAAGATTTACCACTTGCGGTGGGGCCGAGAATTACCACTTGTTTTGACATTGTGAAACTTTCTAGAGAAGTTGTATTACAGCGCTGTCACAGGCAAGTGCACGCGATGCGTAGGCATAGAAATCATTTCTTGGAATTCACCGCGCAAGAAGTGTCGAGCAGCAGAGGTAACGAGAACATTTGCATAGGAACCGACACGAATAGGTTCGCCATAGGGGAAATGCAGCAACTTATTTTGGCGCGTGCGTCCTGTTACTACCCCTTCGTTTTTTCTGCTCATACCTTCAATGATGACTTCTTCAATGCGGCCAATGCGTGCTTCGTGTTTCATTTGCGCACTGCGCTCTACCACCGCACGCAACCGCTCATAGCGCTGGTTGGCAACTTTGGGGTCAACGAAGCGATCGGTATAGGTAGCAGCTTCTGTTCCTGCGCGCGGCGAAAACTCATAAATAAAAACCGAGTCGAAACAGGCTTCGGCGCACACTTCCATAGTGCGCACGAAATCGTCTTCTGTTTCACCGGGGAAACCAACAATGACATCGCTCGATACCGCAAGGTCGTCAATGGCTGCACGCGCCTCGGCAAGACGCGAGAGATAACGCTCGGCCGTGTAACCCCTGTGCATCGCAGCCAAAACGGTATCGCTCCCTGATTGCAGCGGATAATGTAAGTGCTCGCACACCGCCGGCGTGTTTGCCATTGCGGCAAACGTTTCCGTGCGCATGTCTTTTGGATGCGGGCTCACGAATCGCACTCGGCGAATGCCATTGACTGCACCAACTGCTTCAAGTAGTTCAGCAAACATCGGGCGCACACTGCCCACACCTGTTTCACGGCGAATGTCGAGGGCGATATCGCGACCATATGAGTTGACATTTTGGCCGAGCAAACTCACTTCGGTAATTCCCTGCGATGCAAGGTCTTCTACTTCGCTCACAATGTCGGCAAATGGGCGGCTGATTTCTTCACCGCGTACCGATGGCACGATGCAAAACGAACATGAATTATCGCAACCAATTTGAATGGTGACCCATGCATTGAAACTTTTTTCGCGTTTTGCTGGCAATGCGCTGGGGAAAAGTGCGTGGTCTTCCAACACAGCTTCATCGAAGATTTCTGTGACTGGGCCATTTTTCTGAGCGAAGTTGATGAGTTCAGCAGCGCGATGCACATTGTGGGTACCCATCACCACATCTGCCCATGGTGCCTTTTTGAGCACAAGGTCTTTATCTTTTTGGGCCAAGCACCCAGCAACCACCAGTTGCCTATTGGGAGCGGCTTCTTTCCACTGCTTCAACCAGCCCAGTTGGCCGTAAAGCTTCTCGTCGGCGTTTTCACGAATACAGCAGGTATTCAAAACAATGACATTGGCTTCGTCTTCGGTTTCCGCAACCGAATAGCCATCGGCTTCTAACAAGCCGGCAATTCGTTCAGAATCGTGCTCATTCATTTGGCACCCATGGGTGCGCACAATGTATTTGCCGTTCGTCATGCTGTGCAGGCTACCCAGATAGTGGGTTGCGAGCCTGTGGAGTCTTGCTCTTGAACAATTTTCAGCCTAGATTGAAGACAAATACAAAGGAGACCCCATGAAACGACCCATTCGCATATCAATTGTGGCTTCTCTCGTTGCAGCCTGTGCAATATCTACCGCAAGCCCTCATGTACACGCAGCAGCAATTGACGACGGCATGCCCAGTCAAAGTTGGACAGATACACCCAGCTCACAAGGGGCCAACTGGTCTGATCTTGCCGGAGGGGTGTCTGGTCGCCCCTACATCGCTTCTCTTTCGGTCACCACAAACGGAACGACTACACAAATTGTCACCAATGGAACGGTGACGACAGCTGCGCCCACAACCTTGGGTGCAGTCACTGCTGTGATATCGCCCTTCAACTTATGCAAAGCAGGCTCCACGAATAATTGCTACGCCACACCTAACCGCGTGGGTATCACGCTCGCCTATGTGAAACAAGAAGGGCAACTCGGCCACAACTTCTCAGCACCAACAGCAACCTTGTCTCCGGCAATTACTGCCGCTTCAGTTTTTGACATGACGATTGGGCTCAACACTGTTGGCAAAAAACTTGGCTGGACATGGATGAACGGCACACCAACTTTCTGGAAGACCGAGAACTTAGGCATGGACACTGGAACTGCGCGAGTGAAGTTCTCACTGAGTGATGCCCCAGGTGTTGACTACCAAGACCAAAAGGCACAGCAGTGCACCACCATTCCCGTGTCTGTTTGTGATGCAGAGAAATCAACGCAAGATACGCTGGGCATGCAGATGGTGTTGAGCCTCGACACCACGTTAAGTGCCCCTTTTGCTGGCGCCTTGTTTGCAACAAATGCTGCGGTTATTGGCTCACTCGATGTAGCAGGTGGAGAAACCCCGAGCCTTTCCTATGGCATTGCTGCTCCTCACAAATTGAGTGATGGCACAGTACGTAAAGGCAAGTTTTACGGCTTCCTTTCCGATGCAGTTCTTTCATCTCAGTTCAAAATTGCCGCAACAGAAACCGACATGACAAAGCTGCTCAACGTTGCTCGTACTGCAGAATCGAAATCAACTGCCGATGCAGGCACCGACACCGTGGCCTGGACAAAGTGGACCGCAGCCGACAACGGCACCGACGGTCGCCTTGTCACCATCTCTGATATTTCATTCTCGGCACCAAAGTTCAAAGTCACCAAAGTGGGATCTTCGGGTTCTGGTTCTCCATCTGTCGGATCAGGAAGCGGTTCGGAGCAGATATTCAGTGGAATGAATTTTGCCATCAAAACACGTACCGTCACTGTGACAGGAACGGGAATATCTGGTGTGACCTACAAAGCAATTGCAACTTTGGGCGCAGTAAAAAAGTCGGGGTCGTGCAAACTTGTACGAACCAAATTGACCTGCACAGTGAAAGCCACTAAAGCCGGTTCATGGAAAGTAAAAATTACGCCATCGGTGGAGGGCGAAACTGGCGCTCCTTGGATGCGCACTATCAAAGTGAAATAAGGCGAGAAATACGAAAGCCGAGCCGTGGTGCCGGCTCGGCTTTCGATTCTTCTCTTGGAGAGGCAGTGGCAGCTACAACAAGAGAGTGAACGGTGACGCTTAGTCGAGTTCGATGGGTTGTTCGTCGGCTTCGGTGAACTCGGCCACTGGACCATCGAGACCTGCACTACTGCGGATCTTCTCTGACATTTGCATCATGATTTCTGGGTTAGCCGTGAGATACGCCTTGGCGTTTTCACGACCCTGACCCAATTGCTCACCTTCGTAGGTGTACCAAGCACCTGACTTCTTGGCGATGTCGTATTCCACAGCCA
>JABMMV010000217.1 GCA_013205145.1 bacterium
ATCCAGTCGCTCGCCGCAGGCACTCGCTACGTTGCAGCAACCGCACATTCCGAGCCAACAGCTATTTACCCCGTCGATGTCCCATCAGTAACAAGTTTTGCCAATGCAATACCCCAATTGCATGACATGTTTATTAAAGCAGTGAAAGAGCAAGCGGGAAGTCGCACGAAACACGCAGTGCTGCTTGGTGGGTTCGACTCAATGCTGGTGGCCGCAACATTAAAAAAACTTGGGCATGAAGTTCACACATATACATTTTCGTTTGGAGACCCTCGCTTTGAACAGAAAAATATTGCTGAATTTGTTACCTCTCTCGGTATCACACACCACCCGGTAGTTATCACCCCAGAGTCAATTGCCCAGAATCTTCGAGAATTTGGCACACACTTTTTCCAACTCGGTGCGCAATCTCACTATCAAATACACACCCTTATTGCGAGTCAGCACATTGCCCGTGATGGCTTTGAGGCCATATTCAATGGCGACGGTTGTGACGCCATCTTTTTGAGCTACCCGACGGTCAATAGGCGCGCGAGCATTTCTCAACGTGTTGCCAACGCTCCACACCTGTTGAAAAAAGCCGTTCTCTCCTTCTTGCAAACCCTCTTGGCTGAACGGCAACTTGGGCACGTTGCTCGCATCATGCGTAGCGTTTTGAACAATGCATTGTTGCCAGAGCCCGCACGTGGGCACCTCCCTACGCAATACCTCGACCACTATGCATTGTCACAATTACGTACAGGTACACAACCCCAACAAGCTGAAACAATGCTCGCCTTACGTATGCGACTTGGCGAACCCACCACGCAAATGGACGGCCCACGCAGAGCATTCCATGGCAACGGGCTCACCGCTCAAAGCAAGGTGAAAGTTGATGGAGCAGTATGCACTGCCGGCCTTCCCCACTTCAGCCCCTACTTGCACCCAGAGTTGCGTGCTTTTGTTACTTCACTGCCTATTGAATACCTCAAGAATCAGAACGATTCGCCCTCTGCTAATGGCAAAGAGCTGCTCGTTGCCATGGTGCGTGAGTACAAGTTGTTGCCCGATCTCTTCATTGACCAGCCCAAACAGTCACCCGTCGACTCACCGGTTGACCACTGGTATATGACGAGTTTGAAAGCAAACATTCTTGACCAATTGCAAGACCTTCCTTTTGCGGTGAATACGAAATACTTAAATACGCTCTTGCGAGAAAAAACCGCAGAAAAGTGGTATCGGAAAAACGTTTCCATCGGCCACCACACCTTGCAGGCCATTGGGCTTCTAGCGTCGTATGCATCATTCAATCGGTTACTTCACGAAGAATAGAGATATGAAAAAACTGGCCCGCAATGTGCTCTCTTTCGTTCTAGTAGCACTTCTTTTCCTATTGGTGTGGCAGCGCCGTCACGAACTCACCCCCATTTTCAAAGACCCTTCATCAGACCTCCTGCTCTTGGGTGCGCTCATCGTTATTGGGCACTTTCTCAATTCGGCGGAATTTTGGGTGGTGTACCGCGCCACAAATGTGCGTATCGGGTTCTTTGAGAACTGGATGGTTTTTACATCGGGGTTGCTCGGCAACCTTTTACCCGGACAAATGGGAACGCTTTATAAATTTCGCTACATGAAAACTGTGCATCACTTGCCATACGCGAAAAGTGGAAGCAACTACGGGGCAAACCTCATCATCTCGCTCGGTTCATCGGCAATTGTTGGCATCGTTGGTGTCTTTGGCAACAAAATTGATGGTGGTTCATTTTCACTACTGATGCTCGCGTGTTTTCTTGGTCTTGGCATTGTTTGCATTGCAACACTTCGACTATCTCTTCCCACATGGAAAATTTTGCGCGGCAAGCCAGCAAAAATATTTTCTTCCTTTAGTGAAGGGTGGGATGAAATTCGGCGCACACCACGCACAACACTGCAGGTCATTTCCATTGATGTAGTGAAATATCTCGTCACCGCGTGGCGATTCCAAATTGCTTTCGGGCTGCTTGGCTATCACCAATCTTTTTGGTACTTCCTTGTCATTGCACCTGCAGCAGCAATTGCAGGAATCATCGCATTTACGCCTGGTGGCCTCGGCATGCGAGAGCTTTTTGTTACCGGTGCAGCAGTTGCAATGGGGTCCAGTTTCGATACCGGGTTGCTCGCGGCCACCACCGACCGTGGAGTGATGCTTGCCTCGGCAGTTGTGCTCGGCAGTATTGGCTTTCTTTACAGCGTTCCACGCTTACGACGCGCTACAACAACCCAACCCACGCCTACTGACGTGTGAAGAAACGGGCGTTGCAACAATTTCATTGGGGAAGCAACTACCGAGATCAATTTGCCAACCAGAGGCGTATTGGGTTGAAATAACCGCCCGCTAGCCGAAGTTGCCGAACTCATTGATGCCACTTTCCCGCTGCGCTGCCGCAACAGTGCATTGCGCACAAACTCCAACATGTGCCCACCAATTGCGCCATACGGGTAAACACTTACTTCCTCTAGTTCAGCAGCATCAAGTAATTTTTTTATGTCTTTGCGGTCATACCGGCGGTGATGACCAACAGCAATATCTGCAGCACCAAATCGTTTTTGATGAGCAGGAAAACTCATCATCAGTGATCCATATTCATTGACGTGCTCTACCCATGAACAAAGTGCAACAACATCATCTTCGATGTGCTCCAACACCTCAAATGCACACACCAAGTCGAATGTTTCATATGGCTCAACTTTCTCCATGCCTCCCGAACGAAACTCTGCGTGAGGAAAATGTGCAAGACGCGCTGCTGCTACTGCACCCGACGCAGGGTCGGGTTCAACTCCTACGTATTGCCCCCACTGTGCGAGTCGCGTCGCGAAGGCGCCTTGGCCAATGCCCACTTCTAAAATGCTTTTCGGCTGCAAAAGAAGTAGCGCCCGCTGCACAAGTGGCAACCGCAAATGTGCCATAGCGGTGAGCGGAGCTTCTCTCGACACAGGAACCTTGCCACTTGCTGTCTGCAAAGCCTCAGTGAGCAATGGAGCAATTTTGTTGTCGTCAAACTTTTCCAAGAATATTTTTCTGCCTTCAGTTTCCAATTCACGCAACCGCACATCATCTTCCAAAAGCGCAACTATTTCATTTGCTAGTGCTTGTGG
>JABMMV010000218.1 GCA_013205145.1 bacterium
GCGTAGCGCTGGCGGTAGCGAGTATCGGGGTCAGTAAGGCCGTGCCATTTGTCGGGCAGCGGGCGTACTGCCTTGGCAAGCAACACGAGTTTGTTTACTTTGATTGACAGCTCGCCTTTGCGGGTAGTCATGACTAAACCAGAAACACCGACCCAGTCGCCAAGGTCGAGAGAGTTGATGGCATCAAACAGTTCGTCGCCAACAATTGCTTTGGAAACAAACAATTGAATATCGCCGTCGCGGTCGCGTAGTGAAGCGAAAATGAGTTTGCCTTGGTCGCGCTTCAACAACATGCGCCCGGCAACTTCTACATGCACTTCAGTTTCGGTTGCAGCTTCTAAAGCGCCGAACTCTTGGCGAATATCGGCAAGGGTGTGTGTGCGATCGAAACGGTATGGGTAGGGGTTGGTGCCAGCACTACGCATGGCGTCGAGTTGACCCAAACGCCGTGAGCGCTCAAGGGCAAGACCCCGGGCATGTTCGGCCGCGTCAATGGGTTCGTCGGCGGCGTCTTGGGGCGGGGTCGGTTCACTGCTCACAACTCTCTACCGTAGTTCCTGCTTGGGTTTGAGGTACTAACAATTGATGACTATTGAGAAACGCTGCGACAACATCTCGATGCCGCCCCAAGATCGTGAGTGCTCAGAGATAACCTTAAAACGTGACAATTCGTTTGGTAATTATTGGTGGTGGACCTGGTGGAAATACGGCGGCTACATGGGCGGCACGGCTGGGAGCCGAGGTCACCATTATTGAGCGCGACATTATGGGTGGGGCAGCGCACCTGCTCGACTGCATTCCCTCGAAGGCGATGATTGCGACGGGTGGGGCAGTCAGTGCCACCAAGCGTTTTGCAGGTATGGGTCTAGAGCAACATGCTGCTGAAATTGATGTAGAGCACCTGGCAGAGCGTATTGATGGCATTCGCACACGTTTAGAAAACACCACCACTCAATTGCTCGACAGCCAAGGCATTCGCATTATTCGCGGCGAGGCAAGTTTTGTAGACGCACACGCGGTGTTGGTGCGTACGGCCGCAGGTGAGGAGCGCATAGAAGGCGATGCATTTATTATTGCCACTGGTTCGCGCCCGCGCATTCCGCAGTGGTGCACACCCGACGGTGAGCGCATTCTCATTACCCGTGAGTGCTACCCGCCCAAAATCTTTCCGAAGAGCATTGCGGTTGTTGGCTCTGGTGTAACAGGTGTGGAATTTGTGCACATGTTTGCTTCCTTCGGTGCAAAGGTGTCGCTTATTGTGAGCCGTCAACAAGTGCTGCCGGGTAAAGACCCAGAAGCTGCTGCCGTTTTGGAAGAAACTTTCCTCAACCGTGGTGTTGAGCTGTTGAAAGGCGCACGCGCCGAGAGCATTGAGCGCAGTGGCGACGAAGTAATAGTGAAGTGTTCCGATGGCCGTGAAGTACGCGCCACGCATGCAGTACTTGCAATTGGTTCTGAGCCCAATGTGGAAGGTCTCAATTTAGAAGCTGCAGGTGTTGAACTCGATGCGCGCGGTTACATCAATATCGATAGCCATTGCCAAACAAACGTGGGTCACATTTATGCTGCAGGCGACGTGAGTGGCAAGTTGCCGTTGTCGTCGGTTGCTTCGATGCAAGGTCGCAAAATTGCCGAGCACCTCATGGTGGGTACAAAGTCAAACCATCGTCACCTCGACTACGACAAAGCAGCATCTGCTATTTTCACCGAGCCAGAGCTTGCTGATGTGGGTTTAGTTGAAGCAGAGGCATTTTCTTCAGGTCGTAAAATTCGTGTTACTAAAGTGCCGTTTTCTTCCACAGCAAAAGCGCTTATTCACAACGACCCGCGTGGTTTTGTGAAACTCATCTCTGACCCCAATACGGGCGTGGTACTAGGTGGCAGCATTGTGGGTCGCCATGCAGGCGAACTCATTAGCGTGGTGGCATTAGCAGTAACAGCCAACTTGAAAGTGGCCGACTTGCTCGACAGTTTGTTGGTGCACCCGTCGCTCGCTGAAGCACTCAGCGAAGCTGCTGAATAAAAAGTAGTTAAGAAGCGTTATTCAATAACAACAACAACGTCGCCAGAGCCGACAGTGTCGCCTTCTTTGACTTTTACTTCTTTTACTTTGCCCGACTTTTCAGCCTGAATTTGGTTTTCCATCTTCATGGCTTCAAGTACAACAACTGACTGGCCCACTTCTACTTCTTGGCCCACTTCAACAAGCACCTTCACAATGGTTCCTTGCATTGGCACCACAACGTCGCCGCTGCCGGTTCCGCCAATTGCACCACCTGCAGATGCTGCACGTGCTGGCTTCTTGGCCTTTGCAGGGCCAGCAGAAACTGCTTGACCTTCAGGAACCCACATCTTCACGTTGAAGCGCTTGCCGTTGACTTCAACGGTGGTTTTACGCTCAATGAGTTCTTCAGCGGCTTCACCTGCAGGAATTGGTGCAGAGGTGCCCACGTTCGACAAGTCGAGCAC
>JABMMV010000219.1 GCA_013205145.1 bacterium
GTGTTGAGCTGTTCACCAGCAGCACGTGCAAGTGCAGCGGCAAGCAAATGATCATCGAGTATGAGCTCTTGCGTCAATTCAACGTTTGTGGTCATGCGGAGCGTTGCCCTAGAGCAATGGCGCGCCGCACAAGGTCGCGAAGGTCTTCTTCTGAAGCACCTTTTTTTACTTGTTCGTCTATTTTTGCTTCGAGGTATTCAGCTTCCACTTCGTTGAAAGCATGAATGCGCTCTTTCGCGGTCACTGTTGAAACAACAATGAGCACAATGGCAGCAGTGGTGGTGATGAGTCCAATGCTGACGACCCAGCCTTCGTTGTTTCCAGCAATAGACGAAACGATGATGCCAGCGATGCCGCAAACGAAGGTGACAGCGCATGCCCAACGGAAAATCTTGATGCTGGTCATGGTGTCCTAGCGAGCGATGGGTTTGTACTTAATGCGATGTGGTGTATCGGCAGAAGAACCAAGTTCCTTGCGTCGCCACGATTCGTATTCACTAAAGTTGCCTTCAAACCAACGCACTTGGCTATCGCCTTCAAAGGCGAGAACATGCGTGGCAATACGGTCGAGGAACCAACGGTCGTGGCTGATGACAACGGCGCATCCGGGGAAACTTTCAAGGGCTGTTTCTAGTGCGCGCAAAGTATCGACATCGAGGTCGTTCGTCGGTTCGTCGAGAAGAAGCAGGTTGCCGCCACGCTTCAACAACTTGGCAAGGTGCACGCGGTTTCTTTCTCCACCAGAAAGATCACCCACAAGTTTTTGCTGGTCGCTTCCTTTGAAGTTGAAACTAGACACATATGCACGGCCATGAATTTCACGACCGCCAACCTTCATGTGCTCTACGCCACCAGTAATTTCTTCGTACACGGTGGCAGCGGCGTCGAGGTTGTCGCGGTTTTGGTCGACATAGCTCAACTGCACAGTGTCACCAACAGTGACAGAGCCGGTATCGGGCGACTCTAAACCTGCAAGCATGCGAAACAGCGTGGTTTTACCAGCACCGTTCGGGCCGACGATGCCAACAATGCCCGCGGGTGGCAAGGTGAACGACAAGTCGTCAATGAGCAAGCGATCGCCAAAACCCTTTGACAGGTTTTTCACTTCAATGACGGTGTCACCGAGGCGAGGACCTGACGGAATAGGAATTTCCATGCGGTCGGGTCCGCTTTCAGCAGCTTGCGCTTCGGCGTGCAACTTTTCATAAGCAGACAAACGTGCTTTACCCTTGGCTTGGCGAGCCTTTGGCGACATCTTGACCCATTCAAGTTCGCGTTGCAGTGAACGAGCACGAGTTTCGTTTGTCTTGTCTTCTTGCAGAAGTCGTTGTTGTTTTTGTTCTAGCCAACTGGAGTAGTTGCCTTCGAAGGGGAAGCCACGACCGCGATCGAGTTCTAAAATCCATTTCGCTACATTGTCGAGGAAGTAACGGTCGTGGGTAATTGCGACCACAGTGCCCGAATATTCCTGAAGAAAGCGCTCAAGCCACAACACGCTCTCGGCGTCGAGGTGGTTGGTGGGCTCATCGAGCAACAACAAGTCGGGATGGCTCAGCAAGAGTCGACATAATGCAACGCGGCGTGCTTCACCACCAGAGAGTGTGGTGACGTCGGCGTCGTTCGCTGGGCAGCGCAATGCATCCATCGCAATTTCAACATTGCGGTCGAGGCTCCATGCATCGGCGGCAGCAATTTTGTTCTCAAGGTCGGCCTGCAGCGCGCCTACTTTTTCGTAGTCGGCATCGGGGTCGGCCCACATGGCCATGACCTCGTCGTAGCGGGTAAGCATGTCGCGAATGGGGGCAACTCCGTCCATGACGTTTCCAAGAACATCCTTGGTGGGGTCAAGCCGGGGTTCTTGTTCGAGCATGCCAACGCTGAAGCCTGGGGTGAGGCGGGCTTCGCCGGTGTACTCGTCGTCCATGCCCGCCATGATGCGCAACAGGCTGGACTTACCGCTGCCGTTTGAGCCAATGACGCCAATTTTGGCGCCAGGGTAGAAGGACAGGGAGATATTTTCCAAAATGGTGCGGTCTGGTGGGTAAAACCGAGCCAGTTTGTAGCAGGTGTATATGAATTCATGTGCCATGGCGCCCTTACGTTACCCGCCTTCGGCAATGAAGGGTGGTACGTTTCAGGTGTTATCTTTTTCAGGTTTTCTGAACGACACAAAGGGGCATACAAAATGGAGTTGCTGACTCGCGACTACCTCGGAAACTTTGGCTTCCGCTATCTGCACATCGTGGCCGGCATTTGCTGGATCGGTTTGCTTTATTACTTCAACCTCGTTCAGGTGCCAGCCTTTGCTGCATTTGGCGATGAGGGCAAGGCGCGCAACATCGCTATCGACAAAGTGGCTCGTCGCGCTTTGTGGTGGTTCCGTTGGGCAGCTATTGCCACTTTGGTCACCGGCATTCTCATTACCGGTCTGGTGAAGAACTACTTCAAAGACTTCATGACCAGCGATTCGGGTCTGGGAATTGGTCACAACGTGGCTATCAGTATTGGAATGGTGCTGGGTATTCTCATGGCCGCCAACGTGTGGATGGTTATTTGGAAGAACCAAAAAATTGTTCTTGCTAACGCGGCAAATGTGCTTGCCGGTGGAGAAGCAAACCCTGCCGCTCCTGCAGCAGGTCGTAGGGCACTTCTTGCCTCGCGGCAGAACTTCATTTTCTCGTTCTCCATGTTGTTCTTCATGGTGGGTGCAGCACACTTCTACAGCGGTGCATTTGCTGGTGCCACTAGTGGCAATGCGTGGACATTCTTCATTATTGGAGTTGTCATCACAGCTATTTTTCAAATCAATGCATTAGGTCTTCTTGGCGGTACTGCAGCAACCAACAAGTTGCTCTGGCCATATGAAAGTCACAAAAATGCCCTCATCACCGGTGGCGTGCTGTTGCTCGTATTGTGGATCTTGTCGGAAATTCTTCTCGGCTAATTCACTTTTCGCTCTAGTCAAAAAACCCTCGGCTGTAGCTGGGGGTTTTTTGTTTATATGACCTGTTACGGTGACAATTCCCCAGTGATTGTGGAGAACCATGAGTTCAGTAGTAACGGTGGAGTCCACCGCACCGATTGGTGAGATTCTTGACGTAATGAAGCGCGATGGCGCTGTCATTGTGGCAAACCTCTTATCGAGCGATTTGGTGCAACGACTTCGCAATGACCTCGATGTGGTCACGCAGAACATGCACGTGGGCACGCGCAGCGGCGACCCCATTGTTGAGAAGTTTTGGGGAACCAATACAAAACGTTTTGGGCGACTCGCAGAACGCAGTCCAGCATTTATTGAAGTGCTCACAAACCCGCTCATGACGGCAATCAGCGATGAACTCATATTGGGGAGTGCAGTTGACTGGTGGTTGAACTCGGCGCAAATGATGGTCATTGGGCCTGGTCAAGAGGCTCAGGTATTGCACCGCGATGTGAACAACTGGCCGTTTTTTGAAACCCCCGCATCACCTGAAGTGACCGTCAGTTGGATGCTTGCACTTGGTGCATTCACAAAAGAGAACGGTGCAACAAACGTTGTTCCGGGAAGTCACTTGTGGAAAGATTTTTCAGATCGGTCGTGCGAACATCTGGTGGTGCAGGCTGAAATGGCCGCTGGCAGTGGACTTCTCTACGCCGGTCGTGCGCTCCATGGTGGAGGGGCAAATACCTCGGTTGACAACTGGCGCATGGGAATGCATGTGTCGCATGTAGTGGGTTGGCTGACGCCTGAAGAGGCTCTCCCCATTGCGAACCCATGGGAGCTTGTGCGGAAGTTCAGCCCAGAGGTGCAAAGACGCTTGGGCTGGCGCTGTTACGAAGCCGATTCTGTGAACTCGGGGCGTTTATGGACAATTGACTATGAAGACATTGTTTTGGGCATGGGTCTCGAGGAAAATACGTCAGACGAAATCGCCTAAGGTGTAGTTGCGCAGTGAAATTGCCAAGGGGGAAACATGAGCATTGAAACACGACGTACTTTTTGTCGGTTCTGTCACGCAGGTTGTGCCATCGACGTTGATGTTGACACCGTGAGCAATGCAGTGCTTGGTGTTCATGGCGTGCAAGACGACCCCATGTATGAGGGTTACACGTGTGTGAAAGGTCGCAACTTGGGCGGCCAACATGAGCACCCTGGTCGATTGCGTACCAGCTTGAAGCGCACAGGCGATGTGCTGAGCCCTATTGATACCAACATTGCTTTCGATGAAATTGCTGACAAGGTCGCGGGCATTTTAGAAAAGTACGGACCACGTTCTATTGCCACTTATTGCGGTACTGCTGCGTATCAAAATGCAACCGGCCTTCCCATTGCTGCTGCATTCCACAATGCAATTGGTTCAGAGAGTTTTTACACTTCTTCATCTATCGACCAACCAGGCAAGGCAATTGCACCGCTACGTCACGGAGCATGGGCTGCAGGTGTACAAGGTTTTGAAACCGCCGACGTTGCCATGGTCATTGGGTGCAACACGCTGGTCAGCACTTTTGGTTACCCAGGTGGCATTCCAGGGTTCAACCCGCTCGTACGATTACGTCAAGCAAAAGAACGTGGTTTGTATCTTATTGTCATTGACCCACGCTTTACCGAAGTAGCGCATTATGCCGATTTGTATTTGCCAGTGCGTGCGGGTGAAGACCCCACTTTGCTTGCCGGCATTATTCGTCAAATTCTTGCCACCGATGCGTACGACAAAGATTTTTGTGGTCGGTATGTAAACGGCCTCGACGAACTACGTATTGCGGTCGACCCATTCACCCTCGACTATGTCAGCCAGCGCGCAGGCGTAGAGCAAGCACTCATTGTCACTGCTGCTCAAAAGTTTGCAGAAGGTCCGCGTGGGGCAGTTACTACCGGCACGGGGCCCGACATGGCGCCGCACTCGTCACTCACCGAGCATTTGGTGTTGGCATTGAACACCTTGTGTGGCCGTTACAACCGCGAAGGCGAAACGATGTACAACCCAGGTGGTCTCATGACCCCTCCTGGGCAAATACGAGCAGGTGTTATTCCTCCGAAGCCAGAGATGCTCACGAAGGGCTCGAAGTCGCGGATGCGTGACATTTATATGCAGCGTGGGCAGGCAGCCACATCAACGCTTGCAGAAGAAATTTTGTTAGAAGGCGAAGGGCAAATTCGTGCGCTCTTTACCTTGGGTGGAAACCCTGTGGTGTCGTGGCCAGACCAACGCACCACGGTGGAAGCATTGCGTGCTCTCGACTTGCATGTGCTCATGGATGTACACGTATCGCCGTCGGCGCAACTTGCCCATTACGTCATTGCGAGCACGTTGAGTTTGGAACGACCCGATGTGCCAACCACCATTGACCGTTGGTTCGATCAGCCGTATCAGCACTACACCCCGGCTGTTTTGGAAATGCGTGGCGATATTCGCCAAGAGTGGCAGGTATATACCGAAGTTGCGGGGCGACTTGGTATCACCATCAAGATGCCAGGTGGAGACATCACACCGGGAATGCAACTCACGGGCGACGATGTGCTCGATCTCATTTATGCCAATGCGAAGTTGCCACTAATGGAATTGCGCAAACACGTGGGTGGCCATCTTTTCCCTGAGTACATCACCACAGTTCAGCCAGCAGACCCAACAAGCCAGGCCCGGTTAGAAATGGTTCCGGCAGGTATTGCTGAAGAGATGAACGACGTATTCCGCGAGTCGTCGTCGGGTGCAGTCATTCATGGTTTCGACCCCGAAGTGCACACGTTCCGGATGACCACGCGGCGCTTAAAGAGCGTGTTCAACTCATCTGGTCGGGAAGTTGAAAAACTGCGCTCGCGCGAAGGAACCAACTTTGCGCACGTGAACTCGTTAGACCTTGCCGAACTAGGTATTGCCGATGGCGACACCATTGAAGTTGCTTCACCGAAGGGTTCCATTAAGGCAGTGGTGAAATCGGCTGACGATGTGCGCCGAGGCATGGTGTCACTGGCACATGCCTGGGGAGGGTTGCCCGACACGCCTAACGATTTGTCGGTAGTGGGCTCAACAACCGGCGCGCTCATTGACCTGCAAAGTGGCTATGACCCCATTACGGGTATTCCAGTGATGAGCGCAATACCGGTGGCGTTGCGCGCCGTTCCTGTTAGCTAACGGTGAGGGTTGCTTTCATATTTTGGTGTCCAGGGACATCGCAAATAACGGTGTAGCTACCGGCGGCCAAATTAATTTCGCCGACGTCAACTGCACCTTCTTCAGCGACAACAAGTTTGAAGTTGGGTACTTTGATGCCGTCTTGAACGATGAGCAACGTGTGGCGAACAGTGTCTTCATTGACCGTCACAACTTTTACATTGCCTGCAGCGGCTTAATATTCACTTTTATCGAAGCGAATGGATTTGACGTTCTTCACAATGAGGCCTGCGTCGCTCGGAATGGTTTGGGCTGGGGCAGAGGTTCCGCCACCACAGGCCGACAGGGCGGAAATAGCGATAAGAGCAGCAAAAACGTTGCGTAATGAGAGGCGATGGGTCATGAGTGAACTCTACAAGTGGAATCTTGTCGATGTCCACAGGGGTGTATGAAAAGGGACTTTCTACGCAGCCCTGCTTTTGAAGACAGTTGTGACGAGGGGCGAAGACTACGATCTGAAGCGATGCCGAATAGCAACCCCTCCTCTCCGCAAGATGTCTTTGGCCCAAACTCGTGGCTTGTTGACGAAATGTATGAACAGTTCCGTATTGACCCAACAGCGGTGTCTGATACATGGCGTGAGTTTTTCACTGACTATGTGCCAGGCCATGCCGGCGCAGTGCCAGGCGTTACACAAAACGCTCCCTTGGTAGAAAGTGCACCTGTTGCCAAACCTGCTGTCACGGCGCCAACCTCGGCAGTACCCCCAGAACCCATTCGTGGTTCGGGTGCGGCCATTGTTGCCAACATGGAACGCAGTTTGACTGTTCCTACTGCAACGAGCTTTCGCAATGTTCCTGCTCGACTTTTAGAAGTAAACCGTCGCGCCATCAACTCGTACATGAACCGTGGCGGAATGGGCAAAGTGAGTTTCACGCACATCATTGGCTATGCCATCGTGCGCGCTATTGCCGATGCGGTTCCTGCAATGAACAACAGTTTTGCCACCGATGAAGCGGGGGCACCGCACATTATTCGTAACCCAGAAGTGAATATGGGCCTAGCCGTTGACGTGGCAAAATCTGATGGTTCGCGCACGCTTGTTGTGCCTGTATTGCGCAATACAGGCGGGCTCAGTTTTGCCGACTTCCTCAACTCCTATGAAGAGCTCGTACGTAAGGTGAAAACGAACAAACTTGCCGTCACCGACTTCCAAGGTGCCACCATTACTCTCACGAACCCTGGCACCATCGGCACTGTTCAATCAGTCCCTCGCCTGATGCCAGGACAAGGTGTCATTGTTGGTGTGGGCTCTATCGATTACCCCGCTGAATTTCAGGGTAGCGACGAACGTGCTTTGTCGAAGTTGGGCGTTTCAAAAGTTGTCACAGTTACAAGCACCTACGACCACCGCATTATTCAAGGTGCCGAAAGTGGAATGTTTTTAAAGCGCTTGCATGAATTACTCATGGGGCAGCACGCTTTCTATGACGACATTTTTAAAAGCCTTGGTGTTCCTTACAAGGCAGAACAGTGGCGTACCGACAACAACGCATCTGACTCCGAAGAGCAAATGTTGCATAAGCAAATGCAGGTGGCAAACCTCATTCGCGTGCACCGTGTGCGTGGGCATCTCATGGCCGACCTCGACCCCTTGCGTTGGAAAGAGCCAGTACTTCCCGCAGAACTTGACCCGTCAACCTACGGGCTCACCATTTGGGATCTCGAGCGTTCGTTTCTTACCGGTGGTGTTGGTGGCGTAGATCGCCAGGAACTTGGCGACCTGTTGTCGGTCTTGCGCGAAACGTATTGTGGCACCATTGGTGTTGAGTACATGCACATTCGAAACACCGAAGAACACCGCTGGTTCCAAGATCGCTTAGAGGGTGTCACTTTCAATCCATCGTTGTCGCAGAAAAACCGCATCATGGAGCGTCTCAATGCTGCAGAGGCATTTGAAAAGTTCTTGGCCACAAAGTATGTGGGCACAAAGCGCTTTGGTCTTGACGGCTGTGAAACCGCTATTCCTGTTATTGATACCATTTTGTCGGCAGCTGCCGCAGAGCATCTCGCAGGCGCTGTTATTGGTATGTCTCACCGTGGTCGTTTGAATGTGCTGGCCAACGTAGTGGGGAAGAGCTACGACCAAATCTTCAAAGAGTTCGAAGGACATGTGAAGCCCGATTCCGTGCAAGGTTCCGGTGACGTGAAATATCACCTTGGTGCTCACGGCACATTCACATCTGGTGAAGGCGATGCTATTGAGGTTGAATTAGCCGCTAACCCCAGCCATTTGGAAACTGTTGACCCCATCGTGATGGGAATGGTGCGTGCTGCTCAAGATGGCATTAACCCGCCACTCGCATTTAGTGTTTTACCTTTACTTATTCACGGTGATGCGGCGTTTGCAGGCCAAGGTCTCGTTGCCGAATGTCTGGCAATGAGCGACCTCAGTGGCTACCGCGTGGGTGGAACCATTCACCTCATCATTAATAACCAAATTGGCTTTACCACCGCGCCACAGTTCTCGCATTCTTCGGTGTATTCAAGTGACGTTGCCAAAACGGTTCAAGCACCCATTTTCCATGTGAATGGTGATGACCCTGAAGCGTGTGTGCGTGTGGCAAAACTTGCCTACGACTATCGCCAAAAGTTTCACAAAGACGTGGTCATCGACCTCGTTGGTTACCGCCGCTTGGGTCATAACGAAGGTGATGACCCGAGTTACACACAACCACTCATGTACAAGGCCATTGCAGAACATCGCAGTTCGCGCAAGATGTATGTGGAAACGCTCGTGAAGCGTGGTGACATTACTTTGGAACAAGCCGAGCAGTACCTTCTCGATTATCAGAGCAAGTTGCAGTCGGCGCTCGACGAAACGCGCGCACATGCACCTGTACCAATTAAGGCGCCGAAGCCACCACTGCCTGCAGGCGTGGTTTCTCATGTCAATACAGGTGTCGATCGTTCTGTTATCGAAACCATTTTCGCAAAACTTACTCAATACCCCGAAGGTTTTACTCCGCACCCCAAGCTTGCAAAACAGTTTGAACTGCGTGAAAAGACCTTCCGTGAAGAAGGCGATGTGGAGTGGGCGGTTGGTGAAGCATTTGCAATTGGCTCATTACTGCTTGAAGGCACAAGTGTGCGCCTGACCGGAGAAGACACTCGTCGCGGAACATTTAGCCAACGCCATGCTGCGCTTATTGATTATGAAAACGAGCGCAACTGGGTACCTCTCGCCGACCTGGCAACGGCAAATGCCAACTTCTGGGTCTACGACTCACTGTTATCTGAGTACGGTGCACTCGGATTCGAATATGGGTACGCACACGCCAACCACGAAGCGTTGGTGGCGTGGGAAGCTCAATTTGGCGACTTCGTCAACGGTGCTCAAATTGTTATCGACCAATACATCGTTGCAGCAGAAGATAAGTGGGGCCAGCAAAACGGTCTGGTGATGTTGTTGCCACACGGCTACGAGGGTCAAGGCCCAGAACATTCATCTGCTCGCATTGAACGCTTCTTGCAGGCTTGTGCCGAAGACAACATTCAAGTGTGCAATGCCACCACCGCTGCGCAGTATTTCCATTTGTTGCGCCGTCAAGTGCGTCGCGACATACGTAAGCCACTTGTTATTTTCACACCAAAACAACCGTTGCGAATGAAAGAAAGTCGTTCAAAAATTGAAGACTTCACGCATGGTTCTTTTGAAGAAGTGTTGAGCGACACTGCTGCTCCCGCTGCTGAAACAGTGAAGCGTGTTGTTATTTGCAGCGGCAAAGTTGCATGGGATGCAATGTCAGAGCGCACCAAGCGCGGTTCGCCTGTTGCCGTGGTACGTGTTGAACAGCTGTATCCGTTCCCACTCGATCAACTTGTTGCAGAAATTGAAAAGTACCCGAATGCCGAAGAGCTGGTATGGCTACAAGAAGAGCCAGAAAACATGGGGCCGTGGCACTTCGTTGAGCATCGCATTTGGCGCCTCAAAGAACGTGGCTACGACCTGCGTCATGTTGCTCGTGTTGAGTCGGGGAGTCCTGCAACGGGTTCAATGGCTATTCACCAACAAGAACTTGCCGACCTCATGGATGGCGCTCTCGACTCCTGGAAATAAATTTTAGTTACAACGACAGTTGTAAAGCAGTACTAAGAGCAATAAGTGCATCGTCGGGGTGAATGACCTTGATGGTGTGCATGCCCATGGCGGCAGCAGGCTTTAAGTTCACGCCCAGGTCATCGAGAAAGATGCATTCATGTGGCGACACCTGCAAAGTTTCGCAGGCAATTTCATAAAATCGCGTTTCGGGTTTACGGCAGCCAACTTTGCTGCTTTCAACAACGGCATCAAAGCGAGACATGATGGCTGCAATAGCTTCACGACGCTCTTGTGATGCTCCGTCGCCACCCACCACATTGTTGGTGAGGCACGCCATGCGATAACCGGCTGCTTTGACCGTGTCGAGAGCCTGCACCATTGCAGGGCGAATTTCACCTGCCAAGAGCGCTAAGACATCGGATCCGGGTACCGGGTGGCCAAGGGCCGTGCTTTCGGCCATAAAGAGATCGTTGAAGTCGCGCGGTGAGACCTCATTTCGCTCGAGGAGCGCCCAGGCATTGGTATCGGGGTTGGTGGCGTTCACTTTGCGTAAAAAGCCCTGTGGAAGGTCCTTTTTGGCCTCATATTGCAAAAAAGCATCGAAAGGACTCGACAAGATGACCCCTCCGAAGTCCCAGAAAACGGCGCGAAATGAGGAAGTGGTCACAGTGCCCAATGCTACGAGCAATGATCCACGAAGAGAGAGCCAAGGGGTGCTTGACTACAACTTATGCCTCAATCACGCAGCCCGCACCACGTGGTGGTCGACGGGTCCAACATTGCTACCGAGGGCCGTAGTGCTCCGAGCCTGAAACAACTCAATGAAGCAGTCTTGGCGTTCATGGACGAACATCCCACCTCGAAAATTACGGTGGTTGTCGATGCCAGTTTTGGTCATCGCATCGACAAGAAAGAAGTTGCCGACTTCGATGATGCCGTGAACAACAACGAACTCGTCACCCCACCTGCTGGGGCCATTGGTCGCGGCGATGCATTTGTATTGGCAATTGCCGACAAGGTGAAGGCGTCCATCATTTCCAATGACAGTTACCAGGAATTCCATGGCGAACACACGTGGCTCTTCGATGAAGGTCGACTCATGGGTGGCAAACCCGTTCCGCATGTGGGCTGGGTATTTGTTGCTCGCTCACCCGTGCGTGGACCAACAAGCAAAAAAGCAACGCGTGGTGTGCAGGCACAAAAGCGCACCAGTGAAGATGCGCGTCCTGCGAAAAAGGCAAGTCGTGAAGCAAGTGGCCCGATGCCCACACCGAAGACCCCACCTCCGGGTGCACGTATGGCGCCGCGGACGCCCGAGAAAGTAGTTCCTGAAAAGCGTGACTCTGGTTCAGTCAATGAAGTCTTACCGTTCCTTGCCTTTGTCGAGAAACAGCCGGTAGGGAGCAAAGTGAAAGGCGTTGTCGATAGCTACAGCGCGCACGGAGCGTATGTGAAAGTAGGCGATATCAAGGGCTATGTTCCCTTGCGTCTTTTGGGCAACCCTGCTCCACGGAGTGCACGAGAAGCCATTCACATTGGCGACACATTGGCACTCGTCGTAGCCGGGTACACACCAGCACGGCGCAGCGTTGAACTTGGGGTTCCTGAAGCTGTGAAAATTGCCGCGAAAGAGACCAAAGTAAAAGCATCGGTGAAAGCAGAAAAGAAACCACCAGTGCCAGCAAAGAAAGCAGCGCCATCGGCAAAGAAGGCTGCTATGCCGAAAAAAGCCGCAGCCGTGGTGAAAAAGGCTGCAGCGGCGGTGAAAAAAGCGGCGACACCCACGAAGAAATCTGTAGCGAAAAAAGCTGCGGCTCCGGCAAAAGCCGTATCGAAGGCCGCAAAGAAGTAAACAGTATTCATGCTTATTGCTACATGGAACGTGAATTCACTCAAAGCTCGTTTGCCGCGGGTGACAGCTTGGCTTGAAGAAGTGCAGCCCGATGTTGTGTGTATGCAGGAAACGAAAATGAACGATGCTGCATTTCCAGCATTGACCTTTGAAGAGATGGGCTATTCCACGGCGCACTTTGGGCAAGGCCAGTGGAACGGCGTAGCTCTTCTTTCTAAAGTTCCTATGAAAAATGTGGTGGTGAATTTCGCGGTTGGCGAACCAGATCACGAAGCTCGCATTATTACGGCCGACTGTGGCGGCGTATTGGTTACTTCTGTATACGTGCCAAATGGCCGCGCGCTCGACAACGATCATTACCAATACAAATTACGTTGGATGAAACAACTGCGTGCGCATGCAGAGGCGCTCACTACGCCACAGGGAAAATTGGTCATTGCGGGCGACTACAACATTGCGCCGGAAGATCGTGATGTTCCTGACCCAGCAAAACTTGTGGGGCAAACACACGTGAGTGATGCCGAACGCGAAGTTCTTGCCGATCTTTGTGGCTGGGGTTTACGTGATGTTTTTCGCGACCACTACCAGGAAAGCAAGTTGTACTCATGGTGGGACTACCGCGGTGGAGACTTTCACCAAGGTCGCGGCATGCGCATCGATCTCATGCTGGCAACACAAGCCGTTGCTAGCAAAACATCGTGGGTGGGTATCGATAGAAACTCACGCAAGGGCGAACAGCCAAGTGACCATGCTCCTGTTTTGATGATGGTCGATGCGTGAGCGACGAGTCATTTGAAACCAGTACTTTCAGCTCTGAAGCTGTAGAGAAAATGTTTCAAGGCTTCCACGAGCGAACGCTTGGGAAATCTCCGGAAGAAATTGCACGCGATGAACTTGCCACAGCTGCCCGCAACATGTCTGATGCAATAATGAAATTGTCGGCAAGTGTAGAAGTGGTGAATGAACTCACTGCAAAGGTGCAAGAGGTGGAACAACTCATGCGCGAGTACCCCTTTGCCGGCAAAAGTGGAACATCGTTAGCGCCTCGTGCCGACGGTTCGTATGGCGTAGGTAGTTCATTTCTCGATCGCAGCCCACTCATTGGCTCAATGAACCCCATCGCGCCACCTATTGCTATTGAAATACATCACCCTGCTGCAGGAGGGCACTCCACGGCACGAGTGGTAGGCCGTGTGAGTTTTGCCGATGTGTTTGAGGGCCCTCCCGGGTGTGTGCACGGAGGCGTTATAGCTTCAGCATTCGATGAAGTACTTGGTATCACGCAGTCGCTTACAGGAAACCCTGGAATGACGGGGCAGTTAACGGTGCGTTATTCCTCGCCAACGCCGTTGCATGCTGAGCTTGTTTTTGAAGGGCGCATTGACCGTATTGAAGGCCGAAAAATTTTCACTGTGGCAACTCTGATGAACGGCGAAACGAAGTGCGCTGAAGCCGAGGGGCTTTTTATTTCCATGCGACCCGAAGTTTTTGAGCGCCTGTTACGTATTCGGCGCGGTGAACTGAGCGAGTAGCGGCAAGAGGCTTGGCGCAAGTGACTCTGCAGTAAGCGCTCCAAAAATTGTGGCGAGCTCTTCTAGGGAAGTTGGCATTTCTTTTTCGAGGCGAGCAAGTGTTGCATCGTTGCAAATGCCTACCTCGGTGGTTTTCAGCTGGCGCGCACGCTCTTTACGCCATACCCGCAGTGCCCCTTTAGGTGTGGTACTGCTCACAGCTTTTGCGTATTGCATCATTTCTTCTGGCATGCGAACTGCAGTGGTTTCACCGAGGGGAAGGTTCACAAAATATTTGCTCGGGCGAGCTTTACGGCTATTGCGTTCGGCGGCATGGGTAACAAACAGCTTTTCTGCAGCACGAGTAATAGCAACGTAGGCCAAGCGCACTTCTTCAGCCTTTTGGGCCGCCGTACGTGAAGAGGAGTGTGGGAGCAAACCCTGTTCGGCTCCGGCAATAAAAACAGTATTCCATTCGCGACCTTTAGCGGCATGAAAAGTGAGCAACTCAATGCCATCTTCGCTGGGGTTGGTGCGCTGACCAACGGTAGATAGCCACGTCATAAACATGGAGCCATGCGCGGCACCCGTGGGATGATCTTGAAGAAATTCATTCACTTGTTCAGACAAGAGAAACTCTGGAGACTCGGGTTCTGATGCCATGCGCAGTTCTAAGGACCAGTCGGCAAGTGCATAGCGGTGAGTGAGCGCGGCAACTTCTTGCAACAAGGGAGCAACTACTGCCGATTGACCTCGCGCAAGAACAGGTATGTGGTGTTTCTTTAAGGCGCTGGCAACAATTTCGCGCTGAGTATTGGTGCGAACGAGAACGGCGATATCGCTCCACCTGGCAAGTGAGCGATGAGATTGCGTAGCAAGAAGCGCAATGCCATTTGCTTCGTCGTGTTCATTGGCGTAACCCTGGATAGTGATTGCGTCGCCGTCGAGTTTGGTAGACCGTGCCGTTGCGGGAATGCCGTTGTTGGTGAGAACATGCAAGCCAGCGGCAACAATGACAGGGGAGCAGCGATAGTTGTTGACCAAGTGCACAACGTGTGCTCCACCAAGCTTTTCGGGAAGCGTGTCGAACAGCGATGGCTCTGCTCCGTTCCACCCATAGATAGATTGCAGTGGGTCACCCACAACAAACACGTCGCGATTTTTTCCACGCAGTGCAGAAAAGAACGCAAATTGCTGAGGGTTCATGTCTTGAGCCTCGTCGACAAGTAGATGCCTATATCGCCACCTCGTTGCTTCGGCATAGTCAAAATCGTTTGCAATATCGTGAGTAGTGCGCGTCAACAGATCGCCCAAGTCGACCACACCACGCTTTGCCTTTGTTTTTTCGTATTCCGAAAATACCTTTTCCAGATCTTCCGGCTTGGCGGTTGTGGTGCGCTTTGCTGCCGTAGCGGCTGCGCTGTAAGCAGGTGGGGTTAGTGCTCTAGCTTGCAGCCATTCAAGTTCGCTGAGTGCTTCATTAACGTTGACTCGCGAGCGAATGAACTTGATGGATTCATTGACGATGCCGTACCGATTGGTGAGCACCGTGGGCAAGGGTCGACCTTGGTCGGTGCAGCGCTGGCGTAAGAGAGCAAAAGCAATTGCATGAAAAGTGCCAGTATGAATTCCGCGCGGTGTGCGGCGGCGGAGTTGGGCTGCTGCTTCACGGGTGAAGGTAATTGCGAGTGTGTGTTCAGCGTCGGCGGTGGCATTGTCGATGCGGTAGTCGATGCGTTGAGTGAGAACTGTTGTTTTGCCCGAACCAGCACCTGCCAGAACAATGACGGCGTCGGCAGGAGCGGTGACCGCCTGGTGCTGTTCAGCGTCTAAAGCATAGAGGAGCGACGAATGGGGCATTGCCTTCACGATAGAGGTTGGGTGCCACAGTGGGCGACAAGAGAGGTGTTACGTGGGAAATCTTTACTATTGTGGGCGTATGCCGTTGCCGCAAGACATGCTGAACCAGAACGAAGATCTTATTCTCGACATTCACCCCCATTGGTGGTACTTCGCCGAGTCGGTAGGAGTACTTATTCCTGTTGTCGTCGCCGAAGTATTTATTGCATCAAAAATTGATGACGGATTTTGGAACTTTCTGCCCAAGATCTCGGCTGGCGTATTAGCTCTTACGGCTCTGTGGGTGGGATGGAAGTACCTCTTGTGGCGCAACACGCATTTTGCTGTCACTTCCTACCGCGTGATTTACCAAAGCGGCTTTTTCTCGAAACAAGGAATTGAAATTCCTATAGAGCGCGTGAACAATGTGAATTTCAACCAAAGCATTATTGAACGCATACTTGGTGCAGGCGACTTGCTCATTGAATCTGGTGGGCAAGACGGGCAGCAGCGATTCTCCGACATTCAACGGCCGCAAATTGTGAAGAAAATGTTGCTCGAACAAGTGCAACTTCGCATGGATGGTCGTACCGGAATGCGCACCAACGATGTGGCAACTCAATTGGAAAAACTTGAGGGCTTATTGCAGCGTGGTGCAATTACTCGTGAAGAATTCGAAAGAGAAAAACGCAAGATTATTGATTCATGAAAATTGTTAGTCTCGTTCCATCGGTAACGAAAACATTGCTGGCGTGGAATATTGAACCAATTGCATGCACGCGGTTTTGCGAACAGCCCTCCTTGCGTCATGTAGGAGGTACCAAAGATCCCGATATTGCCGCCATTGTTGCGTTGAAGCCCGACCTTGTGGTTCTTGATCGTGAAGAGAATCGAAAAGAAGATGCCGAGTCGCTCATTGCGCATGGCCTAGCGGTGTGTGACCTGCACGTGGTGTCGGTGCACGATGTGCAACGTGAAATGCAGCGCTTGTCAGACCTTGTTAGTGGGCCAACACTGCCGCTCGGCGAACTAGTAGAGCAGGAACAGCGCAGTGTTGCATTTGTTCCTATATGGCGGCGACCATGGATGACCATCAGCCGGGAAACTTATGGTGCCACCTTGTTGCGGTGTCTCGGCATCCACGTTTTTCAACCCAATTCTCCCGACGCTTACCCCACGCTGCGCGATGAAGATCTCGTGGGTCTCAATGCGCAAATGGTTTTGTTGCCAACGGAGCCTTACGTATTTGCCGAGCGCCACATTGCCGAAGTGCAAGAACGTACAGGCATTTCCGACGTGCGCATTATTGATGGCAAAGACCTTTTCTGGTGGGGCACTCGCACAAATGACGCGCTCACACGATTAGGCAAGGATCTCGCTCGTTTGTAAAAGCACTACACCTTGTAGTTTGAAGAGATGAAATATTCTCCGCTTGGTCGTACCGGAATGCTCGTTTCGCCGTTGTGCCTGGGCAACATGATGTTCGGGTCTTGGGGCAACAGTGACCACGACGACTGTGTGCGCATTGTGCATCGCGCCCTCGATGAAGGCATTAACTTTGTAGATACCGCCGATGTGTATTCGGCTGGCGACAGCGAAGTTATTACGGGTAAGGCGCTTGCGGGTGGGCGTCGCGACAACGTTATTTTGGCAACTAAATGTCATTTCCCCATTGAGGGCGGGCCATTTGCGGTTGATCGGGCGCCAAATACTTGGGGTAATAGTCGGCGCCACATTTTGAAGTCATGCGAAGACAGTTTGCGACGGCTGAACACCGACTACATCGACTTGTATCAATTACACCGCCCCGACACCAATGTGCCCATTGAGGAATCGTTATCGGCGCTCAATGATCTTGTGCATCAAGGCAAAATTCGCGCCTTTGGTACTTCTACGTTTCCAGCAGAACACCTCATGGAGGCTGCATGGGTTGCGAGCGACCATCGGTATATTCCCTTCAGCACCGAGCAGCCCCCGTACAGCATTTTTGTGCGGTGGATCGAACGCGATCTTTTGCCCACGTGTCAAAAATTGAATATGGGAACTTTGGTGTGGAGCCCACTCAACGGTGGGTGGTTGTCTGGCGTGTATCGCGCAAATGCTGCTCAGCGCAATGAAGGCCGCGCGCAGCGTGCACCTGCTCGTTTCGATGTCAGCGACCCTGCGAACCAAAAGAAAATGAACCTCGTCGAGGATCTCGTGCTCATTGCCGACGAAGTAGGGGTCACGCTGGCTCAACTGTCGTTGGCCTGGGTGCTGCATCACCCGGGGGTCACGAGCGCCATCATTGGCCCGCGCATTATGGAGCATCTCACCACGGTTCTTGGTGCCGATGAAGTGGTATTGAGCCCGGAAATTCTTGACCGTATCGATGCCCTTGTGGCTCCGGGAACAACGGTGACCCCCGATGAAGCGCGCTGGGAGACACCTGCATTACGCGCGGAAAACCGCCGCTAGTAGAGTAGGGAAGTGCCACAACTTTCTCTTCCTACGGGTCTCACAGTTGAATACGAAACTTTTGGAAACTCAGCCGACCCTGCGTTGCTCCTCATTTCAGGTTTCTCGGCGCAGCTCACCTCGTGGCATGAAAATTTATGCAGGCTTTTTGCTGCACAAAACTTTCACGTCATCCGCTTCGACAATCGTGACTGTGGGCTGTCAACCAAATTAGATGGCGTTGTGGTCGACACCTCTGCAGTCATTACGGCTGCACTTATGGAAGAGCCCATTCCGGAAGTGCCCTACACGCTGTCGCATATGGCAGCTGATGCAATAGGAGTGCTCGATGGTCTGGGCATTGCCAAAGCCCACGTGATGGGTGCGTCAATGGGAGGAATGATTGCTCAAACAGTTGCCATTGAACATCCGCATCGCGTGTTGTCGCTCACTTCAGTCATGTCGCAGCCTGGTGAGCCCGAAGTGGGGCAACCCACAGCTGAAGCAATGGAGTCGTTTTTTACGCCTCCTCCTACTTCGCGCGAAGAGTATTTAGATTCTTCGGCTTCGTGGCTGGTGTGGCACTCGAAGAGATATCGCGACGCTCAACGTACGCGCGCGCAAGCTGCGGTTGATTTCGACAGAAGTTTCTACCCAGAAGGTGGGCCGCGGCAACTTGCAGCAATTTATGCAAGTGGTCGCCGTGCTGAAGGATTAGCAAAACTCACTATGCCAACGCTTGTGCTACACGGCCTCGACGACACGCTCATCGCACCAGATGGTGGAGAGCGCACTGCGGAAATTATTCCGGGGGCAAAACTCGTGATGCTGGAAGACATGGGGCATGATCTGCCCGAACCATTGTGGCCGCGGTATGTTTCAGAATTTCTCGAGTTAACTGCTCGCGTCTAACAACTCTTACATCAACAATTCATAGAAAAAGGAATGAAATTATGGCTGGTCCACTGAGCGGTTATCGGGTCATTGAAATTGCAGGCATCGGGCCGGGTCCTTTTGCTGCAATGTTGTTGTCAGATCTTGGCGCCGAGGTTATTCGCGTTGAGCGGGCACAGTCGGTGCGTGGGCCAGTACCCGAAACCCCTCACTTCGACATTTTGTTGCGTGGTCGCCGCAACATCGCCATCGATTTGAAAAACCCCGCAGGAGTAGAAACGCTGTTAACTCTGGTTGAAGGCGCCGATGCAATTATTGAAGGTTTTCGACCTGGAGTAATGGAGCGCTTAGGTATTGGGCCCGACGTATGTTTGGCGCGCAACCCGAAAGTGGTGTTTGGTCGCATGACGGGTTGGGGTCAAACTGGTATGTATGGGCCAGCTGCTGGTCACGACATCAACTACATCTCGCTTGCTGGTGCATTGAAGCACTTTGGCCGTGCTGGTGAAATGCCTACACCTCCACTCAATATGGTGGGCGACTTTGGTGGTGGCGGTATGTTCCTCGCTCTCGGAGTGGTGGCTGCATTGTTGGAGGCTCAAAAAAGTGGCAAGGGTCAGGTAGTAGACACTGCAATGGTCGATGGCACTGCGGTGCTCATGAGCATGTTCTGGGCAATGAAAAATGTCGGAATGTTCAACGAAGATGAGCCCGGAACTAACCTGCTCGATACTGGTGCGCACTTTTATGACGTGTACAAGTGCAAAGACGGTGAATATGTTTCGCTCGGTTCCATTGAGCCGCAGTTTTACGCGGAACTCATGCGCCTTACTGGCCTTGAAGGTGACCCCGAGTTCGCCAAGCAAATGGATAAATCGCAGTGGCCACATTTGAAGGCGCGTCTTGCTGAAGTGTTTGCAGCAAAAACGCAGCGCGAGTGGTGCGACATTATGGAGGCAACCGACGTGTGTTTTGCACCGGTACTTTCAATGAGCCAAGCGGCTCAACACCCACACAACGTTGAACGTAAAACATTTGTTGAGCATGGTGGCGTCATGCAGCCATCGCCTGCACCACGTTTTTCTCGCACACAGAGCGAACTCACGTTGACGCCTGCGCATGCTGGTCAGCACACGCGCGAGGTGCTTGAAATTTGTGGCTTTGGCGCTGCAGATATAGATGCACTTGTCGCTAGCGGCGCAGTGAAAGAAGCCTGAGGCGTGGGAGTACTTGTTGCATTTCATGCTCACCCCGACGACGAAAGTATTTCTTCAGGGGGAACACTTGCCAGAGCAGTGAAAGAAGGGCACACGGTTGTTCTCGTGGTGGCTACGGGTGGAGAACATGGTCAGCGTCCGCCTGACGTTGATGATGCGGAAGCTCTTGCAGCGGTACGGCATCGCGAAACGCAAGAGTCGTGTGCAGTGCTCGGCATCCAACATTTGGAGTGGCTGGGGTATCACGACAGTGGAATGACCGGATGGCCACAAAATAGCGACAAGCGTGCTTTCATGAACGCGCCAGTGGAAGAAGCCGCAGAACAGCTTGCTGCAATTTTAAAAAAGTATGACGCAACGGTGCTCACCACTTACGACTGGCATGGCAACTATGGCCACCCCGATCATATTTCGGTGCACAAAGTGGGCTACCGCGCTGCAGAAATTGCTGGCGTGAGCGAAGTGTATGAAGCAACAATGAACCGCGACTCATTTCGCCGCTTGCAGGAAATGGCACGTAGTTCTGGCGAAGTTGCCGAAGGTGAAGAATTCGATGTCGATGGGCCAGCCGACGATGGTAACCCAATGGGAATGCCGGAAAATGAGTTAACGCACCGCATCGACGTAAGTAACTATTTAGATCAAAAGCGTGAGTCGTTGTTCAAACACGCCAGCCAAATTACTGACAGCAGTTTTGTATCGAAAATGCCACCAGAAATTTTTGCCATTGCTTTTGGCACAGAGTGGTTTTTGAAGCGTGGAGTTCCTACTGAACCAAAACAAGACTGGATTTTTTCATGAGCGTGCGCTTACACCTTGTGCGTCACGGCAGGGCAGCAGCGGGTTGGAACGTTGACCGCGACCCAGCACTCGATGAACTTGGTCAGCAACAAGCAGTTGATGTTGCGCAGTTATTAGCGAGCCTTGGCCCGTTGCCGGTGTATTCAAGCCCATTGCGTAGGTGTCAAGAAACTTCTGGCCCGTTGAGCACACTATGGAACACCGTTCCAATTATTGAAGCGCGTGTGGCTGAAATTCCTTCGCCGGCCGGTGTTGCACTTGAAGAACGCGGCGAATGGTTGCGTGTTGCAATGGCTGGCACATGGACACAACTAGGAATAAGCGATGGCGATGTTTATACGCAGTATCGCCGAGACCTCTTAGATACTCTGAGTGCACTACCACACGATGCTGTGATCTTTAGCCACTTCATTGCAATCAACGTGGTCATTGGTGAGGCGTTGTCCGACGATCGCCTTGTGGTGAAGAGCCTCGATAACTGTTCGGTCACATCAGTGCTCATTCATGAGGGAACATTCACTATTGAAGCAATGGGCCGCGAAGCCGACACCCTCATTCGCTGAAAAAATCGGATAGATTTTAAGAGTGCTCGCATTACTTTTGAAAGATCTTCACGCCAACTGGACGTGGGTCGTCATTATCGGTAACGGCCTTGCGGGAGTGTGGTCTTTAGGCGCACATCGCATTGAAAACTTACGCACCCGTGCTTTGTGGTGGTATATCGCATTCGTAGAAGTTGCGGTCTTCGTGCAGGTAGGCATGGGCGTTGCCTTGGTGAACCATTACAAACTCGAGTTCCCGCAGTTCCATGCGTTCTATGGCTTCGTTGCCATCATTGCAATTGCCATTATTTACTCTTATCGCAGTCAACTGAAAGGCAAGTTGTATTTGCTGTACGGCGGAGGAAGTTTGTTCCTCATGGGTCTTGGGATCCGCGCCATGCTCGTTGGCTAAAAAAAGAGGGTTCTCGGCGCGGTATGTACCGTAAATCGGGACATACCGCGCCGAGAACCCTTCACAACCCTTGAACTCTTGATTGTTTAAGCGAGCGCCTTTTCGAGCGAGTCGAGGGCTGCTGTCAATTGCTGTGGCAACTTTGCACCAAAGGTTGCATAGTGCTCACGAATTTGTGGAACAGCTTCAAGCCAGCCCGCTGTGTCGAGCGACAATAACGTGCTCATGTCGGCGGCATCTACTTTCAAACCAGAGGTATCGAGGTCGCTCACAACAGGCAAGTTGCCAATAGGAGTTTCTACTGCACCAGCAGTTCCGTCGACGCGCTCAAAGACCCACTTCAACACGCGGCTGTTTTCGCCGTATCCCGGCCACAAGAAACGGCCATCGGTATCGCGGCGGAACCAGTTCACAAAGAAGATTTGTGGCAAGTTCTCTGGTTTGGCTTTGCTTCCCAACTTCAACCAGTGACCAAAGTAATCGGCCATGTTGTAGCCGCAGAAGGGGAGCATTGCCATGGGATCGAATCGCAAGTTGCCAACGGCGCCAGCCTGAGCAGCAGTGGTCTCTGAAGCCATGATGGAGCCAAGGAATACGCCGTGCTCCCAGTTGAATGCCTGAGTGACGAGAGGAACCGTGGTGCGACGGCGACCACCAAAGAGAATTGCCGAGATCGGCACACCCTTCGGATCTTCCCATTCAGCCGCAATTGACGGGCACTGTTCTGCCGGTGCGGTAAAGCGTGCATTGGGGTGAGCTGCTGGAGTTTCTGTTTCTGGAGTCCAGGCATTGCCCTTCCAGTCGGTGGCACGTGCTGGAGCATCGTCGCTCATGCCTTCCCACCACACATCGCCGTCTGGGGTGAGTGCTGTGTTAGTGAAAAGCGAATTGCCCCACAATGTTTCCATTGCATTGGCGTTGGTGTCGTAGCCGGTTCCTGGTGCAACACCAAAGAAGCCAGCTTCCGGATTGATGGCGTACAAGCGACCATCTTCGCCAAATTTCATCCAGCAAATGTCGTCACCAATAGTTTCAGCCTTCCAACCTGGAATGGTGGGAACAAGCATGGCGAGGTTGGTCTTGCCACAAGCCGATGGGAATGCGGCTGCAATATATTTAGCAACGCCCTGCGGGTTGGTGAGTTTCAAAATGAGCATGTGCTCGGCAAGCCATCCGTCGTCACGAGCCATGACAGAGGCAATGCGCAACGCAAAGCACTTCTTTCCAAGCAGCGCGTTGCCGCCGTAGCCAGAACCAAAGCTCCAAATTTCACGTGTCTCGGGGAAGTGAACGATGTACTTGTTGTCGGGGTTGCATGGCCATGAAGAATCGGCCTGACCTGGCGCGAGTGGCGCACCAACAGAGTGAACGCAAGGAACCCATTGGCTGTTGCCGAGTACGTCGAGTGCGCCTTGACCCATACGGGTCATAATGCGCATGCTCACTGCAACATACGCAGAGTCGGTGAGTTGAACACCAATATGTGCGATGGGTGAACCAAGTGGGCCCATTGAGAAGGGCACCACGTACATCGTGCGACCCTTCATTGCGCCAGCGTAGAGCGACTTCATTTCTCCACGCATCACTTCTGGCTGACGCCAGTTGTTGTTGGGGCCAGCATCAGATTCATTAGCTGAACAAATAAAGGTGCGATCTTCTACGCGTGCAACGTCGCCCGGGTCGGAGTGCGCGTAGTAACTGTTGGGGCGCTTTGCCTCATCGAGTTTGGTGAAGGTTCCCGCATCAACGAGTGACTGGCACAGTTGGTTGTACTCGTCGGCGGTTCCGTCGCACCAGTGAATGTTTTGAGGTTGCAAAATTGCAGCCCACTCATCTACCCATGATTTTAACTTTGCGTTAGTTGTGGTGGCGCTCATAGTGGGCACTCCTGTGTGAAGCCAATGTCGGCGCGCCGGCATCGAGTGAATTGGGGGATGACATATTCTTACGTACTAGTGACGACAAAGAGAAATGTTACGACCCAGGAGTTGCCATGTCAGATTCAGAGCCAAGGCTGAGACGTGTGGCACGCCCGTTTTCATCGAGGGTGAAAACTACTCGTTGACCTTGACGCAACATCCGAAAGAGGGAACCCTCGAGCGCATTGGGCGCAAGGATGTAGTCGGCGAGGTCGGTATCGCACATGATGACTCCGTCGCCGGAGCCTGGGTCGTACGCTTTGACGATCCCTTGCATTGGTCTATTGACCGGCCTTAACGACCTTGCCCGACTTGATGCAGCCGGTGCAAACGTTGATGCGACGGGTGGTGCCTGAAATAACGGCACGGATGCGCTGAATATTCGGGTTCCAACGACGCTTGGTACGCACGTGGGAGTGCGACACTGACATGCCCCACGATGGACCTTTTCCGCAAACTTCACACCTTGACGACATAGGGCATGACTCTAACAGCAAGATTTCCTAGACCCCAACTAGGAAATTGCGCTAAATAGGCACACCGTGCCCGAAATCATTACTGTTAGCCACGTGCCCACACTCGATCGGCTGTCAGCCGACCATCTCCGCCAGACCGTCGTGACCTTCCGCGACACCATGAAGGCACATGCCGCGGGCATCAACCGACTCAATGTGTACCCCGTTCCCGATGGTGATACCGGTACCAATATGTCACGCACGCTCGACGCGGTGGTGGCCGAACTCGATGGGGCGCCTGACACCTTCGCAGATACTTGCCAGGCAATTAGCCATGGCTCGCTCATGGGAGCACGTGGAAATAGTGGCGTCATTTTGTCGCAAATTTTGCGCGGCATCGCCGGCACCTTCTCCACGGTGACAGAAGTGAGTGGCGCAAAACTTGCTGAGGCGTTGAAAGCTGCCTCAGTTGCCGCCTATGACGCAGTGTTGAAACCCATTGAAGGAACCATTCTTACTGTGGTGCGTGAGTCTGCCGATGCCGCAGTAATTGCAGCCGACGGTGGGGGTTCGTTACGCGCCGTGTTGTACAGCGCTCGCGTCGCTGGTCGTGCTGCGTTAGCAAACACGCCAGAACAGTTGCCCGTCCTCAAGCAGGCCGGAGTTGTCGACGCTGGTGGCGCTGGTTTCTTGTTGCTACTCGACTCTGCGATGCATGTCATCGACGGAGAAGCACTGCCAGAGCCGAGCGAAGAAGCCGGCCCCGATTTAGATGCCATCACCCACGAAGTAAAAAGTGGCGAAGTAGATGTGAGTGAATTGCGCTACGAGGTGATGTTCCTGCTTGACCTCGACGATGCATTTGCGAAAGATTTCAAAAATGCATGGGGTGAAATTGGCGACTCTATTGTGGTGGTGGGTGGCGACGGTTTGTACAACTGCCACGTGCACACCAATGACATTGGCGCAGCTATTGAGGCGCCTCTGGCACTAGGCGGACGGCCACGCGCTATTCGTGTCACAGATCTCTTTGAAGAAGTTGCAGAAGAGCATGCAAAGCGCGATGAGCATGTGCGGGGTACTGGTGTTCATGCAATTGCACGTTCCTCTTCCTCTTTGCCGCCAGTTACATGTGCGGTAGTGGCAGTTGCCAGTGGAGAAGGAATCGCCGAGCTCTTTGGGCAACTTGGTGTTCATGGCGTGATTTCGGGTGGTCAAACACTCAACCCATCAACAGCAGAGTTGCTTGACGCTGTTGAACATATGAATGCACAACAAGTAATTCTCCTGCCAAATAATAAAAATATCATTCCTGTGGCAATTCAAGTTGCTGAACTCACCACAAAAGACATTCGCGTTGTTCCCACGTGCTCAATGCCCGAAGCCCTTGCTTGCCTTGTTGTGTACGATCCAGAATCTTCCGCCGAGCACAACGCCCGAGAAATGACTGCAGCAGCCAACAGCGTGGCCACAGGTGAAATTACACAAGCAGTGCGCGATACCGATAGCGATGCTGGCGCCATTACTGCTGGTGACTGGATTGGTATTGTGCGCGGAGACGGCATTGTTTCTATTGGCGGCACATGGCGTGTAGCAGCTACGCAACTTTTAGAAAGCCTCATTACCCCCGATCGGGAAATTGTCACCATTTTGGAGGGTGCCGAGGCAACGCCAGCAATGACCGAAGAGTTGCGCGTGTGGCTCGGTGAAAACTTTGGGAATGTTGAAGTAGAAGTGCATCGTGGTGGGCAACCTCTGTACCCCTACTTGTTTGGTGTTGAATAAATATTGTGGCAACAAGTGCTGATGCTCAAGTAGCTACTGGACCCATCACTTTTCGAGATCTGCACCTACGCAAAGTTGAAGAACTGCGTGGTGTCGGGGAAAAGCGCACCGCAGACCTGCACAAGCGCGGCATTGATAGCATTCTCGACTTGCTCATGGCGTATCCGCGGCGTTGGGTAGACCGCACTCACGAATGCCGCTTGAAAGATCTGCAACCAGGGGTAGAGGCAATGGTGCTTGTAGAAGTGCGCAGCGTGAATAAGCGCATGACAAAGAATCGTCGTTCGCTCGTCACAGCTGTAGTTGGCGATGGGTCGAGCAGGTTAACCCTCACGTTTTTCAACCAGCCGTATCGTGAAAAGCAGCTGCGCGAAGGGCTCACCATTTCTGTATTTGGCAAGGCCGACGAGTATCGGGGCTCGTTGCAAATGACAAACCCAGTGGTCGACCTCATCGGTGATCGAACGGGTCGTATTGTTCCTATTTACCCACAAAGCGAAGAGCACGGAATCAAAACTTGGGAGTTTGCGGGCTGGGTGGAAAATGCGCTTTCTCGATGTGCGACACGGGGCATTCTCGACCCATTGCCAGAAAGTGTTATTGCTCAGTTGGGTTTAATGCCGCGTCATGAAGCACTGCAAAACATTCATATGCCCGACACCATGGATGCCAAAGAGGCGGCACGCCGTCGCTTGGCATTTGATGAATTGTTGCGAGTGCAGTTGGTGCTGGTGGGGCGTAAACACCAACTTGAGCGTGAAGCACTAGGTATTAGTCACTCTGCCTCGGGGAAGATGGTGCAGCAATTCATTAGTGCATTGCCCTTTCCTCTGACGGCGGCACAACAACGCGCAATAACAGAGATATCGCAAGATCTTGTTGCCGGGCACCCCATGCACCGTTTGTTACAAGGTGACGTGGGCAGCGGAAAAACCGTTGTGGCTGTAGCTGCTTTGTTGCAAGCAGTTGAAGGAGGCTTTCAAGGGGCGCTGATGGCCCCAACTGAAGTGCTTACCGAGCAACATGCAAGTGGCGTGCGTAAATTGCTGGAAGATCTAGTGGTGACCGATGGAGAAAATCTTTTCGGTAGCCGGCCATTGCGCGTTGAAATGCTGACGAACCGCATTACCGGTGAACAGCGTCGCGATGTTTTGCAGGGTCTTGAAGAAGGAACAGTCGACATTGTTATAGGAACTCATGCGCTCATCCAAGATGCGGTGAAATTCAACAAGCTCGGGGTAGTGGTCATTGATGAGCAGCATCGCTTTGGTGTTGAACAGCGCGCAGCCTTAAGAGATAAATCAATGCTGAATCCGCAGGGGCTTCCTATAGTGCCCGACGTGCTGGTGATGACCGCAACGCCCATTCCGCGCACTGCCGCAATGACGGTCTATGGCGACTTAGATGTGAGCGTGCTCGACGAGCTACCGCCGGGGCGCACACCTATTGAGACCATGTGGGCAAGTGGCGAGCACAGCGAAGAAAACTTGTGGGGCGAAGTGCGCGCAGCTGTACAGCTTGGCCAGCAGGCTTTTGTGGTGTGTCCCCTCATTGATGAGAGTGAAAAAATTGAAGCCGCCGCTGCGGAAGATACCTTTCAAAAATTAGGTCTTGGAGAGTTAAAGGGCCTACGGCTTGGTCTGTTGCATGGGCGAATGTCGTCGCAAGAAAAAGAAACCTCAATGGAAACTTTCCGCCGTGGAGAAACCGATGTGCTGGTGGCAACGACAGTTATCGAAGTAGGCGTTGATGTTCCTAACGCCACCATGATGGTTGTGCTCGACGCCGATCGCTTTGGCATTGCACAGTTACATCAGTTGCGAGGTCGCGTTGGTCGCGGAAAAATTGCATCGCGGTGTTGGCTGGTGACGCAACCACCAGAGTCGGGCGAATTAGTATATGAGCCTGGCCCGCGAGTTGAGGCCTTGGTGCAAACAACCGACGGCTTTTTACTTGCAGAAATAGACCTAGAACTGCGTGGTGAGGGCACCCTCATGGATTCACGCCAGCGCGGAACAAGCGATTTGCGTCTTGCCTCGTTGCGCAGCGACAGAGAACTTATTGAGCAGGCTCGCGCAACAGCAATTGCCGTTATTACAGAAGACCCCACGTTGGAAAATCACAGTGCGTTAGCAGACGAGTTGCGTATTTTGCTCACTGCCTCGGAAGAAGAGTTCCTCGCCCGCAGTTAAACGTCGGGTTGGTCGGCCCGGTTTTCTTCAATGCCTAAGTCTTCGGCAGTGAGAACAAGATCCCACCTGTCGCGACAATCACGACATCTATAAGCAACCACATCACCCACGAGCCATTCGTCATCTTCGCGAGGTGGAGTAATGAGGTGGGCTGGACCTCCACAGTCAACGCAGATAATGGAAGGCGAAGGTGAGGTCATGCCCGTAGTCTTACTGGTATGCGAGTTGTTGCAGGTGATCTTCGAGGGCGCCGTATTGAAGGCCCAGAAGATGAAGCCACCCGGCCCACCACCGACAAAGTGCGCGAAGCGGTCTTCAATGCATTGAACAGTTTGAACGCAGTGCGCGAAGAGCGAGTGATCGACCTTTTTGCAGGCTCTGGTGCTCTTGGCATTGAAGCGCTGTCGCGTGGGGCTGATCATTGCGTGTTCGTAGAAAACAATCGCTCTGCACTTGGTGTGTTGCGCGGCAACCTAGCGGCACTTGGCTTAGAGGGAAGATCGACGGTTGTGGTGCTCGACATAGCGGCCAAGAGCTCACGACAGCGCCTGGGTGAATTGCTCACCTCAACGCATTTGGTGCTCGCCGACCCACCGTATAGATATGAACATTGGGACGCGCTTTTTGACGCTGTGCTCAGTGCGGCCCCGAGCGATGTGGTGGTGGTGGCAGAGACGGAAAGTCGGTGTGCAATTCATGAAACTGCGCCAAATGGCTGGGAAATGAGCCGAACTCGTGCCTACGGACGTACATCCGTCGGTTTTTTCATGCGTAGTGAACTACCGTAGGAGGCGTTATGGCAACTGTTCTGTACCCCGGGAGTTTTGACCCCATCCATTTAGGGCATCTCGACATCATTGAACAGGCGTCTCGTCTTTTTGGAAAAGTGGTTGTGGCTATTTTGCACAACCCAGAAAAGCAAGGGGGCGTATTCAGTGTCGATGAACGTATTGCTCTCATTCAGACTGCATTGGAAACGGCAAAAGTAAAAAACGTCGAGATCCATGCGTTCCCTGGTTTGGCTGTCGATGCAGCGCGTGTGGTGCAAGCAGATTTCATGGTGAAAGGCTTGCGTAACTCTGGAGATTTTGAAATTGAACAGCAAATGGCACACACCAACTTTGCTGTTGCAGGAATTCCAACGGTGTACCTGCCGTGCAGCCCCGCCTTTACGTCGGTGAGCAGCAGGTTCATTAGGGAAATTGCTCAGTACCGTGGCGATCCATCATCTATGGTGCCGGCCAACGTTGCACATGCATTAAAGGAGTTGTTTTCATGAGTTACGACGAGAGTTACGAAAATGCGCGTCCTGCCGCACCACAAATGGGTGACGCCGAACTGCTACTCAACGATGTCATCGACATCATCGTTAATGCGCCAAACATGCCGCTGTCGAGTACGCCACGTATTGACCGCGATCAAATTATTGGATACCTGCAAGAAGCGCAAGCATTATTGCCAGAAGAGCTGCGCCAAGCGCGGTGGATGCTGAAAGAACGCCAAGAGTTCTTGAATAAAACCAAACGCGAAGGCGATGAAATTCTCGATGCCGCGCGTGTGCAAGCAGAGCGCATGGTGCAGCGCACCGAAGTGGTTCGTGCAGCCGAGTCACGGGCACGCAGCATTTTGGAAGCTGCAGAAACAGATGCGCGTCGTATACGTATGGAAACAGAAGACTTCCTCGACCAACGCTTGGGGAGTTTCGAAATTTTGCTCGACCGACTCATGAAAACAGTTGCCAGTGGTCGTCAGCGTTTGTCAATTGGTCAAGAAGAAGAACAAGTCAAAGAACCAACCGGCGAGATGCAGGTGTTCTTCGACCAAGACCGTTTCTAGAGGGCCCATGTCGTCAAACGCACGCCACCCTTCTCCTCTCACCGGGTTGTTAGTGAATGCGGCAGAACTTCTGCGGCGTCCCGGCAACTGGAAAGATGTCGAAATCGACGTCGAGTCGAAACATTTTGAATTCGAGGACCCGCGACTCTTGCCACAACTCATTGGCATTCACCTCCATTTAGAGTGCAGCAACAATGGAATAGTGCTCTCGGGCAATGTGAGCGCGCAGTGGCACGACCAATGTTGTAGGTGCTTAAAAGATATTTCAGGTGTTGCAGTGGGCGAGGTCGGCGAGATCTACCAACGCGAAATCACCGACCCCGATGCGTACCGATTGGAAAGCGATCAGCTCAATTTGGCCCCCATGGTGCGTGAGTATGTGCTCTTGGCAGTGCCCGACACCCCTGTGTGCCGGCCCGACTGCCCAGGCTTGTGCCCAGTGTGCGGCATCGACAGGTCGACTCCAGATGGGGCAAATTGTGGCTGTTCTCAGACCCCAGTCGACCCACGGTGGGACGCTTTGCGAGATCTTGGCAGCCAGTTTCCTCAGTAATTCTCGCCGTTCGGGGTTGCCGATGAGGGGGAGTGCGCCGATATCATCAAACGGCTAGTTGAGCGCACATCCAGGTGGCGCCAAGTTCGACGGAGAAAATTGTGGCTGTTCCTAAAAAGAAAACTTCCAAAATGAAGAGCCGTAGCCGTCGTTCGGCGAATATGAAGATGACGGTGCCTTCACGCAGTGTGTGCCCACGTTGTGGTGTGGCAAAAAAGCCACACATCGTGTGTGGTGGTTGCGGCTGGTACAAAGGTCGCACCGCGGTAGAAGTCGCTTAGTCCCGTGTTGCCAGTCGCGGTTGACGCGATGGGTGGCGACCGCGCCCCCGAGGAAATTATTCAGGGTGTTATTGAAGCTATTGCGTTAGGCATTCCTTGTGTTCTTGTTGGCCCCGACAATCTTGGTTCGCTCACGTCGCTAGACATTTCTGGCATCCCTCACATCGTTGCTAATGAAGTTATAGCAATGGATGAAGACGCTGCGGGTGGCGTGCGACGCAAAAAAGATTCCACATTGGTGCGCAGCGCTGAAGCAGTACGCGACGAAGCCGCAAGCGCCATGATCTCTGCCGGAAACACCGGAGCAACCATGGCTTCGGCTCTGTTACGCATGGGTCGCATCAAAGGCGTTAATCGTCCGGCAATTGCTACTCCAATTCCCGTTCCTGGTGGTCGTCCAACTGTTCTCCTCGACGCTGGCGCCAATGCCGATGTGCAGGCCGAGTGGCTCACACAGTTTGCGCTCATGGGCAGCATCTATTCGAAAAATCGCTACGGCATAGAAACTCCTCGCGTTGGTCTGTTGTCTATTGGCGAAGAGCCAGGCAAGGGCGACTCGTTACGTAAGGAAGCTTTTGAACTCTTGTCAGCGGCATCGGGTTTTCACTTCATTGGAAATGTGGAAGGTCGCGACATCATGTCTGACGATGTCGACGTGGTGGTGACCGACGGCTTTACAGGCAACGTGGTGTTAAAAACCCTTGAAGGAAGTTTGAAGACAGTTATCAAGGCGCTGTTTGGTGCATTTGGTTCCACCCCTGAATACCAAGAACACGCCAATGCTCTTTTGCCAGCGCTTCTTCCGTTATATGAATCTCTTGACCCCGATTCCACGGGTGGGGCCATTTTGCTGGGCGTCGATGGCGTTTGCATCATTTCTCATGGGTCCTCTGGTGCACGAGCCATGTTGAATGGCATCAAAGTGGCCAAAGAAATGGTCGACTGCAACATAGTCAACGAGATTCGTCAGGCCATTGGTCTACAGTCAACAGATCAGTAAAAGGAGTCATTCCATGTCATCAATCGATCGTGCCGGAGTATTCACCATCATCCGCGACCAACTCTCAGAGATTCTTGAAATTGAATCGAGTGCAATTTCGGAAGGTCAGTCATTTTCCGACGATCTCGATGCCGACTCGTTGGCTCTCATTGAACTCGTAGAGGCATTAGAAGAAGAACTCTCCACCATTGTCCCGAACTTCCGCATAGACGACGAAGATCTTCAAGACCTCAAAACTGTGCGCGATGCCGTTGACTATGTGTTCGGGCGCATCTCGAAGGGCGCTTAGCTTCCATGGGCGACTCTGCTTCGCTCGGTGTTTCCTCTTCAGAGTCGTTGCGTGCTGTATGTGCCGCGTTCCAATACGAGTTTCGTGACCCACAATTGTTGCAGGATGCCTTCTTACATCGTTCCTGGCAGTCGGAAAATGGTGCCGAGCGTTCGAATGAACGTTTGGAGTTTCTTGGCGATGCAGTCTTGGGTTGGGTAGTTGCCGATATTGCGTATCGACAGTTTTCTGAACTTCCCGAAGGTCGCTTAACCGACTTACGTAAGAGTGTGGTCAGTGCAGCCGCGCTCGCACGCATTGCACGCGGTATTCACCTTGGCGACGCTTTGTTGCTGGGTAAAGGTGAAGATGCTGCGGGTGGGCGCGACAAAACTTCATTGTTGTCTGATGCTTTTGAAGCAGTTGTTGGCGCTATCTATCTCGACGGAGGAGCCGAGGCCGCATTTAGTTCAGTAGAAGCGGTGTTGCTTCCTGCAATGCAAGAAGCCCTCCCCAATATTGATCGCCTCGATTTTAAAACAGTATTGCAAGAGATGGTGGCGCGCATGGGCCTCAACCCACCTGAGTATTCGGTGGAAAGTATTGGCCCCGACCACGATAAAACCTTTACCGCATCTGTGCGTGTGGGGAAAATAGAGACCTTTGGTGTAGGTCGTTCAAAAAAAGCAGCAGAGCAAGTTGCGGCGCAAGCTGCGTGTGATCTTCTCGATGCCTGAACTTCCCGAGGTGGAGACAGTACGCCGTAGTGTGGAAAATGCAGTGGTAGGTGCGCGCATTACGCATGTAGAGGTGGGTCGCGAACGTACAGTGCGGCGCAGTAGCAAACAAGCGCTCATTGCTGGTTTGCATCAGGAAACTATTGTTGCTGTGCGGCGTCACGGTAAGTATTTGCTGTTCGATCTGTCGTCAGGAAATGTGATGATGGTGCACCTGCGCATGAGTGGTCGACTGCTCCTTGCCGCACCCGGTGATGTTCGAGAAAAACACACACACGTCGTGCTGACCCTTGAGAAGAAAAATGAAGATGTGCGTGAGTTGCGCTTTGTTGACCCACGAACATTCGGGGAAGTCGTGGTCTACAACCCCGACGATGACAACCCAGACGCGGGAACCGTGTCACTTGTGCCCGAGGTGTCGCGTCTTGGGCTCGACCCGCTCACGGGCAACTTCACCTTCGATGCTTTTCGCGAGCGCTTTGCTCGGGGAAATCGTGGGGTTAAGGCATTGTTGCTCGATCAGTCGGTGGTGGCCGGAATCGGCAATATTTACGCCGATGAAATTTTGCATCGTGCACGCCTGCGCTGGAATCATCTCAGTGCCACGCTGTCGGCAAAGCAACTACGAGAGCTTCACGGTCATATTGGCGAAGTACTCGCCGAGGCAGTGGCAGCGGGCGGGTCAACCTTGGCCGACACTCAATATGTTGATGCCCTCGGTAAGGAAGGGATCTTCCAAACCGAGCACCGGGTCTATGCCCGCCAAGGTCAGAGGTGCCGCACCTGCGGGCGCGGAATCATTAAAAGGGTGATGGGTGCAGGCAGATCAACGCACTTTTGCCCTGTTTGCCAGAAATAGAGGCTGTTCGGCAATCGGAATCTAGATCAGGGTGCCATTTCGGATACTGTCAAAACGCTGTGTTTTTGAAAACTCTCACCATGAAAGGCTTCAAGTCTTTTGCCGATACAACGGCAATGGAACTTGAGTCTGGCGTCACTGTCGTTGTTGGCCCAAACGGCTCGGGTAAATCTAACGTGGTCGATGCCATTGCTTGGGTGCTTGGTGCTCAGGCCCCATCTTCGGTGCGTAGCCAAAAAATGGATGACGTTATTTTCGCAGGTACAGCGAAGCGTCCGGCACTGGGCCGCGCTGAAGTGCTCCTCACCCTCGATAACTCTTCGGGCCTATTGGCAATCGATTTCACCGAAATTACGGTGGGTCGCACGCTGTTTCGTAGCGGTGAAAGTGAATACACCATCAACGGTGTGGAATGTCGATTGCTCGATGTTCAAGAACTTTTGTCTGATGCAGGCGTAGGTCGCCAGCAACACATCATCATTGGTCAAGGCCAAATTGATGCAGTGCTGAATGCGCGTCCTGAAGATCGCCGGGCAATTATTGAAGAAGCTGCTGGCGTTTTGAAATATCGCAAGCGCAAAGAAAAAGCTGAGCGTCGTCTTGACGGTACAGAGGCAAACCTCTTGCGCGTACAAGATCTCATTCGTGAAGTACGGCGTCAGTTGCGTCCTTTAGAGCGTCAAGCAGATGCTGCTCGCCGACACGGAGCATTGGTTGCTGAATTAAATATTTTGCAGCTCTATATTGCCGGTCAGGAAATTTTGGCGGCAAAAGCGAAACTGTCAAACATCGCAGTTGAGAGAAATGCTTCGGTAGAAAAAGAACAAGCTATTCGTACCCGCATGGCTGAGCTCGATGTCTTAGTTGCCGCGAGCGAGGTTGAACTGACCGCTCTTGGCGACACTGGGGTGAGTGACCAGTTGGTGCGTGTTGAGCAATTGCGTGAACGTTCACGTGGTCTTTCAGCTCTCTTGGCAGAACGACGTCGCTCAATGGAACGCGATCGCAGTCAGTTCATGGACTCCGATGTTATGGCATCGCTCGAAACTGATGCCTTTGCATTGCGCAGCGAGCTCGAAGAAATTGATTCTGCACTTTCAGCATTGTCACCAGAGTCCGATGATCTTGCTCTACAAATTTCCAACTTTGAAGCGCGACGCGAAGTCGATGGAGAAGACACACTGCCTGAATTGCCTGTACCAGTAGCCGCAAGTGCTGCAGCAGAAGTACGCGGTGAATTACGCACTTTGCGTAATAATGACGAGCGCGACCGTGCCGAGCTGCAGCGGGTCAGCACGCGCATTGCGCAACTTGAAGATCGTGCAGAGCGTTTGTTGCAAGATATTGAACGACTAGGTAACGAATACGAAAACGCCGAGGCCGCCGCAGAGCTTTTAGAAAACCAAGTAGGTGGGGCCTCAGAACGTCGCTCCGCCGCCGAGGTGGCCTTCGACTCCATGACGCAAGTTGCCTCTATTGCAAGTGCGCAACGCGCGCATTGGAGTGCTCGTGTAGAAGTTCTGCGCGAAGCTCTTGAGGCAGCACGTAGCCGTGCGGGTTTGCAGCATTTGAAAGATGTTTCTGGAGTGGTTGGTGCGCTGGTCGACCTGGTCACTATTGATGCTGGTCGTGAAGAAGCGGTCAACGCTGCACTCGGCGATGCAATTGCTGGCATCGTCATGTCTGATGTTGACGCTGCTCGCAATGCGCTCAATCAACTTGACATAAAGAGTTTGCAAGGCGCAGTGCTTGCTTTGGGTGGCACCAGTGCTGTTCAGCCAGCACAGCAGCCGGCTGGTGCGCTGCTGGTACGTCAATTCGTGCGTGCCAATGGTGGTCAATACGAAGCATCGGTGAATGCGCTACTCGATCGTCTGCTTTCCAACAGCGTGTGTGCAACATCGTGGGGTGCAGCAGTAGAAATTGCCCTGAATAGCCCTCAGCTATTCGTAGTCACCGAGCGCGGCGACCGCTTTGGTGCAACGGGTTGGCGTCTTGGTGCTCAGGGCGATGCCGTCACGGCAAGCGCGCTAGAAGATGCCATTGAAAGTTCGGCTATTGCGACCACGGAAGCCGAGCGACGTGAAGGCGAGTTGAGCCGTGCGCGAGCTGAAGTTCTCACCGCTCGTGAAGCACTTTCCGATATTGAACGTCGACATGATGTATTAAAAACAGCTCGCTTGTTGGCAGCCGATTCGTTATCTAAAGTCACGTCTGAGCGTCGTGAAGTTGTTGCTGAATCCGACGCCGTTCGCTCACAACGTGACGATGTGGGCGCTCGCGTAGAACGTGCTGCTCAGCGCATCAACGAACTTGAAGCACTTTTGCCAAGGTTGGAAGCCGACGAAGCTCAAGAAGCAGAAACGATGCGCGCTATTGGTGCTGCTCGTGCGAGCCTCGACGCACAGGCCTCCGATTTTGCTCTGCGACAAAAAGACCTTGAAGTGCGCTCTGTTGGATTGCGCGAACGCAAGCAGTTCGTCGAGCGACGTTTAAGTGAAACAGAATCTCGCCTCACGGCCGATACTGAAGCACGTGCTGCTGCATCGGGGCAACGTGAACGCATTGAGAAATCTTTTACCGCAATTGTTGCTTTAAGCGAACTCGTCGACCAGCATCGCATTACTACCGAGGCACTATTGCAACAACTGCACGAAGCTCGTCGCAAGCAAAGTGATGAAGTGCGGTCTATTGCGCAACGACTCGATGAGGCACGGCGTGAACGTAGCGGCAGTGAAAAGGCGCTTGACGATGCGCGTGAGCGTGGGCGGCGCACAGAAATTGAAGAAGCGGAAATGCGAATGCGCCTAGAGGCTTCTATTGAAGCGCTGCGCCGCGATCTTGAAGTGGAGCCTGAAGTTGCTGAAGCAGCCGAGGCACCTGAAGTTCCTGCGGGTCTCACTCCTGTTGTTCGTGCTCGCGATCTCGAGCGTGAACTGCGTTTGATGGGCCCTATCAACCCATTGGCACTTGAAGAATTTACTGAGTTGCAAAAGCGTAATGAATTTCTTGAGGCACAACTTGAAGATGTGCGCAATACGCGCCGCGATCTTTTGCGAGTCATCAAGGCAGTTGATGAAGAAATCCAAACTGTCTTCACTACCGCGTACGCCGATGTGGCCCGCAACTTTGGAGAACTTTTCGAAATGCTCTTCCCAGGTGGCAAGGGAGCACTCGTTCTCACGAGCCCACAAGACATGTTGAACACCGGCATTGAAGTAGAAGCAAAGCCCGGTGGAAAGAATATTAAGAAATTATCGTTGCTTTCCGGTGGAGAACGTTCGCTTGCGGCGTTGGCATTTTTGTTCGCGGTTTTCCGCAGCCGCCCATCTCCGTTCTACGTAATGGATGAAGTTGAAGCAGCACTGGACGACCCGAACCTCACTCGCTTTTTGAGTTTGCTCTCAGAGTTCCGCAACGATGCGCAACTCATTGTGGTGAGCCATCAAAAGCGAACTATGGAAGCTGCCGATTGTCTTTTAGGTGTCACGATGCAACCAGGCGGTTCATCAAAAGTGATCGTGGAGCGCAATTCGTCTTCCGGCAATGAATGAGTGTGAATACCTACTGAAGAGAGTTGTATGAATTCTGCCCCCGTGATTTTATTAGTTCTTGTTGGCCTTGTTGTTCTCTTTGGCGTGGGCGTGGTGGTGTACAACCGCCGCAAAGCAGCACCTCAAGAATTACCAGAAGTACCTATTGAGGTCGTAGTCAATGAGCCCGAGCCCGAGCCAGCACCAGGTGTGGTGCGGCGTTTTGCTCGTGCAGCCGGGGTCTTTAATGGTTCGTTTGCTGTACTTCGCGGGAAAGACAAAATCACTTCCGAAACTTGGGAAGAACTAGAAGAAACTCTGTTGCGTGCCGATGTTGGCTTGTCTACCACAACTGCGCTTCTGGAAAGTTTGAAGTCACGAGTAGGGCGTAAAGACATCAGCAGCCCACACGAATTACTCGACGCTTTGCAGGGTGAAATGGCTGGCCAACTCAGCAGTAATTCGCGGGAATTACATTTTGATTCATCGGTGAAGATGCCAAATATTTGGCTCTTTGTTGGCGTTAACGGGGTAGGAAAAACAACCACAATTGGCAAGGTGGCTTTTGCTCAGAAAGCATTGGGCCGTTCCGTGCTTTTGGCAGCAGGCGATACCTTTCGTGCGGCTGCGGGTGAACAGTTGGAAACGTGGGCGCAGCGAGCCGAGGTTCCCATTGTTCGAGGCAGTGATGGCGCAGACCCCAGTGCGGTGATCTTCGATGCGGTGCAAAGTGCCGCAGCGAATAGCCGAGATCTTGTATTGGGCGATACTGCCGGTCGTTTGCAGAATAAATCGAACCTGATGGAAGAGTTAAAAAAAGTTCGTCGTGTTGCTGAAAAAGAAGCAGGAACAGTGACAGAAGTACTTTTGGTCATTGACGCAACCACCGGACAAAATGGTTTGTCGCAAGCAGAGCAGTTTGCTTTGGCAACCAACGTCACGGGCGTAGTCCTTACAAAGCTTGATGGTTCTGCCAAAGGTGGCATTGTTTTTGCCATTGAAACCCAGTTAGGGATCCCCGTGAAATTAGTGGGTCTTGGTGAAACCATTGGCGACCTTGTGCCGTTCAACCCCGAAGAATATGTGCGGGAACTTTTCGCAGAGGCGTAACGTCTGAGGAGTATGAACACTTCAACATTTCGCTCTCTTGTCAGTTTGTGTGGCGTTGCCATTTTTGGCCTTGTTGCTTGTGGTGCTCAAGAGTCGCAACCGCAACCCATTTCGTTTTCACTTGACGTGTCAACACGTTCGGCTAGCGATGCGGTGGGTGCTCCTGAATCAAGCAATAACGATTCAAAAATGATGGTGCCGAACTACTCGGTGGAATACGTAGTCGACGGTGAACTTGCTGATCTTGGAAAAGATGCTTCAAGTTGGCGGGCACGTACCGACGTTGTTGCTAGCGATGGCGATGTGAAAAAAATTGCAACGGCACTTGGTGTGAAAAGTTCCGAGGTGCAGACCTCAGTAGGTGACCCGTACCTCAGTTGGTATTACTCAGGTGCCAGCACAGTCGGTATGAGTGATTCCGACGGAACAGTTGTAGCCCCGCCCATCCCTGAAAATGTGCCAACGAAAGATGAAACAAAAACCATTGTGCAGAAAATGCTGGTGAAAATGGGTGTCAAGGTAAATGATGCGAACCTTGAACTGAATGGCGATGAGTACGGCGTATGGGCAACTGCTTGGGAAACATTCGATGGCATGCGGTCGCCCATGGCGTGGAATATTGGCCTGGGTGCAAATGGCGCCGTGACCTATGCACAAGGCAACTTTTTAAAGTTCGCGCGAGGTGCAAAATACCCAGTTGTAAGCACCACAGAAGCCGTGACGCGTTTAGGAGACCCGCGCTATTCCGGTTGGTTTGGGTATGGCGCAGTGAGTACGAAGGCTGCTACTGCACAAGACACCGCAACTATTTCTACAGAGGAAGTTGTAGTGCAAACAATTCGCCTCACCAAGGTTTCTGCGTCGTTAACTCCAGTGATTGCCAGCGACAAAACTTTATGGCTTCTTCCGTCGTACGAATATGCAACCGCCGATGGTTCCACAGTGAGCGCACTTGCTCTCAACGACAAATTCATCGAACAAACTCCAACAAGCACAGTTCCCGATAACGGTGTCGACGTCACTACTCCTGGTGCAGGTAGTGGCAGCTCGGGCTCATCAACTGGAGGAACTCCGGCAGTTGATGGGGGTGTAGTGGAGCCCGCACCTACGCCGCAAACCGTTTTGCCTACCGAGAAAGACGCAAAAGCTTTGGTGGGTCTTGGGGAAGATGAAGCAGTGAAGATTATTGAAGGCAACGGCTGGACCAGCCGCATTGGTTCGCGCGATGGTGAACAGTTCATGCTGACCGAGGACTACTCAACATCGAGGCTCACATTGGGAATCGAAAAAGCCATTGTGATCACAGCAACTATTGGCTAAGGGGGCCAATAAGGCCACTTTTCGCTAGCCTCATATTCACATGTTCGACAATCTCAGTTCCCGTTTTGAATCCATTCTGAAAAAGGTGCGCGGCAAAGGCCGTCTGACCGAAGCAGATGTCGATGAAGTATTGGGTGAAATTCGTGCTGCACTGCTTGATGCTGACGTCAACGTTGGGGTAGTACGCACCGTTGTGGAACGCATTCGCGAAGCCGCAATTGGTGCAGAGCTTTCTCAGGCACTCGACCCAGGGCAACAAATAGTGAAAATTGTGAGTCAAGAACTCACGGCAATGCTCGGCGGCGAGACCCTCAAAATTTCTTATGCAAGCAAACCGCCAACTGTTGTGCTCATGGCGGGTTTGCAAGGTTCGGGTAAAACCACCAGTGCGGCAAAGCTTGCCCGTTGGTTCAAGTCGCAGGGTCGCCATCCACTCCTGGTCGGCGCCGACCTTCAGCGGCCAGCTGCAGTTGAACAGCTACGTACCTTAGGTAAACAAATTGATGTTCCTGTCTTTTCCGAGCCGGGCGACCCTGTAACAACTGCAACACGTGGACTCGCTGAAGCGCGACGCATTGGTAAAGACGTGCTCATTGTTGACACCGCCGGACGTTTGTCTATCGACGCCGACCTCATGGATGAAATTCGGCGCATCTCCGATGCCGTCAGCCCGAATTACACCTTCCTCGTCATCGATGCAATGACGGGTCAAGATGCGGTCAATACCGCCGAAGCATTCCACAACACATTGGCTATTGACGGTGTCATTTTGTCGAAGCTCGACGGCGATGCACGTGGTGGTGCTGCATTGTCAGTGAAAGAAGTAATTGGTCGCCCCATTGCATTTGCGGCCACCGGCGAAAAACTCGATGCCTTCGAGCAGTTTCACCCCGACCGTATGGCCGGGCGCATTTTGGGTATGGGCGACATGCTCACGCTCATCGAACAAGCCGAGTCGGTATTTGAAAAAGAGGAAGCAGAAAAAGCTGCTGCGAAGTTGTTCGAGGGCGATTTCACTCTCGACGATTTCCTCGATCAACTGCAACAAGTAAAAAAGATGGGCTCTATGTCAAACATCATGGGCATGATTCCTGGCATGCCGAAGGCAGCCAAGGGCGCCGAAATTGATGATGACATGATCACCGTCACCGAGGCCATCATCCGCTCGATGACGTTGGAAGAGCGTCGTCGTCCGGAAATTATCAATGGCTCTCGCCGCACCCGCATTGCCAAAGGCAGCGGAACCACTGTGCCCGACATCAACAAATTGGTGAAGCAGTTCACCGAAATGCAAAAAATGATGAAGCGAATGGGCGGAATGGCAGCACTTTCGGGTGGGAAAGCGAACAAAAAGGGTAAACCCGGCAAAGTGAGCCCTCTGAAGATGGCCAAAGCTATGCGTGAAATGGGTCTGAGTGACCTCGCGGGGCCGGGCGGAGCCATGAAGGGCTTCCCACCCCCGGGAAAGAATCCTTCAGGAATACCTTCTGAAGGGTTCCCCGATTTTCGGGACTTCCGATAACCTTTCCGAGTCCCGTCGTTGGGCTTTACCAGCGACAACCGTTCCAGGAGTTCTTACATGTCAGTCAAATTGCGCCTCACCCGTGTTGGAAAGATCAAGCAACCTCATTACCGCATCGTCGTCGCCGACGAGCGTCGTTCACGCGACGGTCGCTTCATCGAAATTCTTGGTCAGTACAACCCACGTACCGAGCCTTCACATTTGAGTGTCGACAACGACAAAGCAGTGTCATGGTTGCAACAAGGTGCGCAGCCAACAGAGCGCGTACGTAAGTTGCTTGAAATATCTGGTGCATGGGCGCAGTTCACTGCATCAAAGAGCGCGAAGTAAATAGCGTGTCGTCTTCCGACAACGCCAACCTTCTTCCAGCGCCAACCGCAATTGCTGTACTGGAACACGTCGTACGTTCAATCGTCGACAACCCCGACGCAGTGCAAGTCGATGCCCGCGAAGATGCCGACAAGGTTTTTCTTGAAGTCCGTGTTGGTGAAGGCGACCTTGGTCGCGTCATTGGTCGCCGTGGTCGCACAGCACAAAGTATTCGCACAGTAGTGCGTGCGGCAGCAAGCCGTGATGGCGTCTCAATCGACGTCGACTTTGTAGATGAATGAGAACACTCCACAAGATCTCCTAGAAATAGGTCGGGTAGGCCGTTCACATGGCGTGAAGGGCGAAATGTATATTTCGCTCACTTCCGATCGCCCCGAACGTCAGCAGTCGGGCACCACAATTTGGATCTCTGACATTGCATACGTGGTGCAAGCAATTCGACCCAGTAACGACCGCTGGCTCGTATTCATTGAAGGAATTCACAGCCCCGAAGCGGCTGCGGCTCTCACCAACCAGCTTATTTTCGCCGAGCCAATTGACGATGACGATGCGCTGTGGGTGCATGAGCTGGTGGGGTCACGCGTCGTTGGCATTGATGGCACCAACTACGGAACGTGTACTGCAGTGCTCGATAACCCAGCGCACCCCATCATTGAAACCGATCTCGATGTCCTCATCCCGCTGCCCTTTGTGGTGGAATATCGTGATGGGGAAGTACGTGTGAATCCGCCATTGGGTCTCTTGGAACTGGGTAATGACGAGGAAGCGGCGCAGTAATGCGTATCGACGTCTTTAGTATTTTCCCCGAGATGGTCGACGCATTTTGCTCCGACTCTTTACTTGGCCGTGCGCGTCAAGCACAGTTAATAGACCTCCGCACACACGACTTGCGTGCCTATACCTCCGATGTGCATCGCACGGTTGACGACCCGGTATTCGGTGGCGGAGCGGGCATGCTCATGAAGCCCGAACCCATTTTTGCTGCAGTGGAAGAAGTGCAACCACCACGGCCACTTCTTCTCATGGGTCCGGGTGGGCAACAGTTCTCACAAGAAATGGCTCAACACTTGGCAAGCGATATTGCCAATAGCGGAGGCTTCAGCATTTTGTGCGGTCGATATGAAGGTGTCGACCATCGCGTGCGTGAGCACCTGGTTGACCACGAAGTCTCGGTGGGCGATGTGGTGTTGGCCGGCGGGGAAGTAGCAGCCTGTCTGATTATTGAAGCAGTCACCCGGCTCTTGCCAGGGGTGATGGGTAACGCTGAATCACCTATTACCGAGAGTTTTGGCGCCGAAGGTCTACTCGAAGAGCCACAGTTCACCCGCCCGGCCGATTTTCGGGGCTGGGTCGTGCCCGAGGTATTGCGCGAGGGAAATCACGCCAAAATTGCTCGCTGGCGACTCGCCCAGGCTCTCCATCGCACTCTTTTGGCTCGTCCCGACCTTATTGTGGCTCGGGGAGGAATCAGTACAAAAGAGGCTTCCTTGTTGGAAGAGTTCCCTTCTCTTGCCTATCCTACAATGTTCATCCAGAGCGGGTCAGACCCAGCTCCCAACCAGTAACGGACCGCGCCATGAAGAGCACCGATCTTGTAGACAACCAGTACTTGCGCACCGACATTCCGCAATTGAAGTCGGGTGACGAAGTGAAGGTACACGTACGCGTGGTGGAAAGCGGCAAAGAGCGCATTCAGATCTTTCACGGCAACATCGTGGCTATTCAAGGTTCAGGCATCGCCGAGACCTACACCGTTCGCAAACTTAGCTACGGCGTAGGAGTAGAGCGCACCTTCCCAGTGCACAGCCCAACGGTTGCCAAGTTGGAAATGCTCAGCCATGGTGATGTTCGTCGCGCAAAGTTGTACTACCTACGCGACCGCACAGGACGTGCAGCAAAAATTCGCGAAAAGCGCGACAGGTAATTTTTGTTCTGTCGTGTTGCGTACCCGTTCGCACACACTGGTGGTAACTCCTTGCCTATCCCAGCTCCCGCCCAACATCTGTAGGCCACTATGAACACTGACGACCTTGAAAATTTTGAAGCCGAACGCGAACTGCAATTGGCTCAGGAATATCAAGATGTCGTGGGGATGTTTCGTTTTGCGGTCGAAACCGAGCGCCGATTTTATTTAGCGAACCACGTTACCTCTACGGTCACCGTCGATGGAACGCGTCCGCTTATTGAAGTGGAGCTCACCGACGCATGGGTTTGGGATATGTACCGCAAGAGCCGTTTCGTGTCGACGGTCAAGATCCTGTCTTTCAAAGACGTGAACATCGAGGAGTTGCCCACCGTCGAGGCGTAGGCAATGCCGCTGCGTCTCGTGCGCGAGGAGAGTGGGGCGAGCGCATCGCGTGTCGCTGGTATGAACAACACGGATACGTGGTTGTGGCACGCAATGTGCGGGTAGGAAAAGGCGAAATCGATTTCATCGCTACTCGTCATGACATTGTGGTGATCGGCGAAGTCAAAGCACGGGCATCAGAAAAATTTGGTAGTCCAGCTGAAGCAATGACTCAACACAAGCAGCGCACTGTGCGTCATGCTGGGGTCGAGTGGGCTCGAGCAAACAACATTGCCTATTGGCAATTGCGCTTCGACCTTGTATGCATTGTTGGAACTCGTGTTGAAGTTCTACCTAATGCCTTTTGAAGGAGCGGCGGTCCCAGCAGCTGTAGTGCCAGTGCCTGCGCAGATCGGGCTCTTGAGTGGGGACGGCAACATAGTGCCCAGTACGTGCGGGAATATCGCGGTTGCACCCAGGGCAAATGTAGGCCTTGAGCGCCTGGTAGGGCTGTATGCGCCGCACCTCAATTGGCCCGAAGGCGCCGTCCCACATAGCAAGTGCCGCTAGCCGAACGCGGCCCACGCCACGAGCGCAAACGCGCCAACAACGGCACAAAGCACAAAAATAATGTCGGTCTTTCGCCGTACTTGTTTGCGTGTTGAGTCAAATCCCACCTCCACATTATGTATCGTGAACAGATGTCATCCAACACATTTGAAACTATTGAAGTCACACGCTCCGCTGGCGTCGTTAGCATCACCCTCAATCGCCCAGAGCGAAAGAACGCTATTAACCAAGTGATGTGGAATGAACTCCTCGCAAACTTCCACGAAATTGGTCAGAGCGCTGCAGATCGTGTTGTTGTGCTCACCGGAGCAAGTGGCGATTTCTGCTCAGGAGCCGACCTCTCAGGGGGCGGAGCAGGAAGCCCCGACAAGCATCAGCTTGCCAGCATGCGCCATGTTGGCGATGTTGCTTTGGCTCTTGCTCGTTTACCGCAGCCCACTATTGCCAAAGTGCGTGGTGTTGCCGTTGGCGCGGGGTGCAATATGGCTCTTGGTTGCGACCTGGTGGTGGCATCTGAAAATGCTCGTTTCTCTCAAATTTTTGCCAAGCGCGGCCTCAGCCTCGACTTTGGTGGCTCATGGTTGTTGCCACGTCGTATTGGGCTTCATAAAGCCAAAGAGTTGGCATTTTTTGCCGACATTATTAACGCTGCAGAAGCCGAAAGTATTGGGCTCGTGAATCGTGTTGTGCCCGATGTGGAGATCGATGCATTTGTCGACAACTGGGCACAACGACTCGCCCAAGGCCCGCCAATTGCTTTGGCAATGACCAAGCGCCTGTTGAACAACTCCATGAATGTCACTTTGGAAGAGGCTCTCGACGACGAAGGCTTGTCGCAAACAGTGAACTTTTCAACAAAAGACACCGGAGAAGCAATGAAGGCCTTTACAGAAAAGCGTGACCCGCAATTTAAGGGCAACTAAATACTGTGAAGTGTGCTCAAGGTGTGTTGCTCTGCGTAGTGAGCGCCTGTGGCTTTTCATTCTTTAGTCCGTATGTAGTTGTTGCATCGCCAGTAGATGCAACAACAACAACTCTTGCAGTTGTTGAAGGGGTCATTGACGAACAAGGTGGGGTACCTCTGCCAGCAACGTCAGTAACGCCAAGCACCCTTGCTTCTGCGGTCACAACAATTCCTGCTGGGTGTGTGCCCCCCGATGCTTCGCAAGCAGTGTTTGTTGGCGCGTTAATTGCCAAAGATTCCACCACGGCAACTTTTACCGATATTCGGTTACGTTCTGGTGTGCTCGAAGGCTACGTGCTGAACGTCAGTGGAATAGACACCGTGGTCATGTACTACGGCCGCGATGTGAAGTTTCTCGAAGTGGGCACGGAGTATCTGGTGGGTGCAGGTCTCGATGTAGGAACGGGGCGTATATTTTCTCGGGTAACAGAAGCAACTGAACTTTTTGGTGGTAATCAAGTTGCCGATATCGATAAAACCGGAGCAACGTGTCCGCTTTTTGCCGACCCCGCACGAACATTGCACGTCAATGGCTCTTCTATTGAGTCGGGAATTCTTTCTACGTTGTCGGGAAGTGGTGGCCGCTTGGCGCTATCCGTTGTGGTGCCGGCTGGGCTTGTGCTTCTTGGCCTGGTCACACTTGTTCTCGTGCGACGACTCATCGACGCTGCTCGCGCCGAGCAGTAACTTACGATGCGCGAAATGCAGCTGTTGCGTTTGCGCGAATTTCGCTGACTGCTGCTTGTAATCCATCTGGATGCTTAAACAATGCGCTACCCGCAATGAGCACATTTGCTCCGGCGCTTGCTGCGCCTGCAACGGTGGTGGCAGAAATGCCGCCGTCAACTTCAAGATGCACTGCATCGCTTAAGCCTGCAGACTCAATCATGTTTCGCACTTCACGAATTTTTGGCTCCATTGTTGAGATGTAGCTCTGCCCACCGAAACCAGGGTTCACGGTCATTACCAACACCATGTCGACAAGGTCGAGAATGTTTTCAATGGCGCTTGCTGGCGTAGCGGGGTTAAGTGCAACACCAGCGGTGGCGCCCAGGTTGCGAATGTTGGCCAACGTGCGGTGTAAGTGAGTGCAGGCTTCGGCGTGAACAATGAGGCGTGAGCATCCGGCCTTCACATATTGCTCTGCCATTACATCGGGTGTGAGCACCATGAGGTGAGCTTCGAAAGGAACGCTGCAGTGCTTGCGCGCTGCGGCAATAACGTCGGGACCAAACGTAAGATTCGGCACAAACTGGCCA
>JABMMV010000220.1 GCA_013205145.1 bacterium
CAACTGCCCGTTCCGGCCTCATTACTGCGTCAATGCTTGGCCTGGCGCGTGTAGCTGGCGAAACTGCTCCGCTCATTCTCACTGCGTATTACTCGGCGGTGTATTCATTAGAAATAACTGGGCAACCGCTTGCGTCGTTGCCAATGTATATTTTCCAAAACTTTTCAACCGGCACCGATACCGCACTGACTCGCGCATGGGGTGGGGCAGCAGTACTTCTCAGTTTTATTTTTATCCTCTTTATTTTTGCTCGCCTAGCGGGCAAAGGGTCAAGGAAGTAGCACCATGGAAAATGACGACATCAATCTCATTGTGAATACCACAAATACGAATACTGCAACGGGAGGAAATGCTTTGGACGAAGGTCGTGTGGGTACGCACGGATTGCAAACTAAAGGCATCCACGTATGGTTTGGCAAGCACCACGTGTTGGAAGATGTTTCCTTAGATTTTCCCGCGAATAGTGTGACAGGCCTTATTGGCCCTTCGGGTTGCGGTAAGTCAACTTTCCTTCGCGTTCTCAACCGCATGCACGAGTTCATTCCTGGTGCTGCAATGGCAGGTGAAGTATTTCTTGATGGTGGAGAAATTTATGGTCCGAAGGTCGATGTCACCGCCATGCGGTTAAAAGTGGGCATGGTTTTCCAGAAGCCAAACCCATTCCCGTCAATGACCATTGCCGAGAACGTTCTGGCAGGTTTGAAACTCGCCAATATTAAGGTGCAAGACAAAGACAGCCTCTTGGAAGAGTGCCTCACCCGTGCCGGCTTGTGGAAAGAAGTAAAAGATCGCTTGAAGTTGTCGGGTTCTTCACTCTCTGGTGGTCAGCAACAGCGGTTGTGCATTGCCCGCGCTCTTGCTGTAAAGCCAAAGGTGTTGTTAATGGATGAGCCATGCTCGGCTCTCGACCCTGCTTCAACTTTGAAAGTGGAAGAAACCATTGTGCAGTTGTCTGCCGACATGACCATTGTGGTGGTTACGCACAACATGCAACAAGCAGCTCGCGTTTCCGACTTCTGTGCGTTCTTCTTGTCTGACGGTGGACCTGGCCAGGTTGTAGAAGCCGACCGCACCTCTGTGATCTTTAGCTCACCTTCCGATCAGCGCACGGCCGATTACGTGCAGGGGCGCTTCGGCTGACCTCAGTCGAGTTTGCTCAGAGTTAACTTTGGGCACCCCAAAGCGTTACTCAAACAACATTTTGGCTTTTCATTGATCTCGTAAATTTGTCAGGTAACCAACCCCTATTCGGAGGAATATTCATACATGAAACTGTCAAAGAAGTTTGTTGTTGGCCTTGCGGCTACAGCAATTGTTGGATCTTTCGGGATCACTGCAGCATCTGCAGCAACAATTGTTGCCGGTGGTGCAACTTTCCCACTCAACCTTATGGAATCGTGCCGCGCTTCGTTCGCTGGTGACAGCACCTCAAACTCAGCTGGCCACAAAGTTGACTACACCGGCGTTGGCTCGGGAACTGGTAAGGCTAACTTTTTCAAGAACGACTACACGTTCGGAATGTCAGACTCAGTATGGAAGACCTCGGAAATTACAACTGCCGTAGCAACAAGCGGTGGTGCATCTCGCACAGCCACAAACTTCGTTTTCTTGCCACTCATTTCCGGCGCAATTAACATTGCATACAACCTTGAAGGTGTAAAGCCTGCTGGCACCGTTTTGCAAATGTCATCTGCAACCGTTGCAAAAATCTTTGCTGCTCAAATCAAGACGTGGAATGACCCAGCAATTCTTGCTGACAACCCAGTTGTTGCTCAGCCAAAACTTCTTGGTTTGAATGGTCAGACAACATTTACTTTGGCAAAAAAGAGTGCAACAAAAGCAACTTTGGTTGCAACGTTGACTTCAAAGGCTGTGACCAGCAAATCAAAGAACCTCATCATCACCTCGAGTGTTGATGGTGGAACGACCGTGAAGAAGATCTACAACAAGAAGCCAAAAGCTGGCAAAATTACGTTGTCGGTTCCTTACGCTGCCGGAACTGTGTATTCCATCACTCTCGACAAGGCCCTCATTGGTTCCGTGTCGGTAGATGCAACATCAGTAACAATTCCCGCCACACCAATCACCGTGTACAAGCGCAAAGATACTTCAGGTACCACTAACAACTTTGCGAACTACTTGAACAAGTCACAGCCAACTGTTTGGACAAAAGAGACGAACGATGCATTCGACACTGCATTCCCAGGAACAGTGCCAACCGATGGTTCATTCGTTGCTGCTCAGGGTAACGACGGTGTTGCTAACGGCGTCATGGGCAAAAATGGTGGAATTGGTTATGCAGAAACTTCGTTCGTCAATGAGCGTCAAGCTGCTGGTAAGCCAATCCAATCAGCGAAGATCAAAAATGGTGCAGGCGAGTATCTCGCAGGTAGCTCTGCAGGCGCAAAGCTTGCAGTTGGTGCTGCAGCCATCGCTGACACAACTGGAATTGTTACCTTCAACTACGCAAATACAGTTGCAGGCGCCTACCCAATCACAGCTGTATCGTACGGTATGGCCAACACTGCTGCTTTTGGAACAGCTGCAAACAATGCAATTGCGAAGAGCTACGTCCTCTACGTACTTGACACTTGTGCACCAGCAGTTGCTGAAATCAAAGGTTACGCAGCATTGCCAGACAGCTTGGTTGCAATCGCCAAGACACTTGCTGCCAAGATCGGCGCATAAGTACTTCGTACTGAACTAGTAATACGAATTAATTAGCTGCTACCGCAGTGGTTGAAGTCTCTGGTGAGATTTCAGCTGCTGCGGTAGTTTGCGTTTCAGGCACAGTTGACGAGGCATCAACAGTGGTTGTTGTTTCAACATTTGTCGACACGCGCTTTTCTTCTGTAGTGGTCGTCTCGGGCTCGCTTGGTTTCTCTTTGGGCAATGTTGAGGTGGTGGTCACAATGACCCAGCTCACATCGGGCCACGGAATGCTTGCGGGCGCCGGTGGGTCGCTGGGGCGTTGCAATGTCCAGGTAGTGATGGAAGCTCCAAAGACAACTGCCGAGGCAATGGTGGCGCGACCTATGCGTCTCATGGGGCGCCTTCAATAGCTATGCGATGGCGAATTTCGCGAGCCACTTTCCATTGCTGAGCAGGAAGGGTGCGACCAGCAAAGCGCAGTTCAATAGTTTCAGCGCCAATATCTTCTACGCCCGAAACAACTGGTTGTTCCAAAATAAGCGGTGCCCATTCGGGGTCTTGAGAAATGTCGCGGCCAATGCGGTTGAGCATTTCAATTGCGGCATCGAGGTCGGCTTCGCGTGACACAGGAATGTTGATGAGCACGCGTGCCCAGTCGCGCGAGAGGTTGACGGTTTGGCGTAGGCCACCATTGGCAATGGTGACGAGGTCACCGTCGAAGGTGCGAATTTTGGTTACGCGCAATGTAACTTCCTCAACGCGGCCCTCAATCCATCCCACGGGAATGAGCGGCCCTACGCGCACCACGTCGCCCACGCCAAATTGGCGTTCGGAAATGATGAAGATGCCAGCAAGAACGTCACCCACAATTTGCTGAGCACCGAAACCAAGACCCGCACCCACAATGGACACCAACGGCACCACTGCAGATGCTGGCAAGTTGAGGAGTAGGAGCGCCCATACAAAGGCCACTGTGGCAATGGTGAAGTTGATGCCCCAACGGGCGGCACCAAGGAGAGCGCCTTGGTAGGCGCCAATAGCGTTGTGGTCGAGCGGGTTGGCAGCAGCTCGCTGGCGTTTCAGGCGTTCGGCTTGATAGTTCGATACCAGACCAATGGCTCGGGTAAAAAAGAAGGCCCCGGAGGAGATGGCAACAATAAGAAGCCCTTCATCACGCAGCCAGTTCCAGGCTCCGGTTGCTCGCTCGGCTGCTA
>JABMMV010000221.1 GCA_013205145.1 bacterium
GCTAAAAAAGCTGCTCCTCGTAAAAAGAAAGCAGCAGCAAAGAAAGCAGCTCCTAAAAAGGCTGCAAAAAAGGCTGCTCCTCGTAAGAAAAAAGCTGTCAAGCGCACAGCTGCAAAAAAGAAGTAATTACCTAACCAATCGGTTCGGAGTGTTGGAAGTGGGGGGCGCAAGCCCCCCACTTCTTTATTTCTCCCCTCAGTGCGCCACGATAGACAGATGGACGCCACCGACATTGTTCTGCGAGACCTCGCAGATGAACACCTTGCACTTGCCGCTCTCATTGCCGGGCTCACTGAGCCGCAGTGGCGCTCGAAGACTCCAGCAGACGGCTGGGACATTGCAGACTCTGTATCGCATCTGTATTTCTTCGACATTCGCTCAGCATTAGCAATGACCGATGCGGACGGCTTTGCCGCAGATGGTCAAGAGATGATGAAGTCATTTGCCACAGGCGCAGACCCTTCAGTTGCATTTGGTCGCAGCGCAAGTGGTGCAGAACTTGCCAGCGAGTGGAAAAAGTACAGTGCCGCTCTGGTGGCCGCAGGTCGCAACGCAGACCGTACGCAACGCGTGCCGTGGTATGGGCCGTCAATGAGTGTTGCTTCATTTCTCACGGCGCGGTTGATGGAGACCTGGGCCCACAGCGTTGATATTTCAGATGCGCTTTTCTTGCCGCCAACTAGCTCAATGCGACTCAAGCACATTGCTCACATTGGGGTTTTGGCTCGTGCGAATAGCTATCGGGCCCGTCAACGCGAAGTGCCTGAAGCGAATATATTCGTGAGCTTGCAGGCGCCCGATGGTTCTATGTGGGAGTGGGGAAGTGCCGATGCTCCCGAGTCGGTGCGTGGTTTGGCCCTCGACTTTTCACTACTGGTCACACAGCGTCGTCATGTGCAAGATACGCGCCTTGTTGCACAGGGAGCGCTTGCCACCGAGTGGCTAGGTATTGCTCAAGCCTTTGCCGGCCCCGCAGGTGCTGGTCGACAACCTTTGTAAGAAGCGTGGGTTACAGGTCTTTCATGTGGTGAAACACTTCTGCTGCACCATAACCATGAGGTTGTCCAAGTGTGGCGAAGCGTGAGCGCATGCGAGATTGAAAAACATCTAGTGCTTCACTCGTGGTGGCCTTCATGGTCGACTCAAATTGGCTGGCATGAGCAAGTAGTGCATTCAACTTCGTATCGGCGCTTGCAGAAATATCTTCCACATGATTCGGCACATCGGCTTCCCACAAAAGCAGCGATGACGGCCTGTGGTGCTTCAGGGCTACACCGGTGTTGAGGTCGGTGACGCTGAAGTGATGGCGAAAGAAATGTGGGTCACGGGCTGCAACGATGGAGTCGGTGAGGAGGAATCCGGCGGCTCGGTGATCGGGGTGAAGTCGGTAGCGCTTCCACGGATCATGGCCAAGAACCACATCGGGTTGCACAATGCGAATGAGTCGCACCAAGGCGTCACGCATTTCCACAGTGTTTTCGAGTTCGCCGTCTACTGCGCCGAGGAAAGTAACTGACCCTTTGGCTCCGAGCCGATACGCGGCGTCGCGTTGCTCCACCTGACGTGTGGCAATGAGTGCGGCGGTGTCTGCATCGGGGTTCCACGTTCCCTTCGACCCATCGGTGAGTACTGCATGGTGCACAACGCAGCCAGCAGCAGCCCATTTAGCAAGCGTGCCACCGCAACCAAATTCAATATCGTCGGGGTGAGCGCCAACGGCAAGCACGCGTTGTGGAACAGTGAGGTTGTGACCCCAGTCGGTTGTGGGGGCTGCTGAATCCACCACTGGAGGTTGGCCAGGTTCATTGGCACCTAGTTCATTGTTAGCCATGGAAACTCCTCGTGAATGCGTGGGTGGTGAAGATCTTCGGGTTCGTCAAGGTCGAGTGCCCACTCATCGCTCAACGCAATGCGTGGAGCAAGACCATGCGACATCGCTTCGGCAACATGTGCAGAAAAACTTCCGACTCCGTAGTGAAATGAAAAAGGGAGTGCAGTGGGCAGTGCCAACACGTTGGTGCCATCGTGTGCAGAGTCGGGAACAATGCACACAGTGTCGGCTTCTAAAAATTGTGCAATGTTGTGCGCAAGTGGGACATCGCTATGGGCAATGAGCACGTGTGTGAAGTGGTTGTTGCGGGCGTAGGTCATTGCATCGTTCACAGCACCGTTGAGGCCCGCAGAGACCTGCATGAGGCACTCTGCGCCGTGCTCGCGAGCCCACGCCGGAACTTCGTTGTTGTCTGATGTGTCGGTGACAACAAGTACCGAAAGATTTCCCGCAGACTTCACCACACGCTCTGCGCACTCGCGGGCGAGTTGAGCGCGTTGTGCGGGTGAGAGCACTTGTGATAAGCGCCCCTTGGCACTGGCAAATGGTTTGATAGGTATGACCATCAAAGCCTGTATGGGCGTATTCACAGGATGAAGCCTAGGGCTGGTCTGCGCTGGTGCCCTACGCTTCACCTATGGCAATTCGCGTGGGGGTCGTAGGGGCAGGGTCGTGGGGTACCACCATTGCCTCCATGGCGGCGTTGAATACCTCGACCATGTTGTGGGCACGCAGTGCAGTAACGGCCGAGGTCATTAATGCTGAGCACCGCAACCCGGCATATTTGGGAAGACGAGAACTGCCTACAGAACTTATTGCGTCGCATGACCTGGAAGAGGTGGTGCGCGACGCCGACGTGGTGGTGATGGCGGTTCCGTCGCAAGGATTCCGTGAAGTACTTCATGCAGCAGCAGCACACGTGCGCCGAGGAGTGCCCATTGTGAGCGTGGCAAAGGGGTTAGAGCAGGGTTCTCTCATGCGAATGAGTGAAGTCATTGCAAGTGAACTGCCTGGGCACCCTGCTGCAGTGCTGACGGGGCCGAACCTTGCGCACGAAATTATGGATGGGCAACCCGCGGCGAGTGTTGTGGCAATTGATGACGAAACCATTGCTCGTGAATTGCAGCGCATTTTTAGCAACCCACGACTGCTCATTTACACCAACCCCGATGTGGTGGGTTGCGAAGTGAGTGGAGTGGTAAAAAATGTTATTGCTATTGCCGCGGGCATGGCTGGCGGAATGGGGTTTGGCAATAACACACGCGCCACGCTCATCACGCGAGGTCTTGCAGAAATGACGCGCTTAGGTACGGCAATGGGTGGCACGCCAGCAACATTTGCCGGGCTAGCGGGAATGGGTGACCTCATTGCCACGTGCTCGTCGCTGCAAAGTAGAAACACGTCGGTAGGAATGGCCCTCGGGCGAGGCGAAAACATTGGCGACGTGGTGGCATCAATGCAAATGGTCGCCGAAGGCGTGAAGAGTTCTGCAGCAGTGCTCGACCTCGCCGCACAATTTGGCATTGAAATGCCCATCACCGAGCAAGTGGTGGCAGTATGTCACGGCGGTATTTCTGCAGAACAAGCGTTGAGCGACCTCCTCAGTCGTGGTGGGCGCTCTGAACTCGATTGAGACATATGACAACACTTTCCCCAACATCACACGGACTCATCGGCATTCGCGGCGGCACCTTTACAGCTTCTGTTTCCCCATGGGGAGACATCACGCCACACGACGGCACCGATGTACTTGCTTGGCACATTGCCGATGAAGACCGTTGGCATTCGCCAGAAAAAGAAGCCTCTGTGCGCCAAGTGCGCATTGATGGGGTGCCTGTTGTAGAAACGCGATTGCGTATTCACGGTGGTGACGCTATTCAACGGGTCTATGCAGTTGCATCGCACGGAGGCATTGTGGTTGTGGAAATTGAAAACGATTCGCCATCGCCTATTGCCGTGGCCTTCACGAGAAATGACATCGTCACATCACGTGTGCCAACTCAGCAGCCCATTATGGGTATTGAATTGCCAGCGAGTTCCATTGTGTTGCCTATTGGGCATCGCTCATCTGTGCGTGTGGCATTGGCAACGGGCGATGCGAGCAATATTCAACTCAATACATTGCCCAGTGCAGACAAGTTAGTGAGCGGTTGGATGCAATCGCTGGAGTCGGCAAGCAGAGTGCAGGCAGTAGATGGGCCGTTGCGCGACCTTTCACTTGCGCTCATAGATGCGCGCTGTGCGTTGTTGCTAGGCGAAGTGTGTGACCCGCTCGACGATGCGCTTGGCACCGTGCTCGACGGTATTGAGCTTGTTCGCTTAGGCGACAAGGCAGAACTGTGGCTCGACGAACTCGTTCCACTTGCCGAAGAATGTCTGCAGAATCACGCCCAACACGACCTCAGCGAATTGGCTCAAATGGTTGCTGGCGTGCAGTTGCTTTTGCATCGCTGCAAAGAAGAACGAGCAGTGCGCGATGTGGCAGCAAGTTGGCAACGCATTGCCGAGAGCCGTCAGGCAAGCAATGCAACAAACGATGCATCCCATAGCGTGGGGATGTCGCATGGCCGTCGTGTTGCTGCAATTGAACAGCAGTTGTGCACGGTGAATGGTCGTGGTGAAACAATTCTGTTACCGCATGGCATTCCTGCATTGTGGAGAGGTTTCAACTGGGAATCTTTTGGTTTCATGGCAGGCGGTGGCGTGAGTGCTTCATTTGCGTTGCGTTGGCATGGTGAAAATGTGGCAGCACTCTGGGAGTTCACCGGTGGAGTCCCTGTTGTCGCGCGCAGCGGTGTTGACGCAACATGGTCAACAACGAAAGCGAGCTCGGGCGAAGCGCTCTGGCAGGTGCAGAACTCGTAGAGCCCTACTACTCTTTGCCTATGGCTTATCGCGGAACACCTATTCGACTCACGGAATGGACTAGTTGCGGTGGTTGCGCGGCAAAGTGGGGTGCATCACTTCTTTCTGAACTAGTGGCCGAGATGCCAGGTTCTCTCGACAAGTCGTTGTTGGTGGGCTTGGCGCCATTTGACGATGCAGCGGTGTACCAAGTGAGCCCCGACGTAGCGCTGGTGAGCACCACCGATTTTTTTCCACCACTTGTTGATGACCCCGAAGACTTTGGCGCAATTGCAGCAGCAAATGCATGTAGTGACGTTTTTGCCATGGGCGCTCATGTGGTGATGGCCATCAACGTGGCAGCCTTTCCCGAGCACTTTCCTCACGATGCCATTTCGGCCATTTTTGGTGCAGCAAGCAAAGTGGTCACCGAGGCAGGTGGAACCATTGCAGGTGGGCACACCATTCGTAACCCAGAACCCATTTTCGGTCTGGCTGTACAAGGTGTCGTGCACCCATCAAAGATTTGGCGTAAAGGTGGTTCGCAACCTGGTGACGTTGTGATGATGTCAAAACCAATTGGCACCGCGCTTGCTCTTGCCGGAGGTTGCGCTACCGATCAACGCGCCGCCATTAACGGCATGCGTGCCTTGAATCGTCGTGCGGCAGAACAACTGCGCGAACTTGGCGACGATGTGCACGCAGTAACCGACGTGACGGGCTACGGGCTAGCGGGTCATGGTTGGGAAGTTGCAGAGCGTGGCAATGTGCGTTTGCATATTGACGCACAAAATATTGTTGCGTACCCCGGTGCGCTGAAGGCGGCGCTAGAAGGAATGCGTACGGGTGGCGACCCACGCAATCGCACATACGTGGAAGGGCATTGCACCATTTCTGCACCAGATGCACATGCTGCTTTGTGTTTCGACCCACAAACTTCGGGCGGCTTGTTGGCTGTTGTTCCCCCGCAGCGACAACAGCAATTGCTCGACCTTGGTTGGTGGCGCACGGGCTACATAGAAGCCGGTGCCCCTGGCATCGTTATTGAGTGAGCATGGCGCCACGCACGCCACGGTTGGCTCCCACGTTGCAGTGGGAAGATGAACTCCACGTGCAAGGCGCACGCGTTGTTGCAGGCATTGACGAGGTAGGGAAGGGCTCATGGGCGGGGCCACTCGTTGTGGGTATCGCCATTGTGAACAATGAAAAGTTTGCTGTGGAAGACCTTGTTGCGCGCGACTCAAAAATATTGAGCGAGAAAAAGCGTGAAGAACTCTTCGATACGGTTGTTGCGCAGTGCCTCGATTGGTCACTTGGCATTGTTGAAGCCTTTGAGTGCGATGCGCTGGGCATGAGTGCGGCTCAACGATTAGCAACACAGCGCGCACTGGCATCGTTAACAGTAAAACCAGATGCTGTTATTGCCGATGGAAAATGGGATTTTGTTACACCATTGGTACCGCGCGTCATGATGCAAGTGAAAGCCGATGCAGTATCGGCATCGGTAGCTGCTGCATCAGTTTTGGCAAAAGTTTCACGTGATCGCATGATGCGCAATTACGCAGTGCAGTACCAGCATTGGAATTTTGAAGGAAGCAAGGGTTACCCCTGCCCAAAACAGCGCGAGGGCCTACGCGAACACGGAGTGTCGCCACTACATCGCGTGTCGTGGGCGTTCATGGAAAATTTAGGCTTAACGAAGTAGCGAGAAATTACTTCTGCAAATCGCGGAATGATGACTTCGAGTCAATTCCGGTGTCTTTGGGTAGTCCAAGTACACGTTCGCCCACAATGTTGCGCATCACTTCGTCGGATCCACCGGCAATGCGTAACCCGGGGGTGCCCAGCACCAACTGGTTCCATGCATAAGTGCCCCACTCGCCGGTGTCGGCTTGTAGGCGTGGCCCCAAAACCTCTGACAAAAAAGCGCCGAGACGAAGTTGGTTGTCGGTGAGAGCCATTTTTGCAATAGACATTTCAGGGCCAGGTGTTTGACCAGAACGAATTTTGTCGAGTGCGCGCTGGTTGTTGTACGAAGCTACGCGGTAGCGAATAACAAGGTCGGCAAGTTTGTTGCGCACAATGAGGTCTTTGTCGAGACCATAGTGACGCACCATGCCGAACACGCGCGTAAGAACGCTGTCGCCGCCACTGCCGCCACCAATTGCGGCGCGCTCGTTCATGAGCGTGGTGAGTGCAACGTTCCATCCGTTGTTCACATCGCCGAGGCGGTGATCGTCGCGCACGCGTACTTCGGTGAAGAACACTTCGTTGAAACTTGCGCCGCCTGTCATTTGGCGCAGTGGGCGAATTTCTACACCAGGTGCTTTCATGTCGACGATGAAACCAGTGAGTCCTTTGTGCTTTGGTAGGTCGGGGTCGGTGCGGCAAATAATTTCGCCGATGTCGCTGTAATGGGCACCAGAGGTCCACACTTTTTGCCCAGTAATAATCCACTCGTCGCCATCGCGTTCTGCTTTGGTTTGCAACGACGCGAGGTCGCTGCCGGCACCTGGCTCAGAAAAGAGTTGGCAACTAATAATGTCGGCACGCCACATTTTGGTGAGGTATGTATCTTTTGCAAGCGTGCTTGCGTGCGCCAAAATGGTGGGAGCAACCATGCCAAGACCAATAGAGAAAAAACTTTGATTGGGAATTTTGTAGTCACCCTCGAGGCGCGCAAAGGCGCGATCGAATGCTGCAGGAAGCGCACTGCCGCCGTATTCCACCGGTCCACCTACCCAGCCAAAGCCGGCATCGAATTTTTTGCGACGCCAATCTTTTGCTTCTTCGAGCAGCACTAACTCTTGTTCGCGCGTGCGCTCTTCGAATACGTTGACTTTGTCGGAGCCTTCGCCCCATACAAAAGTTTTTTCAGCTTCACGTTGTTCTGCATTGGCATCGAGAAATGCTCGTGCTGCCGTGGTGAACTCTTCAAGTGACATATTGGCTGACAGGCCGTTGGACATCTTTTCCCCCTCGTTACTCTTCAAATTATGGTGGAGAAATGCCAGCGATGCACCACGGCAGACTATTGTTTTGGCATGGGTCAGCCAGTATCAGTTCTTGAAGGTCCCGCCGGCAAGTTGGGCATTGTGCGTTTTGAGGCAAATCGCAGTTTCACAGGAATGGGTCACGAGCGCTTTTCCAGTGCCGACCAAGCATTTGGCACCAAACCTGCAGCAGTGGTGGCAAGTCGACTTTTTGCTACCGGGCAAGTAGCTGGGGTGCATATTTATGGCAACATCATCACTGTTGAGCTAGCCAAAGGGGCGGGTGCTCAGGGCTTGAACGAAGTGGTGCGCGACCTGTATCAGTACTGGAAGCCAGGAATGGTGCCTCCTGCATTTGAAGATCTTGTTGCCCCAGAAGAAGAAGCGCCAAGCGGTGCTGCAACAAGCGATGGTGGCCCAGCCCTCAGTGCCGCGGCACAACGTGTGCCAGCACATTTGTTTGAGCGCAGTGCATCTGCGCGTGCCCGTTTGGGTGGCTAACTTTTCCCTGATGTTTATGCGTTAGGTAAAGCACGCAACGCAGAACTCTTCTAAAGTCAAGGCGTGGTTGCTCAAAAAGTGATTGTAGAAAGTGCACCTGCACATGAGGTGACCCTGCATGAAGCAGCAGCGATGCTCGATGTGCACTACATGACCGCGTACCGCTATGTGCGCTTGGGTCTTTTGCCCGCACACAAGGCAGCAGGAACATGGCGTGTTCTGCTCCACGATCTGCGTGAGTTTCAAGGTCAGAGCCCGCAACCCCTCGACGCTGAAGTATCGCTCAAAAAAAATGTGGTGTGGTGGGAACGACTAGAAGCACGCCTGCTTGCCGGTGATGGCAACGGAGCATGGGCCGTGGTCGAGGCTGCACTTGTTGCTGGGGTCAGCTTGGAAGATATTTATACGAAAGTTCTCAGCCCAGCGATGGTGAATATTGGCGATCAGTGGGCACGAGGCGATTTAGAGATCTACCACGAGCATCAAGCATCGGCCATTGTGGGTCGCATTATGGGTCGCTTGGGGCCACGTTTTGTGGGCCGTGGGCGCACGAAGGGTTCCATTATTGTGGGTGCTCCCCAGGGTGAGCATCATGACCTCGTGGTGTCAATGGTGGCCGATCTCTTGCGCCAACGTGGTTGGGAAGTATTCGATTTGGGAGCAGATCTCCCTGCGCATTCATTTATTGCTGCGGTGAACAATACCCCCGATGTGGTTGCAGCGTGTGTGAGCATTACCTCGCCAACTGCTCGCGATGCAGCACGTGAGCTTATTTTTTCTATGCGCGAAACTGCTGGCAGAGCCGTGCCTATTTACATCGGCGGAGCCGCGGTGCTCTCGGCGGTAGATGCAGAAGAATTAGGGGCCCATGGGTGGGCAAGCGATGTCGATGTTCTCGTGGGGTTCCTCGAGCAGGGTTAAATACGAGCAGGGTTAAATACGAACATGCGTTCGCTACAGTAGCAACGTGTCGTCTTTGGAATTGGCTCGTGAGCAACTAGCCCAACAACTTTCCCATCATAAATATGGGCACCATGTGGTGTCGCTTGGCAAAGCATCTTTGCACGCACATCGCACCATTGCCGTTGGCGAGTCTTTTGTAGAAGTTCTGCAACGAGCACAACTTCCTTTGGGCTTGGTGCGTGGTCGCGTGTACCAGTGCACGGGCATCGCTCCTATGTCACTTGCGGTAGCCCTTGTGCAAAAAGCAACTGCAGAGGGTTCATGGGTGGGTTGGTGTGCAAGTGAACATCTCAATTGGAGCGCAGCTCGTAATGCCGGGTGGTGTTTAGAGCGCGTGGTGCAGGTGTCCTGTGCGGAACATTGGTGTGAGGCAGTAATGGCACTCGCCAGTGGTGTTGAAGTTCTTATTGTAAATATTCCACCACATGTGTCGCCAAGTTCTGTGCGGCGAACTTTGTTATCGGCAGCAGTGCAACAGTGTGTGGTGGTTGCTCTTGGCCCGGTGCACGCCGTGACCGCCGATGTTGTTTTTAGCGCAACAGGGCGCACATGGCTGAAGGAAAATGAATTACAAGAACAAGTGGCGTTTGCTGCGCAAGAATTATCTGTTCATGTTGGCGGACGCCGAGTGCCGAGCGAGCAATGTTTCTCATTGTTGGTGGGGAGGTGAAATGATGAACCACCATTCATATCGCGTTGCCATTGTGCGTGCAGTAGGAAGTGACGCCCGACAACTCAATGCGTTAGCTCAAGGTATTACTACTATTGCGCCCCTCATTGAAATTGTCGACGATGAACATGTACTTGTTCCTATGCGAGGCCCAACTCGATATTTCGGTGGCGAAAAAGCAGTAGCAGAAAAGCTTTTTTCCTGTGCACCTCAGCATGTAGCGCTCGCCATAGGTATTGCCGATGGGCGTCTTGCAGGGCTTATTGCGGCCCGTATGGCACAGCCCTTATTCATTGTTCCTGCTGGTGAAACAGCAGAGTTTTTGGCTGGTATCAATGTGCGATATCTCGAACAGTTTGCCAATGTGTCTGCGCACACTTTGTCGCTTCTTTCTCGATTGGGTTTGTCTACCTGTGGCAAAATTGCTGCTACAAGTAAACAACTTCTTGCCGATCGCTTTGGCCCCGACGGCAATACGTTGCACACACTGTGTAGCGGTGCCGACCTGCACCCTGCACTGACTGAAAAAATTCCTACTCTCTATTACGCCGAGAGCCATTATGAAGATCCACTTGTGCAGGTAGACGCTGTTTTTGTAGCTACTCAAGAGCTCATCGCGCCACTCATGGCAAAGTTGCAAGGGCAACATCTAGCAATGTGTCGTGTAGTTGTTACTCTCACCACCGAGCACGACGACACATCTGAACGTGTGTGGTACAGCGCGGCGGGTTTTTACGAACAAGGCCTCCTCGAGCGTGTGCGATGGCAAGTAACAACATGGCTAGAAGAATCATCAGGGCTCACTGCTGGGGTGCACAACATTGCAGTCAATGTGCAAAATACGGTCCCAATAGGCCACGAGCAGCCACGCTTGTGGGGTGGTCGTAGTGAAAGTGATGCTGCAGCACGTATAGCTATTGCTCGGGTGGCTGGTGTGGTGGGTCAAGACCATGTGTGCGTTCCCGAGTGGCAAGGCGGCCGCGACATTACGCGCGAGTATGAATTGGTACCTGCGCATCGTGTCGATCTTGCCCACAATGAAGCCACTATTCATCGGGTCACCCCTGGCGTATTGCGGCCCGCAGCATGGAGCGGCGACATGGGGCAGCATGCGCCAATGCAAAATATTGTTCCACCAGAAAAAGTAGAGGTACTCAACGACCAGTATGCGCCAGTCGAGGTAACTGGCCGTCATGCTGTGCGTTCAGAGCCACAGTACATCCGACGCAATGAACAACTTTTCCCTGTGCGCGCGTGGCATGGCCCGTGGCCCGTTGAAGAGCGTTGGTGGGATCCACTGCGTCAACGTCGTGTGGTGCGCATGCAATGCCTTGTTCACGACGGACAACAAGAACATGGGTGGCTGGTATTGCTCGAGCACCGTACATGGTGGCTCGTTGCGGTGTATTCCTGAGAGACTGTAGAAATGACATCGCTTGCAGTAGATGAACTCTTGGCACTAGTTGCTCATCATCACCCCGTCGATGCCCGAGAAGCCGAGTCGTTAACAACTTTTCGCCATGAGGTAGTTCAACTTGCCGACCCGTGCAACGAACATGCACATACCACCCACGTCACGGCATCTGGTGTAGTGGTCAGTAGCGAGGCAACGGTGTTGCACTTGCACAAGCGACTCAACTTGTGGTTGCAGCCTGGTGGACATATTGAAAAAGATGAGCACCCAAGTGAGGGTGCATTGCGCGAAGCACAAGAAGAAACGGGCCTGCATGTGCGCCACCCCCAGAGCGGCGCGGTGTTCTTTCACCTCGATGTACACCCAGGGCCCCGGGGCCATACGCATCTCGACTTGCGGTATCTCTTGCTTGCCAACCACCGCGAGGTGCCAGCCCCTGGGGCAGAGGAAAGCCAACAAGTACGCTGGTTTTCTTGGGAAGAGGCAACAAAAATTGCCGACATGGGGCTTGTCGGAGCACTCGTGCGGGCTCAGGAACTCATACGAACGTATGTTCGCTAAACTCCGATGAGTGGGTTTTCATCGTGAGCAGCGTTATAGCGAATTGCACTGCCAATCGCATTTTTCTTTTCTGACAGGAGCTTCGTCTCCTGAGCAACTCGCTCAACATGCAAGTGCACTCGGCTTGCAAGCGCTTGCTCTCACCGACCGCAATGGCTTGTATGGGGTCGTGCGTTTTGCTGAAGCAGCACGGCAGTTGCAGTTGCCCACCGTGTTTGGCGCAGAAATCACTCCGCGCTTTGCTGGCGAGCACAACAGTGGGCATGTAGTGCTTCTTGCGCAGGAGCCGCAAGGGTACGCGCACTTGTCACAAGCCATTACACATGGGCAACTAGCCGGCGTAAAAAACGAGCCGCAGTTTCACCTGGCCGATCTTTCTGGTTTTGCTCGTGGCTCATGGAAGGTGCTCACGGGCGGCGTAGAAGGAGTGGTCAGCCAAGCTCTTATTGAGCACGGGCCACAAGCCGGCGAACGCAAGTTGTACCAACTCGTCGATGCATTTGGCGCCAACAATGTGTACGTAGAACTTGTGCATCATGGCGGCCCACTCGATGCAGCGCGTAACGACGAGTTGGTGCGTATTGCTGCGCGCTGCAATGTGCAATGTGTAGCAACCAACAATGTGCAGTACGCAACAACCACAGAGTTTTCGCTGGCAACAGCAATGGCTGCTATTCGTCAACGTAGTTCGCTGAACGATATTGACCACCTATTGCCATTTGCGGCAACGGCAATGTTGCGTTCAGGTGCCGAGCAAGAAAAATATTTTGCGCGTTACCCGGGAGTGGTAGAGCTTGCTGCCGACATTGCAGAACAGTGTGCATTCGATCTTGCACTTATTGCACCACGCCTACCTCCGTACCCGTGCCCTTCTGGCATGAACGAAATGGAGTACTTGCGTCATTTGGTGGCCGAAGGTGCACAGCGCCGATATGGGCCGCCACCCACTCATGTCGACGACACCTTGTCGTTGCGAGCACGGGCGTGGGCAGTCATTCATCATGAACTCGATGTCATCGAAACCCTAGGTTTTGCTGGCTATTTCTTGGTCGTATGGGACATCGTTCAATTTTGTAGCGACAACGATATTTTTTGCCAAGGCCGTGGTAGTGCAGCAAATAGTGCAGTGTGTTTTTCTCTCGGTATTACGCGCGCCGATGCTGTGTCGCTCGGCTTACTCTTCGAGCGCTTTTTGTCGCCCGAGCGCGACGGCCCACCCGATATTGATATCGATATTGAAAGCGGCAGGCGCGAAGAGGTCATTCAATATGTTTTTCAGCGTTACGACCGCTTGCATGCAGCGCAGGTTGCCAATGTCATTACGTACCGGTCGCGTTCTGCATTGCGCGACGCCGCAAAAGCATTGGGGCATCACATTGCGCAAGGCGAGAAGGTCGACCCAGAAGATCTTCCCGACAATGTTCAGGCCTTAGCTGTGCAATTGCTTCACCACCCCCGACACCTTGGTGTGCACTCTGGCGGCATGGTCATATGCGACCGTCCAGTCAGTGAGGTGTGCCCAGTTGAGTGGGCCACTATGCATCAGCGCAGCGTGTTGCAGTGGGACAAAGACGACTGTGCTGCGGCGGGCTTGGTGAAGTTCGACCTGTTGGGTCTGGGCATGCTCTCGGCTTTGCATAACGCAGTAGATCTCATTGCTCTGCATCGTGGTGCACCATTAGATCTTGCAGGTTTGCCGCAAGAAGATGATGTGTATTCCATGTTGTGTCGCGCCGACACGGTGGGTGTTTTTCAAATTGAATCACGGGCCCAAATGGCAACACTGCCGCGCTTAAAACCGCGTCGCTTTTACGACCTTGTGGTTGAGGTAGCACTCATTCGCCCGGGGCCTATTCAAGGTGGCTCAGTGCATCCGTACATTCGGCGGCGCAATGGGCAAGAACCTATTACCTATTTGCATCCACTTCTCGAAAAGAGTTTGGGTAAAACACTTGGCATACCGTTGTTCCAAGAGCAACTTATGCAAATGGCTATCGACGTTGCAGGCTTTACGCCAAGTGAAGCCGATCAGTTACGTCAAGCCATGGGCTCAAAAAGATCTCACGCAAAAATGGAAAAACTTCGTTTGCGTCTTTTCCATGGCATGGAAGAAAGAGGCATTGTTGGGGAAATTGCCGACACTATTTTCCACAAGATGGAGGCGTTTGCTAGTTACGGATTTCCCGAAAGCCACTCGGTGAGTTTTGCCTATCTTGTTTATGCATCGGCGTACATTAAATATCACGAACCTGCTGTTTTCTGCGCGGCGTTGCTCAATGCACAGCCCATGGGTTTTTGGTCGCCGCATTCATTGGCCCGCGATGCGCGGCGCCATGGGGTAGAAGTGCTCACCCCATGTATTAATGCCTCGCAAGCATCAGCATCTTTGGTGGAAAGCGCTACATCTACTAGTGGTCTTGCGGTACGCATGGGCCTATCGGCGGTTCGCGGCGTCAGTAGTTCATTGGCGCAGAAACTGCAAGATGCGCAGCCCTTCAATAGCATGGAACACGTTGTGCGTGCTGTACCAGAACTCTCAACGGCTCACCTTGAAGCTTTTGCTACTGCTGGTGCGTTCGACGTGTTTGGTACACAGCGGCGTAATGCATTGTGGGCAGCGGGTGCGGTTGCACAATCACGCCCAACGCGTTTAGAAGGAATCACGGTAGGCAATACGGCCCCGGCACTTCCCGGAATGGAACCTATTGAAGAGGCAGTGGCCGATCTCTGGGCTACTGGAGTTTCCCCCGATGGGCACCCCACTATTTTCTTGCGCGAAAAGTTGCATGCAATGGGCGTGCTCACCGCAAGTGAGTTGACTACAGCAGAGTCGGGCACTCGTATTTATGTGGCCGGAGTGGTAACGCATCGGCAACGTCCGCGTACCGCAAGTGGAGTCACGTTCATAAACCTAGAAGATGAAACAGGGCTCATCAACGTGGTGTGTTCGCCAGGGTGTTGGACACGTTTTCGCACTGATGCCCGCCATGCTGCTGCACTCTTAGTGCGCGGTCGCGTGGAGTCTTCGGAAGGTGTTGTCAACATTATTGCTGAACATCTTTCGGCATTGCGTGTGGCAGCGGGTGCAACAAGTCGAGATTTTCGCTAGGTCTTTGTTTGTTGGTCGCTTGTGCTCTCTTGAAAAATATGAATAGGTTCCGCAGGTGGCCCATTTTGCACTACGTCTGCAACAAGCTGAGGCAGATGCAACGGTGCGAAAAAAACATCATCAACAGCCAACGAGAGTTCTTCAACGCTCCACCAGCGCAGCTCTACTAGGTATTCACTGCGCAGTTGTTCAATAGACAATTCGGGCTGTGGGTCAAAACGTGTTGTGCGCACTAAGTACGCGTGGTCGCGTTGTCCGTCCCACTTTCCATCAATAAAGGGAATGACGTGTGTGCGGGTCCACAAGAGTTCACCAATAGGTGGCGCGTAGAGCCCCACCTCTTCGCGCAGTTCTCGGTGAAGAGCTTCGTGGTGCTCCTCGTCGGCTTCAATGCCGCCGCCGGGGAGCACCCACACAGAGCGCGCAGGGAATTGCAGTAACGCCAACAGCACATAGTTGAGTTCATCAACAATGAGACCCCGCACCGCTTGGCGAATACGGAGATTGCTGATGTCGGGCGTTGGCGAATTCAAAGAGAATTAGAAATCGACGGTGGCAATGCGGTCTGCGTTGTACACAGTTGCCTTGGCGTCGACACGGTATTTGAATGTTTCTGCA
>JABMMV010000222.1 GCA_013205145.1 bacterium
CACATCGCCTACTCCCTCAATTGCATGTACTCGAGCAAGATCCGCAATTTCAGGTGAACGAGACACATCTATTGCAACTGTAGGAAGCCAAGTGTTGTCGCCAACTAATGTTCGACCAATTCCCTGTGCAATAAAAATCGGCGGGCTCATACGTTCCTGAGGGCTGCTTCAACGCCTGGTTATTTACTGCGAGAAAACCTAAACCCGTGCAAATCGGTCGGCTTCATCACCAAAGCGCTGACAAATTTCACTCGTCACTGACGGACGTGTTCGCGCAATGGCAGCATCGAGGTCGTCCGTGGAAATGTACGAGGGCTCGATGCCTTCTCGGATGCGATCAAAGGCTGCTGCTGCTGCTCGTTGGGCTGCTAATTCCACGTCGCCTGGCGTGTAGCCATCGGTGTTGACAGCGAGTTTTTCAATGTCAGCACCACGTTGATCGAGTGATGCCAACGATGCAGTCCACAACGCGCGGCGAGCAACGAGGTCAGGTGGCCCAATAGGAATCACCAAGTCGAATCTGCCTGGGCGCAGCACAGCAGAGTCGATATCACCAACAAAATTTGTGGCACAAACTAATAGATGACCTGGCGCCGAACGATAAAGCGGAATCATTTTTAAAAGTTCGTTCACAACACCTTTTGTAGAAGGATTCTTTTCTCTGGCAGAGGCAATTTCATCAAATTCATCAATGAAAACAACTGCATGATCTAATTGCAAAAGATCACTCATCGCTGTGCGAAGTTCTGCTGACATTGAATCATTTCCACTCTCCAATTTGGACGGTAATAATTCAATAAATGGCCAACCCAGGCGTCCGGCAATCGCCTTTGCAAAAGTGGTTTTGCCAGTACCTGGGGGGCCGAACAGCAACACCGTAGCAGGAGCCTTGACGCCAACTTTTTCTGCAGTAATCGGGTCCGCCAACGGCGCTACCACACGTCCGGCAATGATTTTCTTTTCTTCGTTCATGCCAGCGACACGATCCCATAATGATGCAGAAAGAATTTCCCCACCGTATTGGTCAACAATGCGCATTGCAGTAGGTGCAATTGGCTCCAGTTTCTCGTAAAGCACAAGATCATGTATCGCAGTAAAGCCACGATTCACCAGTGCTGTTTCCCCGGCTTGAGAACCTGACAGCAATGCAGAAATTTTCCTCACACCTTGATGCATCAAATTTTCTTCAAGCCGTTGAAGCATCGCAGAGCCCAACCCCTGGTGGCGCCAAGCACTATCAATGGTCACCACATTGATCCAGGCATCGTCGACAACCGTGCGGGCCTGTACAACACCAACAATTTGGCCATTATGTAACGCGACCACACCTGGCGAGCCCGAGGAGACATCATTAACAAACTGCGCAATGTCGGCTGGCTTGGTATCGGCAAGAGATCGGCATTCCTCCAGCAATCGCACAGCAGGACCAATATCTGAAAGAAGCAAGTCGCGAATTACTACACTCATGACTTAATTCTTACCACTAATGGGACCTTTGTAATAACAAGGTGCGGCCCAAAATAACCAAAATTCTCAATTTGACACGCGTTGCTACAATTTCAAGATGAACATCGTCTCGCTTTTGCCCTCAACTACCGAGATCATTTTTGACCTCGGCTTGGAAGACCAACTCAGAGGCGTCACCGTTGAATGTAATTGGCCAGCAGGGGCGCGAGCAGGCCGTGAAATTGTCGTTGACACGTTCACAAAACCTGGCATGACGCCCGGCGACATTGACGCAATTGTCAAAGAACGCATGGCTGCGGGCCTCGATCTCTACAACCTTGACGACGACGCACTTGCCCGCTGTGCCCCCGACCTCATATTGAGCCAAGACCTCTGTCGCGTTTGTGCGGTGGCCAGTGGCGACGTTGATGCAGCAATTGCCCGACTCCGCTGTGATGCAACAGTTCTTCAAATTGACCCACAAAACTTGCTTGAGGTAATTGAGTCAATTAACACAATTGCGCATGCAGCAGGTGTTTCTCATCGCGGGCTAGTTCTTACTCAAGCACTCCACGAACGACTCCTCGCCGTTTCAGAAAACGTTAAGGGAAAGACTCGCCCGCCAGTATTCGTCCTTGAATGGATTGACCCTCCCTTTGGAGCTGGCCATTGGGTACCCGACATCATTGCTGCGGCAGGAGGCGATCCGGTGCTCTGTCGACCAGGCCAACGATCGGTGCAAACCACTTGGCAAGAAATTACTGCTGCTGCCCCCGCTGTGGTCATTGTTGCACCATGCGGATTTAATCTTGACGGTGCAGCAGAGCAGGCACACTCCATTGAACATCTACTTCCTTCCTCAGCATCAGTTTGGGCAATTGACGCAGATTCCGTCATGGTGCGTCCTGGGCCACGCCTCGTTGATGGCGTCGAAGCAATTGCTGCAATGCTCCACAACAATGCACCTGACAATGATGTATTACGAAAGATCCGTTAAAGATTTTTCACTTCGGCTATAGCGCCACCACATTGATGACCCCACAATGATGGGCAAAAACCAAGTAAGTGAGCGATACAAAAGAGTTGCACCTGTTGCGTCGATGGTGCTCACGCCTGCCCTTTCGAGCAATGCAATCAACCCCAATTCCGCAAGACCAGTGCCACCGGGTATCGGCGATAAAGCAATGACTACTCGCACGAGCGAAAATGCAACGAGAGCTTCCCAGAGAGTGAGACCCTGCACTTCAAAGACCACTGCAGAGGTCCATAAACAAATAAAACCTGCTGCCAAAGTGCCTACAGAAGCAGCAAAGATCACTGCCCACCTTTTTCGCAGTAATTTAAGGAGCCCCACACGCATCTCTGCAGAAAATTCAAGTGGCTGAGTACGTTCTACAACTGCTCGGGTACGAATAAACCGCAGTGAAATTCTGCGGAGCAAAAATGCTCTCAGCCACGCAGAGAATCTTCCGACGAGTAAAAAGAGTTTCGCGGACCGCAGCGCCATCCACCAGAAAGCTAATGAGGACAAAATAATTGGTACGCCGACCAACACAGCCAGAGCTTGTGGTGAAGTTGCTGTTCCTCTAATCACCGGAATCGAAAGCAGTACAACGGGTAGACCCCATGTAGAGAATGAAGGCACAACTGCAGTCGCGATAATTGACGATGCAATTGAAATATGCGCTATTCCCCACCGGGTAAACATGTGAATCCGCATTCCGGTGCCCACTAACCCGCCACCTAGAACAATTCCGTACCCCGCCGCCAGCGCTGACTGATCTGTCATCACCGCCTGGCGAAGCGTCACCCCTGGCGAACATGCCGCAAGGAAGGCCCCCCTCGCAATGATCATGACTATTGCCGCACCCAGCAGTGGAAGGAGGGAAATGCGCGGTAACTCAATGAGTCGATTCCAAATATCGACAAGCACTGTGCGCTGAACAAAAGCAAGGGAGCCCACGATGGCAAGAATTAACAAAGGGCCAAACACTTTTCGCACTGAAATGAAACCTAACTGCCACCAACACGAGGTGACTGCGACTTTTGCCTCACTGCCCGAGCACTTGAAACCCTTATGGAAGTGCTAGCTGTCACCTAGTTACGAACGGTCTTAGTCTTTGCTGAGTTAGACGGTGGCTCCTTTTTTGAAGTACGGTCGGGAATCGGCATTTTTTGTCCCCTTCTACCTAGGAGTTTTATGAAATTGAGAAAAATATCCTTCCCTCTAGTCGCTGCATTGGTCTTCACTGCAACTGCTTGTTCATCGGGATCAACAACTTCAAGTGATGAAGTAGTCGTCACTACCTCACAAGAAGAAGTCGTAGTTGCAAAACCACGTACGAAAAATGCTGCACTGCCGGCCGCCACTACAAGTTCAAGCCAGACTGCGAGCAACGGCGTTCTTACGCCTTACGCGCCAACAGATAACTCTGCTACAAAAACCACCGGCACAGTCGGAGTATTCATTCAAACCCAAGAGGTTTTCATACCGCAAGATTTCTGTCGATTCATTTCCGTCAACTGTGGTTCTCTCAACTTTGCTCAAATTACGGTCTCCGGGTCAACCGTGACCGCTACGGCAGTCATTCCTAATTCATCCCTCAAGTTGCCTTCAGCTAACGGCTTTGCATTTCAGATACTGAGTACTTCACTCAAAGTTGTTGTCGCAGGCGCTGAGTCAAGCTTCTCAGTTATCGCAGATGCAACTCTTGAAGTTAAAGGCGTGACAATGCCACTGGTAATGACCGGAAGATACACCCCAGCGAAAAACACTATTGAAGTTGAACTCACCAACCCCAATGTTGGACTCAACAATTTCCTCGGGATCAACGGATACAACATCAGCGCGGTCACCGGAAAATTCTCATTCATGGGTGTCGTCCCGGACAGAATCGGCTTCTCGATAACGGGAACTCTGCCTACGTTCCTCCAGGAAATGGGAGTCGCCCCAGGTACAACGTTCACGACAGCTTTCGAAAGCGGACTGTCTGGCTTCACAATGGGCATGTCGGTTGGATCGCAGGCAAATAATTCTCCAAATATCTTCAATTTTAAAAATATTTTGTCAGCTCGTTATCTCGCATTCTCATTTTCAACAACTGGCTCGACAATTGCTGGTGTTACCTATCCACAAGGATTCGCCATTGCATTTGATGGCAAATTCGGAACAACAACTGTCGTCGTGAGCGGTGTTATTGTCCTTAATCCAGCTCTTGAGTTCACCATTGACTTTGCAATTGGTGCATTCGCACTCGGCGGATTTGAATTTGAAGATTCAATCGGAACGATCGCCCGCAGTAGCGGAAGTAACAGTCTGCAGTTCAACGGTGCACTGGCTGGGTACGGAATTAGCGGTCGCCTGATTGGAAAGTTTGACGCAGTGGGTGGAATTCAACTCGTCGGTGCAGGCGCCTTTGTGCCTGGTGGCGTCAACTTGGGAAGCTTCAGTTATTCACTAGTGGCCAACTCAAATGGTTTTGAATTCCAAGGCACAAAAACCGATAATTACGGTGTATTCGTTGGAACAGCTACCGTTGGCTTCAGAGCATTCGTTGGAAAAAAGATTGCTTTCAACTTGGGAATCGCTGGCGGACTTCGGGTTCCAGGCGTCCCTTCGTTCGCATCAGTTGAAGGATCCCTCAACGTCACGAACTGCCCGGGCTTGACATGCACTTCACCGACAACATACCCAACAGCAACAGTTACCGGTACATCCGCTTTCCACAATCAAGCACGTCAAGAGTTCTCTGCCACAGTGGACCCAAGTAACTGGAGCTTCAGCAAGGCTCTGTCGTTTAACTACAACAAGAACTTCAGTTACTCAAGCAATGGTTACACAGTCGGTGCCTCCGTATCGGGCGCTGGATCGGTAACCATCTCGAATAGCGGAATCACATTTGGAAACGGAACTCTTCAGAGCAGCGCAGGGTTCGACTTCCCTGCCCGCAATATTCCAGCTGTCACAGTTCCTGAGAAAACTATTGAGGAATGCATAGGAAAGGGAAAGTTAAAAAAGTGCGTGAGTAAAACGATTGGTGGGGAGACGATTACAAATGGATACACCATTCCTGGTGGAAGAACGAATCTCTCATCAAGTGTCGGAAAGGATAGTAGCGGTTACTACGTCACCGTTTCAGGCGGCAGTGGGGTGAACGGAAGTCGTCTCAACTTCTCGTAACACCTGAAGAGCTTTAAATGAAAGGACCGCGCAGAAAACTGCGCGGTCCTTTCATTTTCACAGACGAGTATTGAAAACGAGATGGAGATCACTATGAGCAGGGTATGCACCTAGTTCCCAAGTCCAGTAGACACAGGCTTTGAGTCCTGACACTTGGGGTATTTCTAATCGAAATTCGGCTGTTTGCTAAC
>JABMMV010000223.1 GCA_013205145.1 bacterium
ACGCGGTTGCTCATCATGTAGGTGCCCGTATACAAGGCTGCCCGCCCAGGGGAACACGGAGCTGCTTGTGAATAATGGCGGGCAAAGCGCACCGCGTGAGCAGCAAGCATGTCGAGATGAGGCGTTTTCACCACACCATGCCCAGCACAAGACAGGGAATCGGCCCGAAATTGATCGAGGGTGACGAACAAAATATTTGGACGTTCCATAACTGTCTAAAGTAGTCACATGGGAACCCCAATACGAACTGTGATCCAGAATGCTTACCTCGTAGATGGTTCAGGTTCACCTGCTATGCACGCCGACATCGCTTTTGAAGGAGGCTTCATCACCGAGGTCGCAGCGCCCAAGTCGCTTCCCACTCCTTCCACAACGCGAGTCATCGATGCTGACGGACGCCTCGTCACTCCAGGTTGGGTCGATATTCATACGCACTACGACGCACAAGCAACTTGGGACCCTTGGCTTACCCCCAGTAGTTGGCACGGCGTCACTTCAGTGGTCATGGGAAATTGTGGCGTAGGTTTTGCACCTGCATCGTTCGATCGACATGACTGGCTTATTGCACTCATGGAAGGTGTTGAAGATATTCCCGGCACCGCCATGACGGAAGGTATTACTTGGGAGTGGACATCTTTTGAGGAGTATCTCACTGCGCTTGAATCGCACCCACATGTCATCGACTTTGCAGCTCAAATTGCCCATGGGCCGCTTCGCGGTTTTGTGATGGGCGATCGTGGCGCACTCAATGAAACTGCTACAGACGACGACATTGTAGAAATGAGCAAGTTGGTAGAAAGCGCATTACGTGCTGGCGCACTCGGGTTCAGCACAAGTCGTACACCGCTGCATCGCAGCAAAGACGGCGAGCTTGTACCAGGCACAACAGCAAATGAACACGAACTTCTGGGTATTGCCGATGCAATGAGGCGTGTCGGACACGGTGTATTTCAATTTGCACCCGAACACGCCAAGGTTCCTGTTCAAGAGTGGTCGTGGATGCGCAAACTTGCGCAAACTACTGGCGCAACGGTCAGTGTCAATTTGAGCCAGCCAAACGATGGCCCAGAAATTTGGCGCAAAGTATTATCACTTCTCACCGAAGCCCAAAACGATGGCGTGCCCATAGTTGCGCAAGTTGCTGGGCGCACCATTGGCGTACTCATGTGTTTAGAGGGAAGCGCTCACCCACTTCTTTTCCACCCTGCATACAACGAAGTTGCACACCTGCCACTCGCCGAACGTTGCAAGGCCCTTCAAGACCCCCAACTACGCGAACGAATAATTAATGAAATGCCAAATGATGGAGGCCTCTTTCAAAAAGTAATTCTCGACAATGCCTCACATATGTTTCCCGTCATGACGGCAAACATAGACTACGAACCACTCCCCTCGGCCAGTGCAACAGCTATTGCCGAGAGCGCAAATAAAAAAGTAATGGAAATACTTCTTGACCAACTCGTAGCAAACGATGGTCATGGGCTCATATATATGCCCTTCTTTAACTACGCGTACGGAGATTTATCGTTTAACTATGAAGCCCAGCAGCACCCTGGCACTCGCATGGGTCTCAGTGATGCGGGTGCACACTGCGGGGCAATATGCGACGGCGGTACGCCTACTTTCATGCTCACCCACTGGGTTCGCGACCGTACTCGAGGTGGAAAACTGCCGTTAGAGCTCGTGGTACACCGCCAGACTCAACAAACAGCTGCACTTTACGGGCTCAACGACCGTGGGCTCATTGCTGCTGGGAAACGCGCAGACCTCAACATCATCAATTTCGAGAAGTTAAATTTTACCATGCCGTACATGGCCTACGATTTGCCTGCGCAAGGTCGACGTTTGGTACAACAAGCAATTGGCTACGACGCAACGTTTGTTGCGGGAACACAAATTGTCGACTCCGATCAATTCACCGGAGCACTTCCAGGGAACTTAGTTCGCGGACCACGCTGAAGAAGTACGGTAGGGCATGGCTCAATGGCGACATGCTCTTGCACTTGGTATCGGACTCATCGGAGCAGTTGTTGCTCTTGTATCTGGGGGTGACCCCGCGGTACTCAGCATTGCTCTCGGTGGTGGATTAAGTACCGGTCTTGGCTATTGGATTGGCGCTTTGCTCCATCGCCGACGCGACTCTTGAATAATTAAACGCCCTGCCACAACAATAAGCAACGTGGCAAACAAAGCGTTTGATAATGAATCGGACAGTCGTGAAGAAATCCAACCACCAGCAATAGCCGACAAAATACCGCCGACTCCCACAATGACCGCGGCACGAGTATCGACGTTGCTTGCAGATCTGTTGCGCAATGTCCCGGTAATTGCCGTAGGGATGATGACGGCTAACGATGTGCCTTTAGCAATGACGTTGGGCAAACCAAGCAACACCATCATGGCAGGAATCATTACTACTCCTCCACCCACTCCCAATAGACCAGCTAACACACCAGTAACAACACCCACAGCAATCAGTGCAATGCACATGAGCAGAATTAATTGGTCACGACCCGAACCAGAAGTGCTCCAATACAAACGCACAGCTGAAACAATTAATAATGCCGCAAAGCCCATGCTTAAAACTTCGTGCTTAACAGTCTTTAAAAGTTTTGTTCCGAGAAACGCCCCCGCCACTGCTCCTATTGCTAAAAACAATGCAACTGGCCAATCAACATGGCCGTGCGCCCAATAGCTCGCCAAACTAGAAACCGAAATAGGAAGCACCGCCGCAAGTGATGTTCCGTGCGCACGACGTTG
>JABMMV010000224.1 GCA_013205145.1 bacterium
ACGTTCCACACTGGTGGTGTTGCAGGAAAAGACATTGCTGGTGGTTTGCCACGCGTTGTTGAACTCTTTGAAGCACGTACACCACGTGGTTCTGCTCGCTTGGCGCGCGCCACAGGAATTGTGCGCATTGGCGAAGACGAAGGCAAGGGCATCCCCGTTAATGTCATCGACGATCAAGGTGAAGAGCACTTGGTGCTTTTGCCCACCGGTAGCCGCGTCATGCCAGGCATTAAAGATGGCAGCGATGTGAAAGCTGGCGAACCACTCACCGACGGTCCATTCGATCCGAAAGAACTTTTGGAAATTAAGGGCACTCGTGAAACACAGGTGTACTTAGTAGAAGAAGTGCAAAAGGTGTATCGCGACCAAGGTGTTTCTATTCACGACAAGCACATCGAGCTCATTGTTCGCCAAATGACACGTCGTGTTGGTGTACAAGAGCCTGGTGACACTGGCTTCTTGCCAGGTGCACGCCTCGACGCAAAGGTATTCCGCGATACCAACCGCCGCATGGTGGAAGAGTCAAAGCGCCCAGCAGAAGGTCGCCCTGAATTGATGGGTATCACCAAGGCATCATTGGCAACCGAATCTTGGTTGTCGGCAGCATCGTTCCAGGAAACCACTCGTGTTCTCACCGAGGCAGCAATTGACGGCCGTGGTGACAAACTCATTGGTTTGAAGGAAAACATCATCATTGGCAAGCTCATACCTGCTGGTACGGGCATGGACATTTATCGCAACTTCGGTATCGAAGCCCCCGATTATGAACCAATGGCCTTCTATTCCAGCGATGAAGAAGACCCAGCAGCTTTCCTTGCTGGTATTCAAGGCACCTATGTGCCAGAAGCAGAAAACGGCTGAGTAGGGCATTCCCCAACGCAGTGCAGAAAAAGTTCACGTTCTGGAGTGCTCTAACGCAGGTAGCGGGTTGTTGCCAGTGCTAGAGCACCCATAACATCACAGAGTCCCAAAGAGGGGGTTTCCCCCGCTCGGCGAAGAGTTTCTACAGACAAGAGGTTTAGGCGTGCCCACAATTCAGCAGTTGATCCGCCAGGGTCGCACGGTGAAAACAACAAAGACGAAGACCCCCGCATTGAAAGGGTCTCCACAGCGTCGTGGTGTTTGTACGCGTGTATTTACTACCACACCTAAAAAGCCAAACTCGGCATTACGCAAAGTAGCTCGCGTACGTCTCACGAGTGGTGTGGAAATTACTGCTTACATTCCGGGCGAGGGTCACAACCTGCAAGAGCACTCCATTGTTTTGGTTCGTGGTGGTCGTGTTCGCGACTTGCCAGGTGTTCGTTACAAGGTCATTCGCGGCGCGCTCGACGCAGCCGGCGTAAAAAATCGTAAGCAATCTCGTAGCCGTTACGGCGCGAAGCGCGTCAAGTAAGAAAGTATCTGGAGAAAACATGCCTCGTAAAGGTCCCGCAACTCGCCGTGAAATGACAGCAGACCCTGTTTATCGTTCATTGCTCATTACTCAGCTCACGAACAAAATCATGCTTCATGGAAAAAAGAGCATTGCAGAAAACATTGTGTACGACGCAATGAAACTGATTGAAGTAAAAACTGGTACAGAGCCGCTATCGACTGTGAAGCGCGCAATCGACAACGTGAAGCCACCACTTGAGGTGCGCAGTCGTCGTGTTGGTGGAGCCACATATCAGGTTCCTGTTGAAGTTCGCCCACGTCGTGCAAGCACTTTGGCAATTCGCTGGGTAGTGGAATATTCACGTAACCGTCGCGAAAAAACAATGGCTGAATGCTTGGCTAACGAGTTGCTCGATGCCGCAAATGGTCTTGGTGCTTCAGTTAAAAAGCGTGATGACATGCAAAAGATGGCCGAATCCAACAAGGCGTTTGCTCACTACCGTTGGTAGTTCGAGCAAGCAGTTACCAAACCCCCCCACATGCGGAAGTGAAATAAAATGGCTAAGCGCGAATACCCTCTTGATCGCACTCGTAACATCGGCATCATGGCGCACATCGATGCCGGTAAAACCACAACGACCGAGCGTATTTTGTTCTACACCGGTAAGAGCTACAAGATCGGTGAAGTGCACGAAGGTGCAGCAACCATGGACCACATG
>JABMMV010000225.1 GCA_013205145.1 bacterium
ATGCCAGTCAGTGCGATGCGCTTTTAGGCTATTTCGTTGCGCAAATGCACAAGTAGCAGCCTGAAATTTTGCAGGAAGCCGCGTTGGTTTCCTCTCAAATGAGTGTCAAGTAGTAGTTTCGTATGCGATGTCCCCCTTCTTGCGTTCTTATCTCACCGTGTTTTGGTTTGGGCTCCTTTCTTTTGCTTTGGCAGGGCTCTTGTTGTGGGTCTCGTCACTTTTGCGACCTAATCACCCCACGCGCGAAAAGTTGATGTCCTATGAAAGTGGTGTAGACCCCGTTGGCGAAGGCTGGTCGCAAAGCCAAATTCGTTATTACGTTTTCGCACTCTTGTTCGTCGTATTCGATGTGGAAGCAGTCTTTTTGTTCCCATGGGCAACGCAACTCGAGCGCTACGGATCATTTGGACTCATTGAAATGGGTGTCTTTGTTGCTGTTCTATTGCTGGGGCTTGTGTATGCATGGCGTAAGGGAGTCTTGCGATGGGTTTAACAGCACAATGTATTCCACTTGAATTGCGCACCTGCAGAGTGAAAAAGGCGAAGGGCTAAAGATATGGGACTCGTAGAACGTGGACGGCTACCTAAGCCACTGACATCTCTTTTCAATATGGGACGCTCATACAGCTTGTGGGTGTACCAATGGGGTCTTGCATGCTGTGCCATCGAAATGGGCGCCGCATTTGGTTCGCCTCGTTACGACGTCATGCGTCTCGGGGTTATTCCTCTTCCTGCAAGCCCGCGACAAGCAGACCTCGTGGTGATTTCAGGAACAGTGACCGACAAAATGGCTCCCGCAATCAAGCGTTTATACGAGCAAATGCCGGAACCAAAATATGTGATTTCCATGGGTAGTTGCGCTAACTGTGGCGGCCCTTATTGGGATAGCTACTCGGTTACAAAAGGTGTTGACCAAATTATTCCTGTCGATGTTTACGTACCGGGTTGCCCACCACGGCCAGAAGCACTTCTTGAAGGAATCGTGTTATTGCAACAACGCATTAAAAATGAAGACATGGCCGCACGTTGGCGTGGCGACGGATACGTCGCTATGAACAGCGATGCTGCTGCCATTGCAGAGCGGAAAGGCAAGCCCGTTGTCGTCTCCCACTGATTCCAGCGCTGAAGCAACTCCGCGTCAAGACGCCATGCGTGAACAATTGTTGAGCGATATATCGGCTTGTTTGGGAAGTGCACTCGTGCAGTCTCATATCAATGTTGGCAACGATCTCTGTGTGCGTGTCGCCACCGATGCATGGGCAACAAGTGCCGCAGCATTAAAGACAAGTTTGGGTTTTGACTATTTCTGTTTTCTTTCAGCAATCGATTGGTTGCCATCTCCATTTGGAAAAGGTGAAGAAGACCCCACTGCAGAACCAGTAGAACGCGACACGGAAATCAAACAAGGTTTAGCCGGTGGGGAAACACGTATGCAGGTGTTCGCTCGCATTGTGAATCACCGCACACACGTGGGTATCACATTGAAAACCGATGTACCAGATGCAACGCCAGTGGTTCCATCATGGGTAAGTGTTTTTACTGGTGCTAACTGGCACGAACGTGAAGCACATGAAATGTTTGGCATTTCATTTGCGGGCCATCCCGATTTACGCAATATGTATTTGCCAACCGACTTCGAGGGGCATCCATTGCGTAAAGACTTCCCATTGCTGGCACGCATGGTGAAGCCATGGCCTGGAATTGTCGATGTAGAACCACTACCTGGCGGCGGCGACGAAGATGATGCGGAAGGATCTGCAGAATGACAATAATTGGTGATCGTCAACAGTTGGCCTACATCGCATCGCAAGCAGCAGATGCACGCGTCAACGTAGAGCTTGAGACTGAGGGGATGACCCTCAACATTGGGCCACAACACCCGGCTACCCACGGCACGTTGCGCATCATTGCACGTCTTGATGGTGAGCAGGTGTTGTGGGCAGAACCGTCGTGTGGGTATATGCACCGTGGTTATGAAAAATTAACCGAAGTGCGCACCTTCCCGCAGGTCACCGCACTGGTGAACCGCATTGACTGGCTTGGCAGCTTTGCCAACGAAGTGCCTTTTATTTTGGCAGCAGAACAGCTGATGGAAATTGAAGCACCACCTCGTGCTCAGTGGATTCGCACCATTTTGTTTGAGCTTTCTCGTATTGCAAACGTCTCGCTGTTCCTCGGAGACCTTGGCGTGCAGTTGGGCGCAATTACACCTGTCTTTTTTGCATTCCGCGACCGCGAATACGTTTTGAACCTCATTGAAGGTGCAACCGGCGGACGTTTCCACCCTAACTTCGACCGTATTGGTGGACTCAAGGACGACTTGCCCGCAGGTTGGGTAGATGAAACACGCGCCGTCATGAAAAAGATGCGTAAGTTCTGCGACGAAATAGAGAACCTACTTTTCGGCAACGAAATTTTTGAATCACGTACCCGTGGCATTGGTGTCATTCCGCGAGATGTTGCATTGCAATACGGCATGTCAGGCGCAAACTTGCGCGCTAGTGGTGTCGACTGGGACCTCCGTCGCGATCAGTCGTTGCCAATGGCATGGGACAAGGTCGATTGGAAAGTGTGGACTCACCTCGATGGCGACTCGTACGCACGTTGTTGGGTTCGTCTCCAAGAAACACGCGAATCGACCTTCATCGTTGAGCGTCTTTTAGACACATTGCCCAGTGGCCCTGTAATGACCAAAGTGCCGCGCATTATTAAAGTGCCAGCAGGCGAAGCATGGGTGTCAACGGAAAATCCGTTGGGCGAAATGGGTTACTACGTTGTGTCGAAAGGTGACCTCGGGCCTTTCCGCGTCAAGATTCGTTCGGCAAGTTTCAACAATATTTCCATCGTGCCGTGGTTGTTGAAAGGCGTGTACGTCCCCGACATCATCACCATTCTCGCTTCGCTGTACTTCATCCTTGGAGACATTGACCGCTGATGTACGCCTTACTTTCCAGCATCCCTTATTGGGGGCAAACTATTCTGCGACTCATTGGTGGTTCTGTCGCTGTGCTTCTTCCTGCTGGCACCATCGTGTACCTCTTCTTATTCAAGATGATGTCGTTCATGCAGAGTCGCCTTGGGCCAATGGAAGCTGGGCCGTACGGATCGATGCAACTCTTTGCTGAAGTAGGCAAATGGTTGCAAAAAGAAGATCTGATGCCAGAACGCGCCGACAAATTTGTTTTCAAGATTGCTCCTCTTGTTGTTTTGTCGAGCACATTTTTGCTTGTTGTTGTTGTGCCATTTGGGCCCGATGCTTGGATCACCAACTTTGAAGCCGGCGTGTTTTATGCACTCGCAGTGTCGTCAGTTTCAGTACTCGGTATTTTGATGGCTGGTTGGTCGAGTGCCAATAAATATTCATTACTTGGTGGATTACGTGCCGCAGGCCAGCTCATTGCGTATGAGCTTCCTATGATCCTCGCCGTTGTGGGCGTTGTCATTCAGGCA
>JABMMV010000226.1 GCA_013205145.1 bacterium
ACCGAGTGTTGTCTCATGTGGACCACATCAACAGGCGACCCTGTCGGTGTATACATGAACTATTTTTTCCACGAAGGAAGTTTTTGGCTCACAGCGACAGAACAACGTATGCGCATTAAGGCATATCGCAAACGTCCGCGTGGATGCATCGCAATTACAAGTCGTGGAACCGATATTGGCATTAGTCAAGCTCTCACCTATAAGGGCAGCATTGTTTTGCATCAAGATGAACCAACAAAACAGTGGTTCTATAAAGTTCTCTCCGCACGTGTTCGCCCCGAAAGCGTGGAACGGCAAAAAGCATTTGCTGAGCACCTCGACTCACCAGCACGAGTAGTAATTCAACTCATTCCCGATGGGCGAATTGGCTTCGACGCAGAGTCGATGTTTAAAGATTCAGCTGCGGGCCCAAGTCGCACACAAGTGTGAGGCTCAGACCTGCTACTAATTAAATAACGTTCAGCGTGTCGAGGAACTGAGCAGCTACTGGCTCCTCGCCAGTTACTTTGCAATGCTCACGCCAGTCAGAGCGCTTGGTTCCCCAGTTAATGAATGAATGACCATTGCTGCTGACATCAGCAACAGTGCCAGGGGTTTTTCCTGGTGTCACGGTGATGTCGGCACCTGCGGGTGCAATGGTCCAGACGCCGCCGCCAGGGCCAGTGAGTGTGAGCGTGATGGGCGCACTGAGTGCACGACCAAGGTCGGCTTGCATCTGTGGCATACCGGTCATCATCCAGCCAATGGCAGGAGCAAGGCGTGTGGCGTCGGCATTGGGCATCTTGCGTTCAATGGGGCCATCGGGTGCAAGAAGGTCGATACGCAAGTGGCAGTAGTGGTCGAAGGCATAGGCATCGGCCAGTTGGTTCATGGGGTACGAGCCAAGATCGGCAAGTGGAATGACTGTTGAGGCAAGTGGCTCTTCTTGCAAAGAAGCCAACACCGCAACTGCTTGGTCGGCAAAGGCCAGGTATTCATCGAGAATCTGCTGATTGGTCCAGCCATCACGAATATCGACCAACATGTCCATCATCCGTTCGGCAGGCAAGCTGATGGGCTCTGCCGGCGGCGGGGAGGGGTCAACGGTTTCTTTGTAGTTCGAGCTCATATGGGCCACAAGGTCGCGCACCGACCAACCCTTGCAGCCGCTGGGTCGTGACCACTCTTCCTCGGTGAGGGTGGTGATGACTGCCTTTACTTCCTGTACTGCGATTTCTAACCCCGCCAAGCCTGCTTTCGACACGCTTTCCCGTCCTTTTTCTCGTTGGTAATGGTCTACATTTTTTAGAATTTTGAAGATCTGTGAGCCCGGCGTTTTACCCCGGACTATTTCCCGACTACTCTACGCAGACAGTCGCCACAGTGGCGAGAGGAACGGGTGGATTACTATGGAACTTCAGGGAAGAGTTGCCGTCATCACAGGGGGTACCCGCGGTATTGGCCGAGCCATTGCCGAGGCATACCTTGCCGATGGGGCGAGCGTGGTCATTAACGGTCGCAGTGCCGATAAAGGTGCAGAAGCTATTCGCGAGATGAATGGTGGAGATCGTGTCTTTTTCGTCCAAGGCGACGTGAAAAGCCGCGTTGGTTGCCAGGCAATCATCGATGCCGCCATCGCAAAATACGGAAAAATCGACATCATGGTCAACAACGCTGGCGGTTCTACCGACAACGCACAGGTTGTCAACCTCACCGATGAAGCTTTCGACAATGCTCTGAAGTGGAACCTCTGGTCAACTTTCTGGTGCACCCAAATGGCATTGCGCGACATGCTCCCACGTGGTTGGGGACGCATCATCAACATCTCGTCACTCGAAGGCAAGCACGGCAAGCCTGGCGTATCAATTTACGTCACCGCCAAGCACGCCATCAATGGTCTTACCAAGTCATGTGCACAAGAAATTGGCACCAGTGGCGTCACCATTAACTGCATCTGCCCAGGTGCAATTGAAACCGACACCATGCGTGATGAAGGCCCAGGCGCCGCAGTGGCAATGGGAATGACTTACCAAGACCTGCTCGATTGGTTTGCTTCTGAAGCAGCAATCAAGCGTTTGAACTCATGCGATGAAGTTGCTGCAGTTGCATCACTTCTTGCTTCTGAAGCAGGCGCCGGCATTACCGGCTCAATGATTTCCGTCGACGGCGGAACCGCTGCGTACTAAGACCACGAATTACATCACACGAACGAATCGAACGAAGGGGACCAGACATCATGGGAAAGCTTGACGGAAAAGTTGCAGCAATCACAGGTAGTACGCGCAGCATTGGCCGCGCCATTGCCGAGGCATATTTGCGCGAAGGCGCACAAGTAGTTATTAACGGACGCTCTGCAGAAAAAGGCGCAGTAGCAATGAAAGAAATGGGCGGCGGTGCAAACGTTGCGTTCTTCGCAGGTGACGCACGCAACCAAAAAGACTGCGAAGGCATTGTTGATTTCACTATTGAAAAATTCGGCAAACTCGACATCATGGTGCTCAACTCAGGTGGCGTAGAAAACACTGCTCCTGTTGCACAAATGACCGACGAAGAGTGGATGCTCGAAGTCACTTGGAACTTGCACAGCGTGTTCTGGGGAATGCGTAAAGCATTGCAGCACATGATTCCTCGCGAAGCTGGTCGTATCATCGTGACCTCTTCAGTAGAAGGCAAGTTGGGCAAGCCTGGCATTCCGGGTTATGCAGCAACGAAGCATGCGGTCCTTGGTCTCATGAAGTCTGCTGCTCACGAAGTGGGCACGCTCAACATCACCGTGAACGCAATTCTTCCTGGCATCATCGAAACCGACATCGTGCGCGATACTGGCCCAGCAAGTGCCATCGCAATGGGTCTCGGCACTTATGAAAACATGATTGCTCTCTTTTGTAAAGAGTCAGCAATTAAGCGCCCGAACAAAGTAGAAGAAGTTGCTGCAGTTGCTGTGCTCTTGGCACGCGACGTTGCTGCTGGCATCACCGGAACATCGTTCCCGGTTGATGGCGGCACCATGCCCTACTAACCAAGTAAAAAGTGTTCTCGGCGCGGTATGTCCCGCAAATCGTGACATACCGCGCCGAGAAAACTACAAACGATGACCCCAGAGAGCGGGGTTAGTGAAATAGGTCTAGCCCTTGTGATGTATGTGTTTGTAGTTGCAAGCTCGAGTGGTTTTCACACTGGAGTCACGCGTCGTCTGCATATGCCTCAGGCGAGTTTCTACGTACGTTTCACTTAATAAACATGGCTATGGTCTGCTTTATGAAGAAAATACGTTTTGTTTCAATGCTTGTTGCCATGTCGCTTCTATTTTTTGGGCCATTCGGGCCCTCGCCTGTTTCCGGCGTTGATACAACTACTCCATCAACGACTTGTTCGTCACCGACGACATCGACTTCTTCAACGTCGTCAACTACATCGACCACATCATCAACGACATCAACAACTGTTTTGTGTGCCGAGGTTTCTATTCCAACTCCGCGATCTACGGGACGTAACAGCAATTTAACGATCGATTTGTTGCCACAACGTGGACTCGGTTGGATGGAATGCACCTTTTCATCCCAGAGGTATTGCTATGAAGCGCCGACGCGTGCAGGAATTGATGGGAAAGAAGTTCCGTCTCCGATGACTCCAAGTTCGAATTGTCACAACAATGACTTCAGTTCGACGGAACTCTGTTCAGTGGACGGATCGGATTGGCTCGAAGTTGGGCTTAGTGGAAACTTCTCTGAAACTGATATGCAGAACACCTATCGCTGGAAATTGCGAACGGGAAAACTTTCTCCCGACATCATGATGATGGGCGATACGCAGAAATCGGTCATTGGGGGTAATGCAACTGATGGGTGGACCATTGAAATTTGGGCAAAGCCTGCGCTAAAGGCATATCTGAATGGTTGCTATTCGGCGTCAACGTGCCCTGATACTTCTGTGGCGTCAAGCGTTTCCTATTCGCTCGCTGGATATATTCGAACGCTTGGGATAGAAGCCGATGAGAAGTTAAGGCGCTGGCCTTCTGTCGGAACGGAAGCCTTACGAAGTGCCTTGCGGGGAACGTTCATTTCAACAAATGGAATGAGTCAGAACTGGACATTCTCGAATGACACTTTTTCTGCAATAGCGGTATCGCCACATTTTTTACCACCAGATTCCACAGGTAAATCGGCCGTGACACCGGGGTATGTAAAGATTTTTCTGCCTGAGACCTACCTCACCCTTGATCGTGGATACAAAGATCTTTCATTCGTCACTTCGGATCGCATAAAACTGACCGTCTCTGGCCAAAATGCAACTGCAAAAGTTACAAAAGTTGATGGCGGAATTTTGGTCGACACTGGAGTAGAGCACTTCTCTGCACCTAATCCAGAGATGTCAGTGTTGAAGGCGAACGATGCCGTCACATCTGTAGTGACGGAAAAAACGTCAACTTCATTTCTGGCCGAACTGAAAAAGGGTTCATCAAAA
>JABMMV010000227.1 GCA_013205145.1 bacterium
TCAGATGCCCGCAACATTTCCTTCGATGGTGGTGCGCAATGAAGACATGGCGTCGTGTTTTGTCGCTGGCTGTTGTTGCAGGTTGTGCAGCCGGAGTGTTATTGCTGTCTGAATCACGCAAAGCGATCGATGGCAAGGAAGTTGATGTTGCGCCTGCCAATGTGCAGAAGTCCTTTCCGCACGTTGCAAGTATTGCGGCCATCAGTAGCTCGTGGTACTGCCCTGGAGTTCCACTAGGCGGCGATGCCTACGCGGGAAATGATTACGGCGGAACCATTACTATTTCGAACCCCACCGACACAGAAGTGCAAGGTGTTGTTACGCGTTACGCAACAGAAAATGAACCAGAGGTCGTTTCAATTGTTGTTCCACCCCGCGATTCCCTTATTTATAACTTCAGCGAAGGCGCACGAGGGGCGTATGTCAGTGCATTGGTGGAACTTGCTGGCGGAAAAGGCACATCGGTTGAGCAGCGCGCTATTTACCCCGCTGGTGACTCCACCCAACCTTGCGTGAACCAACCTTCGGCGCAGTGGTTTTTCGCCGATGGTTTTACTGCGAGTAACAGCAAAGAAGATCTCCTCTTAACGAACCCATTGCCCGATGCAACGGTTATCAATGTGCGTTTCGTTACTAAAGATGGCGAACGCCAACCCTCGGCGCTTCAGGGTTACGTTCTTCCTCCCAACTCATTGCGTGTGCTCGATATTGCAAGCCAAGGTGCGCGTGGAGAAGAACTTGTGGGTGTGGAACTGCGTGCGGTCAGTGGCACTTTTGTCGCCGCGCGAGCGCAACATTATTTAGGAACTGGTCGCTTGGGTTATTCGCTCAAGCTGGGGGCTCCAGAAGTTGCCACCGACTGGTGGGTGACAACAGGTGACTACCGAGGTAAACCCAGTGAGCAAATTGTGGTGTTCAACCCAACCGATGACGATGCAAAAGTGGTTGCATTGTTTTCAGGTGATGGTGGCGTAGGTGTTGCGCCACTCAACCTCACAGTTCCTGCGCACCGCGTGGTGTCTCTTCCTATGTCAAATATCGCTGGCTTAACTGAGAACCGATTCGCGGTGTCTTTTTCTGTTCTTGAAGGCGCCGGCATTGTGGTGGAGCATGTATCCACTCGTCAACTGGAAAAGTCGATGGCAACAACTGTTGACCTTGGAGTGCCATTCGTTGTGGCCTCAAAGCAGTGGGCTATTCCATCGCCTATTGCGCCAGGAACAGCCGATGCCATTGCCCTTACCAATGTGACTGGGTTGCAGGCAACTGCTCGCATTGAAGGTGTAGGGCCAGCAGGCGCGTTACCCATTGCTGGCTTAGATGCAGTTGTTGTCGAACCAGGTGCTACGCGCTTCGTTGCGCTACCCGAGGGTTTGGTGCTTGGGCAACTACAAGTTGTTGCTACGCAAGATTTGATTGTGGTGCGTTCTCTTCCCCGCACTTTTGGTGTGAAGGGAAGAGATCTTGTTGCAGCACTGCCCGTGAAATAGGTTTCATTTCAGCGCTCACTTTTTAAATAATTGTTCTAAAAGATCAATTTGTTCGTGTTCTACCTTCTGGGAATACGCATCTGAGGAAATATAGAAGACCAAGGTCATGACGAGGCCAACGGCAATTGCTACTCCTAAGGTCTGCACCCATTTAATCCAGCGTCGGCTAGGAGCGGTGAGCAGCGCCACGGAGAGAACCGTAAGTAATGCCAGAATGACGCAAATAAGAGTGGTCATGGCGTCGAGAGAGCCAGAAGCTCTACTCACACGGTCAGCGCGGTTGAAAATAAGTTGCTTCGCCTGCTCCACAACCACCGCTGCTTCCGATGCTAAATCGTCGTTGCCTTCCAGAGATTGTTTCAAAAATTTGAAGGCATCTATGATTTTTCTAAATGCGACTTCGGCGCGCTGGTCTCCACCAGATGGTGCGCGCGCATCAACTTCGTATTTGCTCACCGCATCTAAGTAATTGAGAGTGAGACCTTTCATAATGGGGGCAAGTTTCGGATCAAAAGATTGCGCCTCTTCAATGACAAATTTCAAAGTGGAGGTTTCATTGAAAAGAGGGTCTTGAGCTGACACCTGGTCGCTCCATACGTTTACAATGACAAAGGCCAATAACAAGGCGAAAGAAGTTCCGATGAACCCGAAAACAGCAACGAGGCCCTCTGTGTCGTCACCTTCAGTTCGAATGCGAGTATTTAAAACGGCTTGAACAACAGGAACAACAATGACCACTGGCACACCAATGCTGATGAGCACGATGAGCCAGATAGGAAGGGCGAGGAATCCTTCAAGCATGAGGTGAATCTTTCTCTAAAAAGTATTATTAGAGAAAATGTTACAATAAATCACCAATGGTTCGGCATATTTATTCCGGCTGTTGCATTTCCAATGCTTGTTCAACACGTCTAATTTGTTCGTCTTCGGCGTTGCGCGTGTACGCATCGGAGGCGATATAGAAAACCAGCGACATGACGAGGCCAACGGCAACTGCAACTCCTAAAGACTGCACCCATTTAATCCAGCGTCGGCTAGGAGCGGGGAGTAGCGCCATGGTGAGAACGGTAAGTAATGCCAGAATAATGCACACCAATGTGGTCATGCCGTCGAGTGAGCCAGAGGCACTGCTCACGCGGTTTTCGCGGTCGTCAACGAGTTGCTTTACTTCTTCCAAAATAATTTGTGCTTCAGCTTTTTTATTGTCGTCGCTCTCTAAGTCTTTTTCTAAAATGTTGAATTCTTCAAGAAGCTTGTCAAACGCGGCTCCAGCACGTGGGTCTCCGCCAGCTGGTGGGTCGGTGTCAATTTCGTATTTCCGAACAGATTCGAGGTAGTCAATTGTGAGACCCTTTATAGAGGGGGCAAGTTTTGGGTCAAAAGCCCGAGTTTCTACAATGATCGATTCCAAGGTGATGGTTTCATCAAAAAGTATGTTTTGTGCAGAAACCTGCTCGCTCCATACGTTCACAATAATAAAGGCCAGTAGCAAAGTGAAAGCAGTTCCAATGAATCCGAAGACGGCAACCAGACCTTCGGTGTCGTCACCTTCGGCTTGAATACGGGCATTGAAAATTGCCCTCACAACCGGAATAACAATAGCGACCGGAACACCAATGCTGATGAGCACAATGAGCCAGAGTGGAAATGCGAGGAATGCTTCAAGCATGGAGTGACTCTTTCTCTAAAAAGTAGTAGGCAGTGCAAATATTACAATAATTCGTAGTCAAACTAAAAAATGCATAAGGTAGAGGCGTGAAACTTATTGCGGTCGTAGTGGTTGTTGCAGTTGCTGCACTGCTGGCCCAGGTTTTGCAACGCCGTAAGCCACAGGCACCCACGCAGCCGAAAATGGAAGTACCTGCACAAGTTGACCGCAGTGATTTTCCTCAGCCAGAGGCGCAGTGGCTTGTTGCAGTGTTTTCGTCGGCAACGTGCTCTACGTGCATTGACGTGGCCTCGAAAGCAGAAGCCTTAGCAACATCAAAAGTTGCGGTGGTCAACGTGGAGTACCCAGATCGCAAAGACTTGCACGACCGTTATGGCATTGTCGCAGTACCTACCGTTGTTGTGGTTGATGCAGACGGGGTGGTGTGCGGCAGTTTTATTGGGCCAGTTACAGCAACCGACTTATGGGCTGGTGTTGCAGAAATACGTCAGCCGGGGTCGCGAGCAATTTCAGATTGTGCAACTTCGACCGCAGGTGAAGACGATGGAGAAGCAGACTCACTTAAGCCCTGCTGAACAAGGCGCAATACCGCTGGTCCGTCCATTGTTTCTTCTTCCAGTAGACGCAGGGCAACAAGGTCAAGACCGCGACGATGTTTGGTGAGCACCTCGCGAGCGCGAGTTTCTTGTGCGCGCAAGATGCGAGCAATTTCACCGTCGACCAACTTGGCAGTTTCGTCGCTGTATTCACGACCACTGGTCATGAGGTCTTCACCAAGGAAGACTTGCTGCTGGCTATTCCAGGCCATGGGGCCAACTGCTTCGCTCATTCCCCATTCACGCACCATGCGCCGGGCAATGCCAGTTGCTTGTTCAAGGTCGTTTGCTGCTCCGCTATTTAAATTGCCAAAGACCATCATCTCGGCAACACGGCCACCCATTGCTTTGCAAATGATGTCTTCAAAATATTCTTTTGAATATGTATGACGCTCTTCAGGCAGGGTCCAGGTAACACCGAGTGCCATGCCTCGGGGCAAGATGGTGACCTTGTGGAGAGGGTCGCTGTGCGGAAGAACCGATGCAAGAACAGCATGACCACCTTCGTGGTAAGCAGTTGCTTTTTTCTCGTCAGCATTGAGCACGAGGCTTTCACGGCTTGCACCTAAAACAACGCGGTCACGTGCGTTTTCAAAGTCAACGTGCTCCACTTGTTTTCCGCCACGGCGCACCGCAAACAGTGCAGATTCATTCACCAAGTTGGCAAGGTCGGCACCGCTCATGCCGGGTGTTGCGCGCGCCATCGTTTCAAGGCTGACCTCGGGGGCCATGCGCTTGTCGCGTGAGTGCACCTTCAAGATGGCAAGGCGCTCTTCGTATTCTGGCAATGGCACAATGATGGACCTGTCGAAGCGACCAGGGCGTAAGAGTGCTGGGTCGAGTACGTCGGGGCGGTTTGTGGCCGCCATAATGACAATGCCTTCGCTTGTTTCAAAGCCGTCCATTTCGGCAAGCATTTGGTTGAGCGTTTGTTCACGCTCGTCATGCCCACCACCGAGACCGGCTCCGCGCTTACGGCCAATGGAGTCGATTTCGTCGATGAAAATAATGGCGCGACCCATTTTGCGCGCTTGTTGGAAGAGGTCTCGCACGCGGCTTGCGCCAACGCCTACGAACATCTCCATGAAGTCTGAACCAGTGACCGACAAGAACCCCACACCAGCTTCGCCAGCTACTGCGCGAGCAAAGAGTGTTTTACCTGTTCCCGGAGGGCCAACAAGCAAAATGCCTTTTGGAATGCGTGCACCAATTTCTTTGAACTGTTCAGGCATACGCAAGAAGTCGACAACTTCTTTAATTTCCATTTTGACGCCTTCGTAGCCAGCAACATCGGCAAAAGTGGTGGAAGGTTTGTCGGCGTTGTAGGTTTTGGCGCGACTACGGCCAATAGACATGATGTTTCCGGCTTGGCCCATAGCCCGGCGCTGCATGAACATGAAAATGCCGATGATGAGAAAGAACGGCAACAAAATAGGGATGAGACTGGTGAACCAGTTGGCCTGAGGAGTGTTGTAGTTGTAGTCAACCCCTTGGTCTTTCAAGAGTTTTTCGTCGGCATCGCTGAGAAGGGGAGCGCCAGTGGTGCTGAAGTTGCGACCGTCGCTCAGTTTTCCCGACAACACATTGGTGGTGTTGTTAATGGAAACCTTGTCGACCTTGCCAAGGCGAACCTGCGAGAGAAATTCGGTGTAGGTGAGTTTCTCGGAGTTCTTTGTGGGGAGAAAGCGCGGCCCAAAAATGAGTGCAAGAGCACAAGCGGCAATGAGCCATACAGCCCATTTTGGTAACTGCTGCTTTTCCGATTTTGGGGCAGACGGGTCGGAGTTATTGCGCTTGGCACCGAATGGGCTTTTGCGTGGTTGGCGCCCATTTTTTTGCGGTGACGGTGGGGTGCTCCCTGGAATCTGCGAGGGGGGTGGTGGCGGGGGCAAGTTGCTCATGCCCACATGATATGGCTTGGGTGGTCGTCATGTATCCCCCACCTCCTAATCGGGTATGGATATCGTTCTCCCATGGCTCGTCAATGTTCACGTTCCGGATGCTCCTCGTCGGCATCAATGACCCTTACCTATCAATACAACCGCTCGGTTGCTTGGATTGATCAATTGCAATCTGAACGTGATCCGCATGCTTATGACCTCTGCGAACGACACGGGAAACGAACCACTGTTCCTTCAGGCTGGCGCCTCGAAGACCGCCGTGGCGTATATCACTTCATCGCCCCCAATCGCCTTGCCGGGTAGCTCACTTCCGCGCCACTCCAGCGATTACCGCGGTACTGAATTGCGCTATTCCCTGCCAATGGTCATTGGCGGTTGGCTCGGTTGTTATCTCGTTGCCAACATTCTTGGTGGAGCCATTGCGGGTGCTTCGAGTGCACCATCTGGTGAAGAACCCATTTGGATACTTGCCGCGTCGGCCCTTGCGCTGTGGACCCCATTTGTGGTCATGCTGGTGCTGCTGTCGCGCAAATTAGGTTCAGGTAATTTTTGGAATGACTATTCCGTTCGCTTTAGGCCCATTGATGCGCTGGGTATTCCGTTAGGAATTGCTTCCCAAATAGTTTTAGTGAGTGCGGTCTACTGGCCGTTACGCAAAATCTTTCCGGCCACGTTCGATGCGGCAGATGTTGAGGAACGTGCCAGCGACCTCTACGACCGCGCACAAGGATGGTGGCTCGTGGTTCTTGTGCTCATAGTGGTTGTTGGCGCACCCGTCGTGGAAGAACTTGTGTATCGAGGATTCATTCAGGGAACATTGCGAGGCACCATGAATCACGGTGTTGCATTGGTGATTGCAGCGGTATGGTTCGCGCTCATTCATTTTGTACCAGTGGAATACCCCGGGTTGTTCGCTATTGCCTTGGTTTTGGGGTTGTCGTACCACTTTTCGCGCAGAATTGGGCTTTCCATAGTGACCCATATGGCTTTCAACGCGACCGGATTATTACTTGTAGCTCTGAAGTGAGACATTTTTCGGCAACATAAATGCCACAATGGTACGCATATGACAACTGAAATCGAAAGCGAACACGACGTCGAAGACGAAGTGAGCGAGCCACAAAGAATCCGGAAACTTGTTGCTTCGTTTCTTGGCTTTCAACTTTTTTCAACAATTGTCATTGTGGGTGGGTCGATGTTGTTTCTATTTGCAACGCTGCATCCTTCACTTATATTTCAAAACAACACGCCAACGGGTGGCGACATGGGTGCCCATGTATGGGGCCCAGCGTTTTTGCGCGACAACCTATTGTCAAACTTCAAATTGTCGGGTTGGAGTATGGATTGGTACTCCGGTTTGCCCACATATCGCTTTTACATGGTGGTGCCGGCGTTGTTCATCTTGTTATTCGACATCGTTCTTCCCTATGGCATTGCGTTTAAAATTATTGCGGTAGCAGGAATTATTGCTCTCCCCGCATGCGCGTGGGCATTTGGAAAACTTGCTCGATTCGCGTATCCATTGCCCGAACTTTTTGCCTTGGCTGCAACTGTTTTTCTTTTCGATGAAAGCTTCACCATTTATGGCGGAAATATTGCCAGTACCATGGCTGGAGAGTTCTCCTTTTCCATTGCATTGGCTTTCGCATTTCTCGGATTGGGTTTTTTAGCTCGCGGTCTTGACGATGGATCAAAAAGGGCAGCAGCAGCAATATGTATTGCTCTATCTGGGTTGAGCCACGGCATCGTTCTCATCTTTGTGTTTGGCGGTGCGGCCTTAATGGTTCTCTTGCATGCCAATAAACAACGTTTTCGTTTTGGTGTCAGCGCTATAGGTGTAGCGGTCTTGCTCTCGTCGTTTTGGGTATTGCCGTTTCTTACCGCACACGCCTACATGACCGACATGAAATATGAACCACGACCAAGTGGTGCGACCGATTCATTCTGGGACATGTTTTTCCCTCACACCGTTTTTTGGGATCTCTTTGTGATGGCATTTGCCCTCGTTGGTTTTGCTGCCTGCATTATTCGCAAAAAAATATTTGGCATGTGGATGGGCGTGTTATGCACCGCATTGTTTGCTGGGGTGTACATCACCCGCGACAGCTTGCCGGTTATTGGTCTTTTGTGGAATCCGCGACTCTTGCCATTCATGTACATTTTGCGCTACATGCTCATGATGATCGGCATATATGCCGTCATTGCATCGGTAGTGCGGTTAGCAATGCTTGAACGTGGGGAAAAGTCGTTAGATGTTCCTGCAGAAGTGACCGCCGGAGTTGTCCGTAATGCTTCTGTGTGGGCAGTTGCTGTCACGGTTCTATGCATTTTTGGATTTCGGTTTCAGCAGTTGCCTCTCGCCTCAGTGATAGCAGGGGCAAACGATAAATCGGAATATTCATGGGGTCCATTCCGTGGACCTTCTGGAAATAAAGCATTTGTCGACGGGTGGGCACGCTGGAACTTTGAAGGGTATGAAGGCAAACCTGCATATGGCGAGTATGAAGGCATTGTTCAGACCATGAAAAAAATTGGTGAAGACCCCGCTTTGGGTTGTGGTCGGGCACTATGGGAAAACAGCGGCGACCTCAACAAATACGGAACCACGATGGCGCTCATGTTGCTACCTTTCTGGACCGACGGTTGTATTGGTTCGCAAGAAGGTCTCTTCTTTGAAGCTGCTGGCACAACGCCATATCACTTCATTAGCGCTGCTGCAATGTCGAAACAAAGCAGTAACCCTGTTCGTGAATTGCGTTACGACAACAACAATGCCGAAATGGGTGTCCATTACTTGCAGGAACTCGGTGTGCGCTATTTCATGGCCTACACGCCAGAGGCTGTGACGCAGGCAAGCACACAGAAAGACCTCACCGAGGTTGCGCGAAGTGGGCCGTGGGTGGTGTACGAAGTTGCAGACAGCGATTGGGTAGTGCCAATGACCGTGCAGCCCGTTGTCGTTGAAGAGCGTTCTGGCGATCAGCGTGAGCGTTGGTTAGAGCTGGGGTCAAGTTGGTTGCAGAACACCGTTGAATGGGCTGCTACTCCCGTTGCCGATGGTCCAAAGGAGTGGCAACGAGTTTCTGTTGCACCAGACCTCAATCGCCGAGTTGGTGAGCCAGGTAGTTCTTCGCGCAGTGTTGACA
>JABMMV010000228.1 GCA_013205145.1 bacterium
CCGAAAACTAGGTGTCGAAGCCTAAACCGAGACGGTCGAGCGACTTCAACCAGATATTTCTCTTGCCTGTTTTGTCTTCTCTGTCGAGCGACCACCGAGTGGTTTGAATGCCAACGAAGCGAAATGGCTCGGGTGGGAAGGGGAGCGGTTTGTCTTGAACAAATTTTGTTGAAGTGGCTTTGCTACGACGTCCGTCAAGAAGATCGAGCATGACTTCTGCTCCAAATCGGGTGGAGGCTGTACCGAGACCTGTGTAACCGAGTGCATAAGCAACACGACCACCCATGGCGCGACCCCAAAAAACGCTGAAGCGTGTGCAGGTATCAATTGCCCCGCCCCACGCATGAGAAAACCGTACGCCTTCTAGTTGCGGAAATGTTTGGAAGAAATGTTGCGAGAGAAGTGCCCACGACTCGGGGCGAGATTCCAGTTCCGTATTCATCTTTCCGCGGAAGTAATACATAGCGTCGTAGCCACCCCACAAAATGCGATTGTCGGCGGTGAGGCGGTAGTAATGAAATTGGTTGGGAATATCAGATATGCCTTGTCGGTTTTCCCAGCCAATGCTGGCTAGTTGTGCCGGCGTGAGTGGCTCGGTGACGAGGCAATAGTCGTAAACGGGTGCAATGTAATGACCTAAACGCTTAAGTAGCGGTTTAAAAGCATTCGTTCCCAGCGCAACTTTTCCGGCACGCACACGGCCAAGTGGGGTGTCAACTAAAACACCTACGCCATCTTTTTCAATGCTTGTTGCTTTGCTGTCTTCGTAGATGCGCACACCCAAAGATTCCGCTGCGGTTTTCAAGCCCCATGCAAGACGTGCGGGGTCAACAAGCGCGGCGCGATCTTTGCGCCAGAGGCCACCTGAGTAAGTAGGTGAGTGCACCTGGCTGCGCAATGTCTCTTGATCGAGCCATTCAACAGATTGCCCAAGTGAACGGAGTTGTTGGTAATCGTCACGAAGTTCTGCAAGGTACGAGGCAGGGTGCGAGCTCGTTGCAACATCAATTGCGCCGGTGCGCTCGTAGTCGCAGTCGATGTTGTACCGGCGAATAGCCGATTCAATTTCGTTGAGGTTCTGTAAGCCCAGTTCTTCCAATGTATTGACTTCATTGGGAAAGCGCTGTTGAGCATTTGCAACACCGTGTGTAAGCGATGAATCCATGAAGCCGCCATTGCGTCCGCTTGCGGCAGACCCCACTTCGTGGGCGTCGATGAGAATGACGTCGCGAGATGGGTCGCGCTCTTTTGCAATGATGGCGGTCCAGAGCCCGGTGTATCCACCTCCGACAATGCACAAATCGCAACTTTCGGTACGTACGAGTGTTGGATTGGAGTCGGGCTCGTCGGCATCGTCATACCAGTATGGATACGGATCTGCGTCAGCAATTGCGTCGAGATGACGCATGTCGATAGCTGGATTGTCCATTGTTCTCACCCCTAGGTAATGAGCACCTTACCGCACTCATTGAGCAATGTGCAGCGCCATCAATATTCAGTAATGTCTTCATATGGATTTAGGAATCGTCGGTAAAAAGGCTGTTGTTGCAGCCGGAACTTCTGGGTTGGGTCTCGCAAGTGCAGTATCACTGGCTGCCAATGGGGCACATGTTGTTATTTGTGGGCGCAACAAAGAGCGGCTCGATGCTGCTGTAGCGACAGTGGGGCATGGGTGCATTGGCATAACGCACGATGTATCGGAGCAAAAAGGTGCTCGTGCATTTGTGGAAGACGCGATGAGCCGACTCGGTGGAGTTGATATTTTGGTGACAAATGGGGGAGGACCTCCTCCAGGAAATGCAATCGACATGCCAATTGAGATGTATTCAATGGCTCTTGAGCTCAGTCTTTTGTCGGTCATTTCAATGTGTCAAACGGCGCTGCCAAGTATGCGTGAAACGGGGTGGGGTCGCATTATCGCAATTACTTCTATTTCGGTTCGCCAACCCATTCCACAAATTGCACTTTCGAATACTGCGCGCGCGGGAGTCACTGGATATTTGAAATCGTTGGCCGGCGATGTGGCGGCAATGGGAATCACAGTAAATACTGTTCAACCAGGTGTTCATGCCACAGATCGCATTAAGGGCGTATACGGAAGTTCGTTAGAAGCAATGGCAACAAGTATTCCTGTTGGATTTGTGGGCGACCCTGGCGATTTTGGTGAAGCAGTTGCGTTTCTTGCAAGCCAGCAAGCCAAATTCATAACAGGAGCAAGTATCAATATCGATGGCGGCCAGTTCGCTGGTTTGCAGTAAGGACCAAATGTTTATTCACGTAGTTGCATTTCGCTGGAATGAAAATATTTCTCCAGAACAAATTGATGTGATTTCAGAAACTCTGAAGGCATTATCGCAGCACGTAACGGAAGTCAAGAAATATCGCTTCGGTCCAGATGCCGGTGTGAGTGCACCCACGAACTTCGATTTTGTTGTGGTAGCGGAATTCGATTCAGAAGATGACTGGCGTATTTACGATACGCACCCAGAACACAACCGTGTGCGTAAAGAAGTGCTGGGGCCGTTCATTGCTGAGCGCGCCGCAGTGCAGTTCACCGCTTAAGAGATCTCACTTCTCGGCGCAGATTGTCGCGAAAAGCGATACATACGGCGCCGAGAACCCTTTGGGGGGGATTCGTAGTTGTTCCAAAAACGGAACGCGATGAGAACATAGGCAACGCCTAAAACGCCGTCGATGATGTAATGCTCGCCGAAGTAGACCAAGGTCGTCATCATTGCCACTGGGAAAATGACCACAAATGGTTTGAGGTACTTCGGTAGTTGTGGTGCGAAAAACAAGATAACAAGAAGTGAAAAAGCCACGTGCAAACTTGGCACGGCGGCAACTGGGTTCACCACTTCGCGGCCACGTTCAATAACGTTCGAGACAGTGTCGAGGCCAAGGTGGCTCCAGCCGCGTACCGCAGGCCGTGCCAACTTGCCCGACAGATGACCATCGCGTGCCGCCATCCATGGTGGGGCAGCAGGAAAAACAATGAACGTGGCAACGCCCATGAAAAGAACAGTGGCAAGCCGGCGCATGTAGCGCACC
>JABMMV010000229.1 GCA_013205145.1 bacterium
CAATTAGGCTGTCCAAAACAACTCGAAGTGTGACTGCGTCCGCATCTATCAGGGGTACACAATCTGCAATTACATCAATGACTCTTTCTGGAGGTTTTCTCTCTGATGATTTGGACGGTGAAGCTACTGGTTCTGGTAGCTCAACGACTTATAGATTTTGGAGTGTGCCTCCCGGCGTCTACACGCTGACAATGGTCCAATCTCCCTACCCAAACCGAATTGAACGGATAACAGTTGGTGACAGAAACTTGGTTACTCCGACATATGAGATGGGCTGAATGGCGGTCGTGCCGACGACTCCCATTCTGGTACTTGGATAGGTTGTTAGCCTGTACGTTTCGTGTCGTTCATCTTCAATGGGGTTCCAACTCCAACGGGTCAATGCCTCAAGTCTTTGAAGTTGACAATATCAACGGGGTTTTCTATCATTTTGTCAAGTAAGCGTGAATGTATTTGTAGTACTTTCCGCCTAATCCTGGGGGAAATGTGAAATACCCAAAGCGTGCAGTCGTCATAGCGGCACTAGCCATGATTGTTGCAACCGTGTTGTCGACACCTATTGCCAGTGCAGCAACTGCGCCAACACTTACTTGGAAAGTTGCCTCGCTTTCACCATCAAGTTCCATTTCCACGTCAGCAATAGCTTCGTCCAATTCAACAGGTACGAAAACTTGGTCAGTGTCGTGATCGTGCACTCTGAAGAGCAGCAAAGTCACTACGAAAGCGTCAGGCTATTGCACTGTGACTTTGTCGGTGAAGGCAAAGGGAAAATATGCCGCCAAAAAAGTGTCGAAAAAGTTCACCATTCAGGCAGCTCCTGTAATTAGTCCGTCAACCACTGCTGTCACGTATGCCACCCTCTGGGAAAAATACAAGTGGACCAAACCAGCAAGTTCCTCAGATTCGATCACTGCTGCAATAAGTAATTTCAATTCGTATGTTGCGACCACTCGCACTTCAGGCACAACAGTAACTGTGCGATCAGAGGGGGCTGTGACCTCGGGTTCTCAGCCAGGATCATCAACGTGGGAAAAAGTCATGAGCGATGCCGTCAACCTCGGGGCAAAAGCTTTTACCTACCCCGCACTGACAAAACCTTTCTACGTGTATTTGGCAACAACTTCGGCTTGGTTGGGTTCAGCAATCAATGGTGATGGTTTCACCGATGGTTCTGGAATTGCAAACGTAATGAGCCAGGGAACCCCAGCCTCATCCGCTGACGGTTATTTTTGGGCAAGCATCACATCTTCTCGAAGTTCTCTTTCAGCTAATCCATCTGGCACCTACCAAACTCCAGGCCATGAGTTCTTTCATTCGATCCAAAAATGGAATTGTAAATGTGTCGCTTATCCCGATGGTTCTGTCGTCCCTCAGTGGTTCTGGGAAGGCGGTGCCACTTTCGTTGGTGAATTGACCGCCAACAATCTCGGTACGAATAGCTATGCGTCATCTAGTCGTGTTGAAAATGTTCGGTCCATCACTAGCAGTGCAGCCACGCGAGGGTCGCTGTTGTCGGAAGCAATTACCAACACGAATTCTTCATCTGTTGCGCGTCCATACGACATCGGTTCGATAGCAACTGAATTTCTTGTTGCCAATATAGGTATGGAGAAATACCTCAAGATCTACTCTGAAAAGGGAACAGGCAAGTCCTTTGATTCAGCATTCCTGACCGCAACTGGGGTCTCACTCACTGATTTCTATTCAATGTTTGAAGAAGTGCGTGCCACTCTCGGTATCGCTAAACAATAGAACGCCATAGCCGTTCAACATGTTGTCTCAGCAAACTTTTCAAAGGTGCCGTAGGACAACTTCCATCTTGATTCGTGAGGGTTCCACGTTGAGTATTCACCCCCTTCAGCTATGAATCGCGGCTTATTGAACCGCATCCTTTTGCTTCTGATAGTTTGTTAGCTGACAGATATCAACAGAAGAGGTTGCTGGCATAACAATGCTCAGAACCCATATGGAGATTGATTTTCGGCACAGATTATTTTTTAAAAACACGGTACAATTTCAATGCCTTCGGGCGCGTAGCTCAGTTGGTTAGAGCGCTACCTTGACATGGTAGAGGTCCCGGGTTCGAGTCCCGTCGTGCTCACTAGTTGTGTGTGTCAGCGTGCGCTGTCGCCATAGCGATACTCATGCGTTAAGACATCGAGTCGCTGAGTCATTTCGGCACTCAGTGGTGTGCGAACTGCGTTCACTGCATCAACTAATTGCTCTGGCTTACTTGCACCAATGATGGGCGAGGTAATGGTGGGGCGAGTGAACTGCCAGGCAATGGCAAGTTGAGCAACAGTCATGTCGGCTTCGGCAGCAATGCCATGCAAAGCATCGAGCGTGGAAAACATCTGGTCTTGCCAGTAGCGCTCTTGGTAGCGCTCTGCAGTGCCGCCACCAATGGTGAAGCGGGTGTCTGCTGTAGGAGCACCTTTCTTGTGCTTGCCAGTAAGGAACCCGCCAGCGAGTGGGTTGTAGGGAATGACTGCGAGGCCCTGTTCGGCGCAGAGTGGAAGAAGTTCACGCTCGTTTTCGCGGAACAACATGTTGTAGCGAGGTTGCACGCTGGCAAAGCGTTCCCACTTATTTACATCGCTACGGCCAAGGGCGGTAGCAAGTTGATATGCCAAGTAGTTAGAGCAACCGATGTAACGCACTTTTCCGGAACGTACGAGGTCGTCTAAAGCGCTCAGCGATTCGTCATGGCTCACGCGGTCGTCGTAGAAGTGCAGTTGATAGAGGTCGATGTAGTCGGTCTTTAAGCGACGCAACGACTCTTCAGCAGCGCGAATGATGTTCTTGCGCGAGTTGCCTTGGTCCCACTTGTTGGGGCCAGTAGGGGCGTAGCACTTGGTGGCCAAAATGAAGTTGTCGCGTTGGCCGGTGAGCCAGCGGCCGAGAATTTCTTCAGTGGCGCCGTAGCCGCTGGTCATATCGCCAATGGGGTAGACGTCGGCGGTGTCAATGAAAGTGAAACCGTGGTCTTTAGCTGCATTCAAGATGGCAACCGATTGCTCCTCGTTGCACTGGTGCCCAAAGGTCATGGTGCCAAGGCACAACTTCGATACGTGCATTCCTGTTTTGCCAAATCTCACATGTTCCATGGCTATGTACCGTAGCCTCGTTGACTGTGGCTGTCATCCTCGCACTCATCACCGCTGTGGTTTATGGCATCGCCGACTACTCGGGAGGGCGTGCTTCACGCACTGCTTCATCGGCCAGTGTGACCCTGGTAGGGCAGAGCTTGAGTTTTGCCATCATCATTTGCTTAGTTGCCATTTTGGGTGACCCCATTGCAAGTACACACGACTTATTGCTGAGCGCAATTGGGGGCGTTGCTGGTTCGCTCGGATTGCTTGCTTTTTATAAAGCAATGGCCTCGGGTGCAATGACTATTATTGCGCCCATTACTGCACTAGTGGGCACCGTTGTCCCGGTCATTTGGGGCTTGGCGAGTGGTGAGCGCCCCGGTGTTGTTGCATATTTTGGAATGGCAGTAGCAGTTCTTGCCGTGGCGTTAGTAACAGATGCCTTTGGCATTCACGATGTGAAAACACCGCTACCTATTGTGGCCATGGCGGTCACAGGTGGTTTGTGTTTCGCCGTTATTTTTATTGCACTCGAC
>JABMMV010000023.1 GCA_013205145.1 bacterium
AGGTCATGTCTTTCAAACTCTGTTCGTGAATGTCTCCCATAATTTGGTGAAAGGCGTAATCTATAGAGCAGTTGCCAGCAGCTTTTTTGTGCCACGCGGCAAGGCCATCTTGAATGTTTTCGCCTTTGCGCTGCAACGCCATGTCAACGATGGTGGTGATGCCACCCCACGCGGCTGCGTTGGAGCCAGTTTCGAAAGTGTCGGTTGCTTCAATGGGGCCCATGGGAAGTTCCATATGCGTGTGCACATCGACACCGCCAGGAATGACGTACTTACCTGTTGCATCAATGACCTTGTCGGCAACGATGCCGAGTGCTGCTGCTTGGCCTGGTTGAAAAATGGCTTGAATGGTTTCACCATCAATGAACACATCGCTTGCATAGCGGCCACTTGGGCTCACAATGGTGCCGTTTGTAATGAGGATGCGAGCCATATGTAGAGCGTACCGATATTTAAAGTGGAGTCTGAGACACGGCTACAGTGCAAAGGAGGGGGTTTTCAATGATTGCAATGAACGACAACGCGGCGCGCATCTTGGCCGAACCCGTTACGGGCACGCTTTCTATTGCGGGCTCCGATGGATATGCACATTCCACCCCAGTGTGGTTTGTATGGCGCGACGGGAAAATATGGGTGAGCACACATGCAGAGCGGCAAAAACATGTCGATGCAGTGCGTTCAGGCAAAGGGTCTTTGTCGGTCATTGACCCAACAAATTCCTCCCATTATGTGGAATTGCGGGGGACCCTGCACGTGGTAGACGACCCCAACATGGAACTGCGCGATGAGGTGGTGCGCAAACACGGGCATACCGACGGCAAGGCATTTGACCCAGCAAATACAGTGCGCATTGGCATTGTGCTCACTCCAGAGCGGGTGCTCGGCCGGAATTAAGGGGCGTAGAAGAGTTCTGCACACCGAAGGCGTACGGTACGGGTATGAACCCTCGCCACATGAACCGGCCCACTTCTCGCGTCATTTTGTCGGGCTTTGCGCTCGTCGGAGTTTTGCTTGCCACAGTTTCTGTCTTAGGGCAGGTCAACGCCTTTAGCGCCATAACCGATGCAATAGGGGTTACTTCGCCGCCAGGAAGTTCGGCCGGTAGTTCATCTAGTTCTCCGCCAACGAGTTCTCCGTCAACCGATGAAACTTCCGATTCTGTTGCTGATGAACCAACCAACGGCGACACGCCCGATGGAGAAGTGTCGCCAATTGATCCAGAAATTGATACACGTATTTCTGCACTAGAAGATCTTGTTGTCACGCTTGCAGAAAATGACGATGCAACAGCGGCAACTCTCAGTGAAGTGACGGGGTTGGTAAAAACACTCGATGCCGACCTTGCCACAGCAAAAACTTCACTCGGCAATCTTGCCGACCGCGTTGCAGTCAATGAAAAAGCAACAATAACTTTGCGCGCCGATGTTGATGCCAATGAAAAAGCAACGTCAACTTTGCGCTCCGATGTTGATGCAGCAAAGACCGTTGTCGATGCGCTGCAAGTGTCGGTTGACAATCTCAAACTACGCACATCACAACTCGATGAAACTGGCACGTATAGCGGTGTTGTGAAACCAAGCCAAATTTCGCCGCAACTTAAAGTTGACGACATCAAAGGCGATTGGCCCATTGCAAGAACGTCAGGAACGCTCGAAGGCTCACGCATCAAAATGCCATTTGGGCAATGCGCAAATGCCTACCCGCAATACACGGTGGTTGTTGTGCCTGGAGTATTCGAGGGAATCCAATGCTTACGCATTGTGACGCCTCGCTAAAAAATTAGCGGCGGTTTTTTGCGGCAGCCCGTTGTTCTGCTGCTACTTTTTTCTGTGCTTTTTCTTTTTCTTTACGCTCGTTACGCAGCGCACGCTTTGCGGCCTGTTCGGCTTCATCGGCAACGCGCACGGAAGTGAGTGCAGACGGCGAAACTGGAAGTGCCCATTTTTCATCGGACTGAATGAGTTTCTTGAAACCGGCCAAACTGAGTGAGTACTGCACCACCATGAGCTTCACCATTTCCTCGCCAAACTTTTCAATAGCTTCAGGCAAAACGGCATTGAGGTCGTCGAGTGATGGGTCGTCTGCTGCCCCGGCAAGAACTTCAATACAGTGCTGGGTACAGGGTTCGCACAAAACAACGCACACATCGCCAGCACATTTACGGCGTGTTGTGCCTTCGCGAATGGCACTTGCCAAGGTGTCGGGGTTCTCGAAGGCGCCATCGCTCAGGCCTGCGCTTTGGGCCAGCACTGTTTGCAGGTCTTCTTCGAGGGCTAGGGCGGCTGAGGTAATGGCTTCATCGCTGGTAGCGGCGAGGGCATTCACAAAACGGCGTTCCAAAATGATGAGGTCGCGGGAGGAAGTCACCGCGCCACTATAGGTTGTAGAGCGTGAGCGTGACGATAGATCCAGCCAACTTGGCAAAAGCAGTGGCCCGCAGGCCCTTTGGGTACCTCATTACCGTGAGCCCAAATGGCGAACCACACCTCCGGGCTGTGGTCTTTGTTCCCGAGGGAGATGCCTTGGTGGCAGCGGTGGGTCAGCGCAGTGCCGACAACGTGGCAGTGAATGGGAAAGCAACTTTGCTCTGGCCGCCGCACATCGGCGGGGCAGAGGAGTTCGACGACTACACGGTCATTGCCGATGGAAACGCCACAGTGCAGCCTCGTGACGACGGAGCAAGCGTTTGTGTTGTTGCATACTCAGCGGTGTGGCACCGACCTGTGCGGCCCGTAGCGCTTGACTAGTTATTCACTCACGAGAGCTTGAATTTCTCCTACCACGACAGGAATACGACGGGTGGTGGTAACCGATGGAAGCGTTCCTTTTTTCCCAAGGTTTGATTTCCACGAAACTGACCAACGAATGGCAACACTGGCATTCCACGTTTTGCGTGAGGAGCTGTGTGCATAGGTGTACATGCAATTACTTTTTGCATCGTCACCGTCGCTGTCGCGCCACGCTTTACCCGGACCCGAACACGTGAATTTTCCGTTGTTCGCTGCCTCTGTATCGCCAGGGTTCACCAAGAGTGTGTTGGGTTTAGCGGTAACAGTAACAGTCACTATTCCGCGAGGTGTGGGTATCCATGCAGTGGTAGAAACGGTGCGCCAAGAACTACTTGTTACCCACCACCACATAGGTAATTTGACAAGAGCTCGTTGTGCAGGTGGTGCGGTGTTCACGAAGGGAACAGGCAAGGTGTTCCACGAATGTGCAGCGGCTTGTTCTGCCAACGTTGACTCGGCGATGACAGGAATCCAGTGAAAACTGAGTGCGTAAGGTTGGCCAGCAACGGCAGGTGCACAGGTACGCACGTACCAACGGTAGGTAATGCCATTGCGAACAGTGAATGAATATGGTTCGTACTTATTGTCGGAAATGACGGTGGTATTCCATGTGCAACGCGATTCGGTGGCGGTGCTGTCGGAGTTGAATGTGACCCCAGCAACGATGGTGTTGCCCACGACATCGCCTGTGACGTCGATGTCGGCGGGTGCGCCATGTACGCGTGTAGGGGCGCCAATGCCGAGTGCAAAGACACATGTGGAAAGAAGAAGGAGAGGCGCGCGCATAGAGGAAAGTGTCCTTCCCCTACAAAGGTGAACCCATCGTATTGCAGAAAAGGAAGAGGGTTTTTGCCGAAATATGGTGCTGGTATGTGATCTCATGGTCACTGTCATTGTGTGAAGTTGGGCAGGTAGGCTCTTAGCACCCCAAAATCAGGTCTTTTATGAGCGCACAGCACCCCGATATTGCAACAGAACAGGCATTTATTGATCATGCCTATGAATGCTTGGAACTGAGTAAGACCGATGCCTGGAAACTGCGCGATTTGAGCGAGGCCGGGCGTGGAGGAACCTTCCAGGCCCGCTACGAGCGTGATGTTTTCGATGAAGCCCTAGTGAATCGTTTAACGGCGCTCGACCTTGGCGACGCTGCGTTGGTCTTCGGGCGTATCGACCGTTTTGCAGAAAGCCCCGATGCGCTCGAGAGCTTTCACATTGGGCGCCTGGCGGTATCAGACCAAAACCGCGAACCAGTTGTTGTCGATTGGCGCGCACCCGTTGCTGAACCTTTTTACCGCGCAACAGGCCGTGAAACGATGGGGTTGGCACGACGTCGGCATTTCTCGGTGCAAGGTCACGAACTGCTGGGTATTGAAGACGAACTTTTCGGACAAGGTCATGTTGGTATTGGCAGCGACGGACCCGCCACAACCACCGAGGGTGGTGCGCAACAAAATCTGCGTGGCTACAGCACGTTGTTGGCTGCGTTGCAACGTGGTCGTACGGGTCAACTCGGCGACATTGTGGCCACCATTCAAAGTGAGCAAGATGAAATTATTCGCTCGCCGCAAGCGGGTGTCTTGGTTGTGCAAGGCGGACCAGGCACAGGAAAAACTGTTGTTGCTTTGCATCGCGCTGCATATTTGCTCTACACCTTTCGCTTTCCGTTGGAAGCTCAAGGCGTATTAGTCATTGGGCCCAACCGTGTGTTCTTGCGCTACATCGAACGCGTGCTGCCCAGCTTGGGTGAAGCAGGTGTGTTGCAAGTAGTGCTCAGCGATTTAGTTCCCAGCGTTACTTATGGTGCACGCGACGCGGTACTTGCCGCACGCGTGAAAGGCGACATGCGCATGTCGAAGGTCATCACCAAGGCTGTGAGCGACCGCGAGCGTCCGTTGCGCGACAATTTACAACTGCCCTTCAGATCGGGATACGTACGTTTAAGTGCGCAAGATGCTGCAAACATTGTGCGCCAAGGAAGGCGTCGCTTTCGCCGGCACAACGCTGCACGCAAATGGGTAGAAACAGAAGTGCTGCAGGCCTTAGGAGCATCATGGCGCGACCCAGGTGTTCCTCTTTCAGAGTTGAAAGATTCTTTGCGACCATTGCCTGAATTCCGTATTGCAATGGAACGGATGTGGCCGTTGCTCACTCCTGCGCAATTGCTGAACGACCTCTATGGCTCTCAAGCATTGTTGCGTTTAGCGGCAGAAAATATTTTGAGTGAAGCAGAGTACACATCGCTGTATCGCGAGCGCACACAAGATATTGAGTCGGCGCGATTCAGTGAACACGATGTAGCTGTTCTCGACGATGCCTTTGAAGTTCTTGGTCCGTTGCCCGGCAAAAATGGAAAAATTGACGAATCTGATGAAATTCGTACCTACGGCCACATTGTGATTGACGAAGTACAAGACCTCACCCCAATGCAGTTGCAAATGGTGTCGCGGCGTTCGCTGAATGGTTCCATGACCATTGTGGGCGATATGGCCCAAGCAACGGGTGCGCTCGCGCCAGAATCGTGGGCCGATGTTCTGCGGCATTTGCCCGATCGTAAAGAGCAGCGGGTCGTGGGGCTTTCTGTGGGTTATCGCATTCCTGCACAAATAATGGAACTTGCCGACAAGGTAATGCATGCTGCAGCGCCTGGCCTGCGTTCTCCGCAGTCAGTGCGTGAAGGCGATGCCGGCCCGCGCATTGTAAATGCCGCGCAAAATGGCGGCACCTTGCTCGATGCTGTGACCCGAGAAACAAAAGCCCTGATTGAAGAACTTCCTGCAGGCAATGTTGCTGTTGTTTGCCCCGACAACATGGTGTCAGCAGTTTCCGATGCGCTCAGCGTTGCTGGTCTGAGCCACGGTAAAGCGGCAAATACCGCGCTCGATACAGGCCTTACTGTGGTGCCAGTGAGTTTGGTGAAGGGCTTAGAGCTCGATGGCGTAGTTGTAGTGGAGCCTCAAGACATTGTGGAAATTGAAACTATGGGTCTGCGTGCTTTGTATGTTGCACTCACGCGGCCAACTCAGCGTCTGACCGTTGTACATCGTCGGCCACTGCCGCCATGCATGGTGTACTAATTCACTATTGCTGAAACAAGACTGGGAAGAAACCGCATTGCCTTGTCGGCGTCGGCCGGGCGTTTACGGTCTACGGCAGTTGTAAACAAATTGATCATGCGTTGTGTGTCGTTGAGGAGATCTTCAGAAGCATTGGTGATTTGTGGCTGAATGCCAATCCAAATGGCTTTGATGTCGGCAAGTTTTGTACGCGCGGTTCGCATGTCGCCTTGCGCGACATCGTTACCAACGTCTTTGCCGGTCTGCAGCAATTGCTCAAACAACTCATCAGTACTTCCGCGAGGAATGGTTGTGGTAGTGGACGCGCTAGGAGAGGTTGTTGCAGGTGCATTTGCACCGGCGTTGTATTTAGTGGCACAGCTACTGAACGTGACTACAGCACAGAGGCCGAGAAAAACAGATTTATTCACTGTGCTGTTACCAAGATTCGGGCGCTGGCAAAAGGGCCAACACCAATACGTTGACCGTCGATTTCTACAGTAACGCTGCCGTCGGGTGATGTGGCAGACACCATCCCAAACTTGCCCGGATGAATTTCAGCGGTTTCCAAAAATTCTAAAAGACCAGGAGTGAACTCGAGTTCTTCAGGAATGCGGTCGACGGTAAAGCCGCGACCAGGAGCAACATCTACTAAGCGCATTACTAATGTGGCTAAGTATTGAGAACCTGGGATGGGGTTTCCATGTGGGCATGTTGTGGGGTTGCCCAATACTCGGTCCATTGCCGTCTCTACTTCGGCCGACATGACGTGTTCCCAGCGCCCTGCTTCATGATGAGCGTGAGCCCATGACAGACCTAAAATATCGGTGAGGAATCTTTCGGCAATGCGGTGGCGTCGAACAGTACGCAGTGCAAGTTTCTCACCAGTCTCAGTGAGTGCAATGCTTGAGCCAGAAAGCGCAACGAGACCTTCGGCCTCCATGCGCTTCATCATTTCTGATACTGACGGACGTGAAACTTGAAGGCGCTCAACGATGCGCGCTTGAATGACTTCTACGTTTTCTTCGAGAAGTTCGTAGATGCATTCGCAGTATTCTTCGAATGCGGGGTGGTGTTCGCCTGGTGAGGCCATAACACGAGCCTACTCGGGCTGACGCCCAACTGCCCTCAGCCCAGCCCATGCCAGTGAGGCAAGTTGCTCGCCAACCATATGAGCGTCGAAAGGTTCGCCGCGTTGAATGAGGTGACGTGCAACACCTTCGCTCATGCCAATCAGCGCGTGTGCAACCATGCGCTGGTAGTCGGCATCGACCCCAGCTTCAATGAGAGGTGCAATGAGTTCGGCAACCGACTTTTCAACGTTGTGGGCAACTGCTGCGAATTCTTCATCGCGGCGGGTGCCCCCACCAAAGAGCAATGAGAAGGCATTTGGGTCACTCGAGAGCCATTCAAAGTAGGCGACCATTCCAGCAGCAGTTTGTGCCTTGCCAGTGGGCACGCTTTTTGTAGCTGCGGTAATGGCATGGATCATGCTTTTGCCAACAGCATCGAGCACAGCAGTATAAAGCGCACGCTTGGAGTCGAAGTGCTGGTATAAAACCGGCTTTGTGACACCAGCAGCATCGGCAATGTCGTTCATTGATGTTGTGTGATAACCGCGCTGTGCAAAAACAGTGAGGGCCACTTGGAGCAGTTGCTCGCGTCGATCTGCAGCGGTGAGGCGTGCTGGTGTGGTCATGCTCATATGCCATTCTCGCGATCTTCTCGCTCGGCTGCCTTAATGGCATGACCGAGAACTATGGAGGGTGCCAACAAAATGGATCCGATGACAAGACATACCGTAATGATGGTGACCATGGTTGGCGTGAATTTCAGGGCAAATGCCATGACGAACACGGCCATCGATAGGGCGTACAACAAATAGCCCATACGGTTTGCGAGCAGTGTGTACTTGGCAAATTGCTGGCGACGAATACGCACTGGGTCTTGTGATGCAGATGTTGGTGGAAGAAAAGCCATAAGGTTTCACAGATGGTAGAGGCGAGCAATACAAAAGGTACTCAGAAAGACGGCATTCTTGCCACTCTTGAGTGGCAAGACGAGGTCGCAGTGGTCACTATTTGCCGTCCGCAACGGCGCAATGCGGTGAATCACGCCACGTTGCTGCTCTTGAAGCAATTTCAAGAAGAGGCACGGGGTCGAGCCCGGGTACTGGTGCTGACAGGTGAGGGCGAAGGGTTTTGTGCCGGTGCCGACCTCACTGGGGTGGAAGATGAAGAATTTGGTAGCGCGCTTTTCGCAACCTTGCACGGGTTGACGTTGCTGCCGTGCATTACTTTGGCTGCGGTGCATGGGTATGCGTTAGGCGCTGGCACTCAACTGGCGGTTGCATGCGACCTGCGAGTTGCCACTCCGTCAAGTGTCTTTGGCATTCCTGCAGCAAAACTTGGTCTCGCCGTAGACCAGTGGACCATTGAACGTGTTGCCGGGGAATGCGGTGGAGCCATTGCGCGCAATATGTTGCTCGGTACAAGCACGTACAGTGGCGAACAACTTCACACACAAGGCGCGGTGCACAAACTTGGCATGCTTTCTGATGCACTTGAGTGGGCACGGTATCTGGCTACTTTGGCACCCATCACCATTGCAGCGCACAAACGTGGGCTAGAAGCTGCTGCTGAAAAAATAGTTAATGATGCAGCATTTGAAGCGTTGCGCGCTCAAGCATGGGCGAGTGCCGATGCACACGAAGGACGCACAGCTTTTCTTGAAAAACGTACAGCACGTTTCACCGGAAATTAATAGCGGCTTATGCCCCAGCTGGCAAAAGCAAGTTGACGTATCGGTAGAAATAGAAAAGCGTCACAAGAAACGGAATGCTGAGCAGCGCATACGTTGCAATACTTGATGCGCGGCGTGAGGTAACGCGTCGTGAAACTTGGTTGCGTATCAATTTGCGAGAAGTTGCTAGCGCAATGAGCAACGCACCACACAACAGAGTGGGAAATATTGCACTGGTGTCGGCAAACCACTTGCCAAAATCATTCGCCGATACATCGGAAATCACCTCGGGCGGGGTGGCCTCGACAACTTGCGTAGTAGTGGTCGTGGTGCTGGTGGGCGTGCTAGTGGGCGTGGTGGGGGGAGTAGTAGATGAGAGTTCAGCACGCACGATGAGGCGTTGACTGGTACTAAAGCGCGGGTGGCAGGTAACGAGTGTGAGGGTTGCTACTTTCGGAGTGTTGGCAAGCACCGATGTTTTGTCGGGAGCAACAACCGAAACTTCTTTGACGGTGTAGGCGAATTTACCTTTTGGGGTCGTGACATAAATAATGTCGTCCAGCGAAACTGTGTTGAGGTTCCCAAATGGGGCATCGTAGGAAGTGCGATGCCCAGCAATTGCACTATTTCCTATTTCGCCTGGCATGGGAGTTTTGGGGAAGTGGCCAGGCCCGCGTCGAAGATCTTTTGGCGTAATGCCTTCCACAATGATCTTGGCAATATTGATGCTCGGAATTTCAATGAGCGCAAGCGCATCGGTGACAGGTAGGAATGCTGAAGTACCGTCTGTTCTAGATGTCTCTGTCTTTGTGATGATGCGATTGAATTCCTGGCGCAGAGCACTTTGGGTGCGACGTGTTTCAATGCCGGTGCCCCACAACTGGTACACAACAAGTCCGAGGAGCAATAGGCCAGTAGTAATAAAGGTCTTGCCGATGAAGCCAACAACACGAGCAGTTTTGCGATTCATCGTTCTTTACGTTAGTAGCGCGTTTGCCCTCTGCCATAGTGATGGGTAGCGTCTCGGTATGAGCAGCGTTGATGAAGCAGTACGTCTGCACAATGCTGTGGTGCTTCTGGGGTCATTTCCCGCTCTTGCCGAAGCTTCGCTTGTCGTGAAAAAAGGTGAAATCGTTCTCATTAGTGGTGCAAATGGCGCAGGCAAAACAACTCTGTTACGACTATGCGCGGGGCTTGTGCCTTTGGCGCGAGGAGAAGCCACTGTGCTGGGGTTCAACCTTTCCACTCAGCGTAGAGAGGCTCAAGCACATGTAGGAATACTGGGTCACGCGAATGGGTTGTATCTCGATCTCACTGCACAGGAAAACTTGCAGTTTTGGGGTGCGATAGTTGGTGCCTCAACACGAGAAATTGCATTGTCTGGCGAACGTATGGGTCTGCATACGCGACTTTTAGGTACCACCGTTGCAAAAATGTCTGCAGGTCAGCGCCGGCGAACCGCATTAGCCACTTTGATTATTCGTCGTGCTTCATTGTGGCTACTCGATGAACCCCATGCAGGTCTCGATGCTGCGGGAAGAGATGAGATCGACAATATTTTGCGCGAAGCTACAAGTGCTGGAGCAACGGTCATTGTTGCATCACATGAGCTAGAACGCGCCGGGGCGCTTGCTACGCGTCGTATAGAAGTTGTTGGTGGAGCCATTGTGGAACGTGGGGCACAATGACACAGCACCCCATTTCAACGATGTCAGTTGCGCGAGCTATTGCCACTAAAGATTTACGTATTGAATGGCGCAGCAAGGTGTTAGTAAACCAAGTGTTGCCTTTCGCCGGAATTGTGATGGTGCTTTTTGCTTTTGCACTCGACAACGATGGCATTTTGCAACGCGTTGCCCCCGGTCTTGTGTGGCTTGCCGTTCTATTTTCTTCCTTAATTATTGTTCAGCGCACATTTGCCATTGAGTCGGCAGACAACGCACTCGATGCAATAAAAGTTGCCGGTGTGTCGTCGGCGGGCGTGTTCTTGGGTAAGGCGGTGGCGCTTGTTGTTCAGTTGCTTCTTTTTGAATGTGTTCTTGTGTTGTTGTCCTTGGTGCTCTATCAGGTGCACTTGTCGTGGGGTGGAGCAGTGCTTCTCGTCACAGTAAGTTTCTTGGCAAATATCGGAATCGCTGCGATGGGGGCGTTGTACGGAGGTTTGGGTGCGGCGGCAAAAGGTCGTGAAACCCTCTTGCCGTTGTTGTTATTGCCCGCTGTGGCTCCCGTTCTCATTGCGGCTACCCGAGCCACTGAATCGGCATTTGGGGTCAGTGGCGCCACACTCGGCGAAGGATGGCCGTGGGTGGCATTGCTCGCTGTATTTGGCGCACTCTTTACTTTTGGTGGAACACTTGCCTTTGGAGTGCTCACCGAGGAGTGAGAGATGGTCAAAAGCAACTAACTTCAGATGAACACACGTAGAGCAAAATGAACAGCATTCAACCCTTCCCCTCACCACTAACTACACCAACGGGCACCCGTGCTTCGCGAGGGCTCGGACTTGTTGTTTTCCTCGGCATGGTGCTCCTCACGATGCTTGGGCTCTTCTTCACAGACGAAGACGTGGTGCAGGGAAGCACGGTGCGCCTCATGTACATTCACGTGCCCACGGCGTGGGTGGCATACCTTGCATTTATTGTCACCGCTGTTGCGTCGGCAATGTATATGTGGGGCAAACAACATTCCCTCACCTTCGACCGTATTGCTGGTGCATCTGCCGAAGTAGGCGTCATATTTATGGGTCTGAGTTTGGTGACCGGCAGCTTGTGGGGTCGCCTCACTTGGGGAACGTATTGGCAGTGGGACCCACGACTAACAACAACTGTGTTCCTGTTTGTTACCTATGTGGGGTACCTGGCAGTGCGTGACCTTGGTGGAAGCCATCAGCAGCGCGCAAAGCGCAGTGGTGTGGTTGCACTGCTAGCGGTACTTGAAATTCCGCTCGTGCATTTCAGTGTGGTGTTGTGGCGTTCGTTGCACCAAGAGGCCTCGATTCTGCAACCCAATGGCAATGTCACCATGGATGGCCTCATGCTATTCACCTTGCTATTTGGCGTGGCTGTATTTACCTTGCTGTTTGCCTGGATGGTTCTTCATCGCCAGCGTGTTCTTACACTTGCCGACGCAATAGATGACGGTGGTTTGGAAACTGCTTTGCAAGAACGACGAAATGAGGTGAACTGATGGACCATGTCAGTTTCATTATTGGCGGATACGTGGTCACCTTCGTTGCCGTAGGTGCATTTGTTTTGCGCATGTTTCGCCAAGCACGCAAGTTCAATAGCGCAATTGCCGAGAGTGACAAACCATGGCGCTAAATGATGATGCGCTCGACCTCTCGCCGCGAGAAACTGTGCCCGCAGCACAATCTGTGCGTTCGCAAAAACGACGTTGGAAACCTGCGCTGCTGCTCGTAGCCATTCTTATATTTGGTGGAGTGGTGGTAACGAAGTTCTTGTCGTCAGCTATCGACTATTACTGCAATGTCGACGAGATAGGAGTGCGCAGCGGATGCGAAGGAACACGCCGCTTGCGAGTTCAAGGTGCCGTAGACGAAGGCAGTTTAAAAAAAGCAGCGGGAATGACTATTTTTTCCATGTCGTTCAATGACGACACGTTAGATGTGCGATACGACGGTGACCCGGGTGGCGTGTTTCAAGAATGCATTCCTGTTGTTGCTCACGGCCGAATGGTGGATGGAGTTTTTCTGAGTGACCGCATTGAAGTGAAACATTCCAACGCGTACTCCACGGAAAATAAAGATCGCATAGACAAAGCCGAGGCCGCTGCGTGTTCTCTGCCGAAACTTTAGGTGTAGCGGTCAACCAAGGTCTTGCAGGGCCTTTGGGTCGTGCCGCACTGCTGGTAGGAATCATTGCATCGGCATTTGGCGCCGTTGCTTCTATTTACACCGCCCGCGAGTCATTGCGTGATGGAGAAGCTCGCACGGCACGCCTGATTCCTCGGTTTGCTGTTCTTGCTTTGTTGGCGGCTATTGCTGCAATGACGGCAATGGAATATGCAATGATTACGCGAGATTTTTCGCTCAAGTATGTACAGGAGCACGGCTCGCGTTCTACTCCGGCGTTGTACAACTTCACTGCAGTGTGGAGCGCCTTAGAAGGTTCAATTTTGCTCTGGGTACTTGCACTTGCGCTGTCATGTGCCGTTGTGGTGTGGCGGTATCGTAAAAAACTAAGTGATCCACTCATTGCGTGGGCCATGGCCGTGATGTTTATTGTTCTGGCATTTTTCTTCTTGCTCAGCTTTGCCCCGGCAAACCCGTTTGGAGTGGGCGCTGCAGGAGTGACCGATGGGCCAGGACCAAACCCACTTTTACAAAATCACATTTTGGTTCTTTTCCATCCACCCATTTTGTATTTGGGCTATGTGGGTTTCACCATCCCGTTTGCCTTTGCTATTGCAGCTCTTGTTACTGGGCGCGTGGGCGAAGGGTGGCTCATTGAAACACGGCGGTGGACCTTGTGTGCATGGGGCCTACTGTCCTTCGGCATCATCTTGGGTGGCTGGTGGAGCTACGAAGTGCTTGGTTGGAGCGGTGTGTGGGCGTGGGACCCCGTAGAAAACGCAAGTTTCTTGCCGTGGCTCACAGGAACGGCGTATATCCATTCGGTGCTGGTGCAAGAACGCCGAGGAATGTTGCGCGTGTGGAACCTGTCATTACTTCTTGCAACATTTAGTCTCACTATTCTCGGAACATTCCTTACGCGTTCTGGAGTGTTGAACAGTGTTCACGCATTTAGTGAAAGTGATATTGGCAAGTACCTCATTATCTTTTTTGGAGTCATAGTTGCCGTTTCGCTTTGGCTCATTGCATGGCGTGGCGATTCTTTACGCTCTCCAGGAAGCATCGACTCACCTGTCTCGCGTGAAGGTGCATTTCTTGCAAACAATCTTTTATTTGCACTGTTTGCCTTTGTGGTGCTGTTAGGAACTGTTTTTCCACTTGTCATTGAGGCATTGCAAAACCGACAAATTGTTGTTGGTGAACCATTCTTCGACCAACTCTCTAAGCCCATTGGCATTGCATTGCTTGCCTTGATGTCAATTGCGCCTGTTTTGCCTTGGCGTAAAGCGTCGGAAGAAGTATTGCGCCAGCGACTTTTTTGGCCAGCGTGGTGTGGCATCGGCGCGTTGGTGGTCTCACTACTTGTTGGAGCCGACGGATTAGCTGCACTTTTAACATTTACTTTGGGTGGATTTGCGAGCGGCGCGGCATTACGGCAACTTGTATTGGCAACACGGCGCCAAGGCTGGCGTGGTTTAGTCGGCCGCGCAAATGGTGGCATGGTGGTGCATCTCGGCGTCATTCTCATTGCTGTCGCGCTTGCCGCATCGAATTCATATACGCGATCGCAAGAGCTCTCGTTGAAGTTAAATACACCTGCAGAATTTGGTGGACACGTTTTTGAACTGAAAGGTTTTGAGAACGAGAAGACTGATCGTCTGACGGCAGTAAAAGCGATAGTTCAAGTTGATGCTGGGAAAAGTTACGCGCCAGCAATTACAAAGTTTGTGCAGATGGGTAACAACATTGGCACGCCTTCAGTGAAGTCATCATGGCGTTACGACCTGTATCTCACGCTTGAGCCACCAGTGAAAAGTGAGTCAGGCGAAGCACGAATTAAGGTGTTTATAAAGCCTTTGGTGATGTGGATGTGGATTGGCGGGGGAATGATGGCAGTGGGTACTTTGCTTGCCTTGTTCCCCGGACGTCGTCGTCGGCCCACCGATGCAGTGTCTGCACGTGTCGCTACGGGCAAGGCACTCGATGCGTAACTCTCGTATAGCGCGCAATATCGCTATTGCCACTGGCGTTGTTGTTTTGGCATTTTTCATATTGCTGGTCACTGCAAAACCTCGTGGTGAGCGAGGCATTTCTACACCGTTACTGGGCAACCCTGCACCTGCAGTGTCTTCACCTTTAATTGGAGGGGGAACTTTTGACCTTGCGCGTCGTAAAGGATCGTGGGTTGTGTTGAATTTTTTCAATAGCACTTGTGTGCCATGTCGTATTGAGCATCCTCAACTTGTTGCCTTTCAGAAAAATCAGAGCGTTCTGGAAAACAGTGCCGAGTTGATCACCGTTGTCAATGACGATAGCGATGCGGCAGTGGCAGAGTTTTTTAAAAAAAATGGGGGAGATTGGCCAAAGGTCACCGACCCTGACGGCGCCATTGCCGTTGCCTTTGGTGTGGCCAAAGTTCCAGAGACATGGGTAATTGACCCGTCGGGTTTTGTGCGACTGCGTATTGCGGGTGAAGTGACAAGTGGCTTCTTGTCGGCGAAATTGGCCGAATTGCAAAGCGAATTGGCGGCACCATGAAAAAACTGAATTCATTGCCCATGTGGATTTTGATGCTGCTGCTGACCGTTGGTCTGTTGGCTTTTGGGACCCTACGCAATAGAGGCCCGCTCACACAGCAGGGGCGCATCGATGCCATCTCACAACAGTTGGCTTGCCCTACTTGCAATGGTGAAAGCATTTACGTCAGTCGCGCTCCTGCAGCAGAAGCCATTCGTAATGAAATTGCAAGAGAAGTTGCCGCAGGGCAAAACAGTGACAACCAAATTGTTGCCGTGATTGAGAAAAGTTTCCCAGGGAGTGTGTTGTTGCCGCGAACCGATGGTGTGGAGTCGCTGGTATGGATTTTGCCCGTTGTGGCACTTGTAGGCGGGCTATGTGGTTTGGGTCTCGTATTTCGACGGTGGAAGAATGCCGAGCTCCAACACGCATCAGATGCAGATTTCGCCATTGTTGAGGCTGCATTGCAGCACAAGAACGATGTAACAGATGACGAGAACGTATGAGTGGTGAAGATCGCGACTTTTTGTTTACTTCATTAGAAGACCTCGAGCGCGAATATGCAGCAGGCGATATGGACGACGCCGATTACGAAGCGTTAAAGAGCAGTTATGTAAAGCGCCTAGCCGATGTATTGCGCGGTGCAGATGTGAGTGATGAACTTCCTGAGAATGTTGACGTTGGGCCGGTGCGCAATGGGAAAAAATTCGTACTCACTGTTGCAGTAGTTCTATGTGTGGCAGTCGGTCTCGGAGTGCTCGTTGCGCGCCAGTCGGGTCAGCGACTTCCGGGTCAAACATTGTCGGGTGGCACTCCCAATAACACAGCGGGGCTGCTTGCCCAAGCACGGCAATTGAACTTCAGCGACCCCATTGCGGCAATCAAGATCTATAGCGAGGTACTGAAAACTCGCCCCGACGAAGTAGAGGCACTCGCTTATCGTGCGTGGCTATTGGCTCTTACCGCACGTGAGGCATCTGAAGACATTCGTACCGCAGCAGTGCAGGCCGCCATTGTGGGGCTAGGTAGGGCCATCTTCATTGACCCCGAATACCCCGATGCCCATTGCTTTTTAGGCATTGTGAGCTACCGCTTTACGGCCGATACTGCCACGGCAAAAACTGAACTGAAGAAGTGCCAAGAGACGAACCCGCCAGCAGAAGTACAAACATTTGTGGACTCAATAGTTGCTGAAGTGAACGCATCTAAGTGAGACTCTGTAGGTGGGATTCTTTGAACGCAATCGACAAGAACTAGAAGGACTGGGTTTAGACCCTGCACGCCTGCCGCCTGGGCAGTACCTCACTGATCGGTTTCCCGTACTTCATGTTGGTGACGTTCCTTCGTATGCGCCCAACGAGTGGAGCCTGCGTGTATTTGGTGCGGTAGACAACGAGTTCACTTTGACTTTTGATGAACTCAAAGAAATGCCGAGCATTACTTTAGAAACCGACATTCATTGCGTCACCAAGTGGTCGAAGTTCGACACTCATTGGACCGGCGTGCGCGTGAAAGATATTTTTGCTCGCGCTGGCGTGCATGCCAATGCAACACACTTCATGGGTCATGCAGAACAGGGCTACACGGCAAACCTGCCGATGGCCGATGTGATGAGAGAAGAATCACTTGTGGTCTATGCCTTTGAAGGTGAAGACATTGAGCCCGTTCACGGTGGCCCAGTGCGGCTACTCGTGCCGCACTTGTATTTTTGGAAATCACCGAAATGGTTGCGTGGAATGGAAGCTTGCGTTGCAGACACGCCTGGTTTTTGGGAACGCAATGGGTACAACATGTACGGAGACCCATTTTTAGAGCAACGTTTTTGGGGCGACTAAAACACTTCCGTTAAATGCTTGTGGCGCAAAAGGTGTCGCCTTGCGGAATGGACTCTCGTAGCTCGGGGTTTGTTTCGCCGTACAGCGCACCGAGCATTCCTTTCACCATTCCGCGGTCAACTGCACAAATGACCGGGTGCTCAATAGCAACGTCACCAAATGGGCAATGGTTGTTGACAATGCGCAACTGATTGTTGCGGTGATCGGTATGAGCGGCAAAGCCATGTGCGGTGAGCGCATCGGCCACAGTCTGCATTGCGCTTTTGAGTGAGCGTTGACCGTGTTCAAGATCTTCACTACTCAAACCAGTTGCCAGTACGCGCCCGTATTGTGCTCCCACTTTTTCAGCCATCATTTCGGCTTCGGCTCGCGGTAAAAGTTCAAGTGCATTGCCGAGCAAACTGAGAACTAAATCGTCACTTCGCACGATGGGTGCTTCAAGCGGTGAAGGGCCAACGCAGCGGTAATGCTTCGACGGGCGCCCGGCGCCACCTCCGTAAGGTTTTTCTACAGAAGCTTCTGCGTAGCCACCCGCAGAAAGTTTGTCGAGATGATGGCGCGCAACGTTGGGGTGCAAGTTGAAGTGCTCTGCCACTTGTGCTGCAGTTGCTCCGTTGTCACTTTCGCGAACGTAGAGATACACGGCGCGTCGAGTGGGGTCGCCAAAAGCTGATGTGATGGCGCTCACGGTGGCTGTGAAAGAGCCAGGTGACATTTGTTGCTCTCGATTCATGCGCTCACTCATTACCTGATTACTCTACAGGAGGTATTGTACCTATGGAGATAGTGCTAATTAAGGCGCAGATCTCCTATCCACCTTCTCGTATTGGACGTCACCCTTATGCCTATTGCAGTTGAGCAAGTCATTGAAGCCCTTCGCCCTGTACAAGACCCAGAACTTCATCGTTCCATTGTCGACCTCGGCATGGTGCGCGACGTGGAAGTGTCGGCCGCTGGCGTCGTGACCCTCACCGTTGTGCTCACCATTGTTGGTTGCCCGTTGCGCAATGAAATTACTAATCGCGTGAATGGTGCACTACGTGCCGACCCATCAGTGAGCGATGTGAATCTCACTTTTGGAGTCATGACCGATGCAGAGCGCGAAAACGTGCGTCGCATTGTTCACGGTGACGCAGCTTCTTCTGCTGGTTCACAAACTGCTCACGGGCATGCCGAGGGTCGCAGTATTCCGTTTGCACAACCTGGTTCAAAAACGCGACCTCTTCTCATCTCTTCAGGAAAAGGTGGCGTAGGGAAAAGCAGTGTTACTACCAACTTGGCAGTTGCACTTGCTGCACGAGGTCACTCTGTGGGCATTGTCGATGCCGACATTTATGGTTTTTCTATTCCTCGCATGTTGGGTGCAGATCGCGACCCAGTTGCTATTGACCAAATGCTCCTTCCGCCAGAAGCTTGGGGTGTGCGTTGTATTTCCATCGGATATTTTGTTCCCGATGGTCAAGCAGTTGTATGGCGTGGGCCAATGTTGCACAAAGCACTTGAACAATTCCTCACCGATGTGTACTGGGATGAACCAGACTTTTTGCTTGTCGACATGCCGCCAGGAACGGGCGATATTGCGCTCAGCCTCAGTCAATACTTGCCACGTGCCGAGGTGTACGTAGTAACTACTCCACAACAAGCAGCACAAAAAGTTGCACGATTGTCGGCTGCGATGGCAGAAAAAGTGAATCTCACCGTTCGTGGAGTCATTGAAAACATGTCGTGGTTCACCGGCGATGATGGCAAGAAATATGAGATTTTCGGTTCGGGTGGTGGGCAAGAGCTTGCTGATGAGTTGAATGTGCCGCTTTTGGGGCAGATTCCCCTATTGAACGCATTGCGTGAAGGTGGCGACGACGGACACCCCATTACTGCAGTTGACCCAACAAGTGAGACCGCAATGATCTTTCACCAGATGGCCGAGCGTATTGCCACCGAATTAAAACCGAAGAAGATCTTTAGCTCCGCCCTCAAGATCTCGTAAGGTTCAGCCATGGACATTCGAATCGGAGTTACCCAAAGCCCTCGTGAAATTACCCTCGAGGTGGAAGACGATGCTGCAGCGCGAAAAAAAATCAAAGCTGCAGTTGATGCCGCAATTTCGGGAGCGACAGATGTTCTGTGGCTCACCGATAAAAAAGGGCGCGAAGTAGTAGTGCCTGGTGCAAAAATTGCTTATGTTGAATTTGGTAGCCCGGAAAGCGATAAGCGCATGGGGTTCGGCGGCTAAAGCCACAGTGCCATGGCAACTCTCGGTGACCTAGCACGACAAAATACGCTTCTCGAAAAAGAAGACATCGTTCATTTGCAAAACCTCATCTCTGAGTGGGGGATGCTTGCCGACTTTTGTTTTGCTGACTTGCTCTTGTACCTGCCGGCAAGTGACGGCAAGTGGATTATTGGCGCACATGTGCGCGCAGCAACTGGGCAAACCTTGTACATTGCCGATCGCGTTGCAACATGGGCAGCACAAGACGAAGAGTTGCTGCTGGCACAGGCGTTCTCAACGGGTGAATGGATTGAAGGCGAAATTCCCATTGAAGATGGGGCGCATCAAGCGCGCATGTTTGCTATTCCGGTGCGTTTCAACGGCCACCCCATAGCAGTACTCAGTCGCGAATGGTCAACTCGTAGCAGCCGTCAGCCAGGTGAACTCGAGCGCACGTATCTGGAAATATTTGATCGCTTTTCACTCATGATCAAAGAAGGCCTCTTTCCATTTCCGGGCAAAGCAGCCGACTCTAGTGTTGCCCCCCGCGTCGGCGACGGCGTGTTGGTCATAGATGAATCGGCTCGCGTGCGTTATGCGTCGCCGAATGCAGTGTCGGCGTTGCATCGAGTGGGCATTGGTGCAAACAGTGTGGGGCAAACTCTGGCGGAACTCGGTTTTACCGACAGTGCAGTACGGCAGGCATTTGAGCGGCACGAACCAGTGGTAGAAGAATTCGATCAAACCTCCGAGGTCACTTTGCTCGCGCGTTGCATGCCGTTACTCAATGTGAACCAAGAAGATGGGTCACACAATGCAACCGGAGCAGTGCTCTTGTTGCGCGATGTCTCTGAATTGCGTCGTCGTGATCGCTTGATCTTGTCGAAAGATGCAACTATTCGAGAAATTCACCACCGCGTGAAAAATAACCTGCAAACCATTTCGTCGTTGTTGCGTTTGCAGGCGCGCAGGTTGGACGAGGGTGAAGCGAAGTCGGCAGTTAACGAATCGGTGCGTCGTATTCGCACCATTGCATTAGTGCACGAAACCTTGTCGCGTGAGCCAGGTGAAGATGTTGCATTCATCGAAATTGTCCGGCCATTGCTGCGACTCGTGGAAGAAAGCTTGCAATCGCCCGATCGACCAATTCGATTTGTCGTACATGGTGATGGTGGGCGTTTGCCCGCAACCATTGCAACGCCGCTTTCGGTAGTGCTTACCGAACTTTTGCAAAATGCAGTTGACCATGGTTTTAAAGAGAGCACCTCACATCGCGGTGGCAATGTTTCCGTGCATTTGTCGCAAGAAGTTAAAGTGTCGTCACAAGGCGAAGAAAGCACACGACTGTGTGTGAGAGTGCTCGACGACGGAGCAGGTCTTGACCCCAATTTTGATATTAGCCAAGCAACCGGTTTGGGTTTATCAATTGTTCGCACTTTGGTGAGCACAGAACTAGGCGGCACTATTGACATGCGATCGGCTGTCGCAGCAGATTATGAAGAAGCAGATGTGGAGTTGCCAACCAACTCGATGGGAACACTGATTGAACTTGTTGTTCCTATTGTGACTATTTAGCCAGCGATGCTGGAACGATGACGAGCTGCAATTTGTCGGCGAATGGCGCGACGCTCATCTTCTGAAGTTCCACCCCAAACACCAGAGTCTTGGTTGGTGTCGATGGCGAACTGTAAGCACTCAACCTTGACGGTGCATTGGTCACAGGTTTCTTTTGCCTTACTGAGTTGAAGAAGTGCTTGGCCTGTAGTTCCTACAGGAAAGAATAGTTCTGGGTCAGTGTCACGGCATACCGCGTTCGAACGCCACGTGTAGTCGGCGCTTCCGAGCGCGAGGCTTGAAGCGAGGATGGTCACTTCATCTCCTGCAATAGTTAAGGGGCGGTAAACGCCCAGGGTGGATATTTCAATCGCCACGTGTTCTTTGTGGCTCGGGCACGTTACGTCGGGAATTCGCTAATCACAAGCAGTACTTTAAGATTTATGAATCAAATTTTTGTTCCCGTAACACTCGGCTCCCAAACCTTCGTTTTGGCCCACCGCGGAGCCTCTCGAGCCGAGCGCGAAAACACAGTGTTGGCATTTCGTGCCGCGGGCGATATGGGGGCCGACGGGGTAGAACTTGACGTGCGGCTAACGGCAGATCGGCACTTGGTGGTGCATCACGACCCGCGACTCGAAGACGGGCGAGATATTTGTGCGCTGCAGCACAGTGAGCTTCCCACGCATATACCCACCTTGAACGAAGCGCTCAATGCGTGTTCAGGAATGTGGGTCAATGTAGAAATTAAGAACGATGAGAACGAACCCGACTTCGATAGCACCGACTCCGTTGCAGAAGTAGTTGCACGTGCACTTCTCGCTCGCAATGAAAGTTCACGATTTCTCATTTCGTCGTTTCGTCGAGAGACCATTGACAAAGTTCACGAAATTGCTCCGGAGTTACGCACCGCGTGGCTCACTGTAGTGGTGGCCCCCAATGATGCAGAAAATATTATTGATGGCCTCATTCACGGCGGCCACAGTGCGCTTCACCCGTGGGCGGGTGCATTGACGAAAGAACTTATTGACCTGTGTCATGCACGAGGAATACAAGTGAATACCTGGACCTGCGACGATGAAGTACGCATGGCAGAACTACTGGCGTGGAAGATAGATGCCATTTGCACGAATGTGCCCGATGTGGCGTTGCGCGTTCTTGGTCGTTAGGAATTACGAAAGAAGCGGCTGTACGAGCCGCACCGCATGGGGTTCATGGGTGAATTGCAACTCGGTTGTTTCACCCAAGTAGTCGCCATCGAGTTGGAACGGGAAGGGCCGGTCGTTGGTGATGCTCACTACCTTCACGTCTTCACGAATTTTCACGTGTTTACTTTCAGGAACACCTCCGCTGCGAATTGCTTTGCCTATGGAACCAAGCAATGTGATAGCCGACAAAGAAGTAAAGGTAACTACCGACAGGCCACTGTCGAGGTTGGCATGTGGCGACAAGTTCAGAGGCTTCTTGCCAAGGAATGTGTATGGGTTCGTGTTCATGACAATGGTGAAGTAACCATTGACAGGTTGTTCTTCTCCGACATGCACAGAGAAGTGAGGGTTTTTGCGGCTATAGCCGAGGGCCCAGGTATGCAGAGCAGCGCCAACAAATAGTGGGTGGCCCAGCCAGCGTTTTAAAGCTGCCCGGCGTTCCACATTGCGCACCACGGCAGCGTCGTAACCCACTCCGGTATGAAAACAAAAGTACCGACCATTGACCTTGCCGAGACCAATAGGGGCAATGCGCTCGGTGTCGAGTGCTAGTGCCAGCTGCTTCACTGCCTCAGTAGGGTCATTCGACATGCCAAGAGTGCGGGCAAAGACGTTGGTAGAGCCCCCTGGGAGGACTCCTAAGGCTGTTTCGGAGCCAGCGATGCCTGTAGCGACCTCATTGAGCGTGCCGTCGCCTCCAAAGGAGACCACGCAATCGAGCCCGCGGCGCGCAGCGTCTTCTGCAAATCGTGTGGCATGCCCGCGGCGGTTCGTTTCCACTACTTGCACGGTGTGATGGCGGGCAAGGTGCTGATGGACCACGACCGTATTGCGGGCTGTGACCGATGACGCAAAGGAGTTAACTACAAGAAGAACACGCACAACGAGGAAACGGTATCAGTTTCTGTCGCCAGTTAGGCAGAATCGGAACCGAGCGGTAACAATAGAAGCCATGAACGTGATCGTCTGTGTAAAACAGATTCCAGACCCCGCCTTGCCAGGTGCCTTAGACGGCGCAACAAACACCCTGAAGCGAGACGGCAAACTTATCCTCGATGACTCCGACGCATACGGCGTAGAAATGGCATTGCAACTTGTCGATGCTGCTGGTGGCGGAGAAGTAAGCATCATCTCTATGGCGCCAAATAGTGAAACTGCCGGTATGCGTACTGCGCTTGCCATGGGTGCTGCAAAAGGAATTTTAGTGTCCGACCCTGCATTGCAGGGAAGCGATGCACTCACCACTGCAAAAATTCTCGCAGCTGCTGTTCAGCGCTTAGGTGGAGCAGATCTCATCATTGCTGGTACAGAATCTTCCGATGGTTACACCGGAACTGTTCCCGAACAAATGGCAGAAGTACTCGGACTTCCTTCAGTGACTTTCGCAAAGAAAGTAAAAATTGATGGCGGCGTATTGAAAGCTAATCGTCAAACCGAAGAAGGTTACGACGAAGTTGAATGTGCGTTGCCCGCACTCATCAGCGTGACCGCCGGTGTAGTAGAGCCGCGTTACCCAAGCTTCAAAGGCATCATGGCTGCAAAGAGCAAGCCAGTTGAAGAAGTAACTGCCAGCGACCTTGGTGTTACGCCAGCAGGTTGGGCAGGTGCTGGGCAAAAAGTCACGCTTGTTTCTCAAGCAGAAGCCCGCCAAGCAGGAGAAATCATAGAAGACGACGGAGAGTCGTTTGGCAAGATCGTTGCGTTCCTAGAAAATCTGAAAGTGATCTGAGGAAAAATCATGGCTATTAACAGTGTGTGGGTTTTTGCCCAAGTAACAAACGGTGTTGCAACAACAGGAACTCTTGAGCTCCTCACAAAAGCCCGTTCGCTTTCATCGAATGTCACTGCAGTTCTGGGTGGCGACGCTTCTGGCGTTGCTGCACAGCTTGGTGAGTTTGGTGCAACAAAGGTGTATGCAACTGGTGACCTTGCAGGAAAACTTCCTGGCGTTGCCGTGTCTGGTGCAATGAAAGCAATCATCGATGGTGGCGATCAGCCCGACCTCATTTTGTTCCCACAAAATTACGAAGGTCGTGACGTATTGTCGCGTTTGTCAGTGAAGCTGAACAAGTCTGTGCTCACCAACTCCGTTGACGTTGCTGTTGATGGCGACGCAGTGAATGCAACTACACCTATTTTCGGTGGCAACACTTTGGTGACCACAACGTTTACTGGCGAAGGCCCGTACCTCGTTGCATTCCGTCCAAAGAGCTTTGCTGCTGAAGCATCGGGTGGAGCTCCTGCAGCTATTGCTGCAGCAAGTGTTCCTGACCTCGGTACAACAGGTGGCGCAAAAGTGACTGCCGTTCACGTTGAAGAGACCACTGGTCCAAAGCTTGATGAAGCAAGCATTGTTGTCTCCGGTGGCCGTGGGCTCGGCGAGGCCGACAAATACGCAATGGTAGAAGAACTTGCCAAGTTGTTGAAGGGTGCACCTGGTGCATCACGTGCCATTGTCGACGCGGGCTGGGTTCCTTACTCATACCAAGTGGGCCAAACTGGCAAAGTTGTAAAGCCAAGTGTTTACATTGCTGCTGGTATCTCTGGTGCAACACAGCACATGGTGGGTATGAAGGGCGCGAAAAACATCATCGCCATTAACAAAGACAAAGA
>JABMMV010000230.1 GCA_013205145.1 bacterium
CGACGGATGACTTTGCATTTTTCACAAATTTTTTTAACGCTTGGACGGACCTTCATGGCCTTCTCACTTAAATCGGTAGGTGATACGACCACGGGTGAGGTCGTAGGGGGTGAGCTCTACTTGCACTTTGTCGCCAGGAAGAATTCGGATGTAATGCATACGCATTTTTCCGGAGATATGCGCGAGGACTTGATGACCGTTTTCGAGCTCAACACGAAACATCGCGTTGGGCAACGACTCGGTGATAGTGCCCTCGAGCACGATCGCATCTTCCTTTTGTTTTGCCAGAGGAGACTCCTTAAGACGGACAGAATTATAAACTGACGGATGAATATTGAGACTTACAGTGCCACCCACCGACCATGACGGCTAATAGGGGCGAAGTGAAATGCTATCGGTAGGCATGAAAAACCCCAATGGCCTAGGCAGATTTGCTACGGTTCCGCCCAAATAATATTTGGCACACCTACGAGCCTCCCCCGGCCCGGTCGATTACCTCGGTAATACGGTCGAATACCTCATCTTGGCTGCCCACCCCATCAACCTCGTGGAGACGTTGGGTTCCACCATAAAAGGAGATCAGAGGAGCTGTTTGGCTCTCATAGAGGTCGAGGCGGCGGTTAATGGCATCGGGGGTGTCGTCGTCGCGTAATACGACGTCACCTCCACAGGTGTCACAGGACCAAGGCGAGCGAACTACCCCAGTGACCGTGTAGTTGGCCCCACAGTCGCGACAGACGCGCCGCACTGAGAGTCGGTTCAGTACAAGGTCACGTGGCACCACTAAATCGACCGCACCTAATAAGGGCAGATCTTGAGCGATGAGATCGAGCGCTTCTGCTTGTACCACTGTTCGCGGGAAGCCATCCAAAATGTAGCCGCGTTGTTGAGTATCGGCCTTGTTCAATCGCCCGCGTACAACTTCAATAATGAGTTCATCACTCACTAATCCGCCACCACCAATAGTTTTTTCCACGCTGCGACCTAGTGCAGAATCTTCCCGAACAGCTGCGCGCAACATGTCGCCGGTAGAGATATGCGGAACAACGTAGTGACGCGACAAACGCAAGCACTGTGTGCCTTTACCTGCGCCTTGGCGCCCAAGTAACACGATGCGTGTGCCGCTGCTCATGAGCTTGCGAGGTGTCCTACGGAAATCCTTTTAGCAATGCCGCAGCACTACTTCAAGAAGCCCTCGTAATTACGCAACATCAATTGGCTGTCGATTTGACGCATCAATTCGAGCGCCACACCCACTGCAATGAGCACAGTTGTGCCGGCAAACGGGAATGACTGCACGTCACCTACCCACAAAATGATGTACGGCAAGATTGCAATAAACGCTACGAAAAGTGCTCCTGGCAACGTGATTCGGTTCACTGTTTTTGCAAAGAACCGTTCCGTTTGCGGGCCAGGTCGAATACCTGGAATAAACCCGCCTTGGCGACGCAACTGATCGGCCTGACGGATGGGGTCGAATGCAATGGAGTTGTAGAAGTAGGCAAAAGCCACAATAAAACCAAAGAAAACTGTGATGTACAACATGTTTTGGCTATTCACCAAATAGTCGTTCACAAACTTTGCAATGCTTCCGCGCCAGCCTTCGGCGCTGCCCAACATGTTCGAAAAGAGCACAGGAAGTAACAAAATAGAAGAAGCGAAGATGATAGGAACAACGCCGGCCTGGTTGACCTTCAGCGGAATGTACGTGCTTTGTCCGCCGTACATACGCCTACCAACAACACGCTTTGCGAACTGCACCGGTATGCGGCGTTGTCCAAGTTCTACTCGTACTACTGCCGCAAGAATTCCGATGGAAGCAATAACAAGAATTGCGAACACAATAAATTTCTTGCTCTGCAAAATGGAGTAGTAACTGTAGGGCAAACCGCTCACAATAGAAGCAAAAATAACCATCGACATTCCGTTGCCAATACCACGCTGACTAATGAGTTCGCCGAGCCACATCAGAAATGCGGTTCCTGCAACCAGCGATGGAATGACCAAGAGCGCACGCGGCATGAACGGGTCGAGCAATACAACATCAGGAGCTTGAGTCGCGGCACCAAAGAATGCCGAACCACGTCCTTGTCCGAAAATAAAAGTGAGTCCGGCACCTTGCAGCGTGGCAATGCCTATGGCTACATAACGGGTCCACTGAGTAATTTTGCGTTGCCCTGTTGCACCTTCTTGTTGCCATTCCTCAAGTTTGGGAATAACAACTTGCAACACTTGCATAATGATGCTGGCAGTGATGTAGGGCATGATGCCTAACGCGAAGATGGAGAAAGACCCAAAAGCGCCTCCCGAGAACAAGTTCAAAAAGCCCAAGGCTCCTTGCGAATTTGCCGCTTCACGCAGTTGCCGTACGGCACCTGAATCGACGCCGGGGACTCGCAATGCAACACCGAACCGGTACACCATCACAATAAAAAGTGTGAAGATGATTTTGTTGCGAAGGTCAGCGACCTTGAAGATGTTCTTCAGGTTCGACAGCACGGACGCTCCTTTAAGCCTTGTTGAAAGATGGTAACGAAAAAACTTTTAACGGTTAGTGAATTGGTTGCCCTTAGCAGGCGGACGCACACCTTTGTACGACGGAGGCAAAATAGTAACAGTGCCACCTGCCGCAACAATTGCAGCTTCTGCTGCTTTGGAAACGGCATGTGCATGCACATTCACCGCACGAGTGATTTGACCACGGGCGAGAATCTTTACTGCTTGACCTTTATGCGCCGCACCACCAGCCACCATGATTGCCGGGGTGACGTCGGTTTCGGTGAGTTCATTTAAAGCATCAAGATTCACGGCGTAATATTCCACGCGGAAAGGGTTATTAAAGCCCTTCAACTTTGGAACGCGTTGCTTCAAAGGCATTTGTCCACCTTCAAAACCACGAGCAACCGTGTTACGTGCATATTGACCCTTGGTACCACGGCCGGCAGTTTTACCGCCACGACCACCAATACCGCGAGCTACACGCTTGCGACGCTTATTTGACCCTGGGGCCGGAGCGAGTTCATCGACGCGCATGGCTTAGTTCTCCTTCACTTCAATGAGGTGTGGAACACGTGCGATCATGCCACGAATTTCGGGGCGGTCAGGCAAGGTATTGGTATTACCAATACGTCCAAGCCCAAGAGCACGCAAGGTGCCCACGGCCTTTGGCTTTGCTCCAATTTTGGAACGAATTTGTGTAACGGTGACGGTTTTCTCAGACATGACTAGTGACTTCCTCCTGAAGCACGACGCTCGTTATAAGCGCGCAACATACCCTTTGGAACAAAATCTTCTGCAAGAAGACCGCGCCGCGCCGCAATAACATCGGGGCGTTGCAAAGCTTGCAAACCCTGAATGGTGGCGCGAGCAACGTTAATGGCATTAGCTGAACCCAACGACTTTGCAAGTACGTCGTGAATGCCTGCTTCTTCCAAGATAATTCGAGCAGCACCGCCGGCAATAACGCCTGTACCAGGAGTTGCTGGCTTCAAAAGAACACGTCCTGCACCCATCACGCCAATAACAGGGTGAGTGATGGTGGAACCTGCAAGAGCAACATCGAAAAGATTCTTCTTTGCTTCTTCAGTTCCTTTTTGAATTGCAAGTGGAACTTCTTTTGCCTTGCCATAACCAAGACCTACACGGCCGTTGCCATCGCCCACTACAACGAGTGCAGTGAAGGAAAAGCGACGTCCGCCCTTAACAACCTTTGCAACACGGTTGATAGTGATAACGCGTGATTCACGCAGACCACCTGGATCAACCTCTGCTGGCGCATTGTTGTTGCCTTTGTTGTATGTGACGTTACTCATTAGAACTCCAACCCTGCTGCGCGGGCTGCTTCAGCAACCGCTGCGACTCTGCCGTGATACTTGTAACCACCACGGTCGTATACAACTTTGCTGACGCCAGCAGCTTTAGCGCGTTCTGCTACTGCTTGACCAACGCGAGTTGCTGCACTGACATTGGCGCCAGTTTCTGAACCGCGAACTGATGGTTCAGTTGTTGATGCCGAAGCAACCGTACGACCAAGATCGTCGTCGATGAGTTGCACCGTAATGTTTTTGTTGCTGCGATGAACAGCCAAGCGAGGACGCTCGGCGGTTCCGTAGACCTTTTTGCGCACGCGACGGTGACGACGCAGGCGTGATTCGCGGCGCTGTTGTCCAACGTTTCCCATGATGCGGTCTCCTTACTTCTTTCCGGCTTTGCCAGCTTTGCGGATGACCCGCTCGCCGACATAACGAACGCCCTTGCCCTTGTATGGCTCAGGCTTGCGAATGGAACGGATGTTGGCAGCAACTTGGCCGACAACTTCTTTGTTAATACCTTTGACGATCACTCGTGTTGGCACTGGCACTTCGAAAGTGATTCCTTCAGGAGCATCGATAAGAACAGGGTGAGAAAAACCAAGTGCAAGACGCAACTTGTTATCTCCTTGTGGTTCCGCGCGATAACCCACGCCCACAATTTCTAATTCTTTAACGAATCCTGTTGTAACACCTTCAACCATGTTGGCTACAAGTGTGCGAGTCAGACCATGAAGTGCACGACTATCGCGCTCGTCATTTGGACGCTCTACAAAAATGATGGACTCTTCTTTGCGAACGATGATGTCACCAGGAATAGGTCGCGAGAGAGTTCCCTTTGAACCTTTTACTGTGACATTGCCTTGCGCAATGGTGACTTCGACACCACTTGGGATGGCGATGGGAGATTTACCGATACGTGACATGATGAGTCTCCTTAATCACCAAACGAAGCAGAGCACTTCGCCGCCCACTTTGCGCCTACGCGCTTCGCGGTCGGTCATGAGCCCATGACTAGTGGATAGGACAGCAACACCAAGACCACCCAAAACGCGGGGAACCGAAGTGGCGTTGCGATAAACACGAAGACCAGGAGTCGACACGCGCTTCAAACCAGAAATGGTGCGATGTCGGTCGGCTGAGTACTTCAAGATTACGGTGAGTTCTTCGCCTGGGCCTTTGCGAGCAGGTGCGATCGAGAAGCTCTCGATATACCCCTCTTTTTTCAGCACTTCAGCAAGAGCACGCTTTTGTTTGGAAGACGGCATGATCACTTCATCACGCATTACCGTATTGGCATTGCGGATGCGAGTAAGCATGTCGGCGATTGGGTCAGTCATCATAGTGTTACCTCACCAACTCGCCTTCGTTACACCTGGTACTTCACCTGCATGAATGAGTTCACGCAAGCAAAGACGGCATAAACCGAACTTCCGGAATACTGCACGAGCACGACCACAACGCTTGCAGCGTGTATAGCCCCGTACTTTGTACTTGGGCTTGGCGTTTGCCTTATTGATCAATGATTTTTTTGCCATTGTTATATTTGCCCTCTAATTACTTCTTGCCCTTGCCGGGGCCACCAGGACCACGACGACGAACGACTTTTTTAGGCTTAGGACCAGCGTCCTTGCCACGCTTGAACGGAAACCCGAATGCATCGAGTAATGCTTTGCCCTCATCATCAGATGTGGCGGTGGTGACAATAGTGATATCCATTCCGTGTGGAGCATCGACCTTGTCGTATTCGATTTCGGGGAACATGATTTGTTCAGCGAGACCAAAGGTGTAGTTGCCGCGACCATCCCACGAATGAGCTGGCAGTCCGCGGAAGTCGCGGATACGAGGAATTGCCACCGACACGAGACGGTCGAAGAATTCCCACATACGGTCGCCGCGGAGGGTGACCTTGCAACCAATGGCCTGATCTTCACGCAACTTAAATTGTGCGATGGAGATTTTCGACTTGGTCACAATTGGCTTTTGTCCACTGATTTTTGTGAGGTCTGCAACAGCGCCTTCGAGCAACGATGGCTGCTGCGTAGCACGGCCAACACCCATGTTGATCACAATTTTTTCAAGCGTTGGAACTTGCATCACATTTTTGATGTCGAGTTGAGTTTGCAGAAGCGGTTTGATTTCGCCCTGGTACTTCAACTTCAAACGGGGGGACGTAGATGTAGTCATCAGATCTCCTCACCAGTTGTCTTAGCGATACGCACTTTGGTGCCATCATCTTTGATTTTGTAACCCACACGAGTTGGCTTACCTTTATGTACAAGCATCACGTTTGAAGCATCGACAGGAACTTCCTTGTCGATGATTCCACCCTGCTGATTTGCAGCACGAGCTTTGGTGTGACGCTTAGCAATATTGAGACCACCAATGAGCACTTTGTTCAACTTCGGAAGAACAGCTTGGATTTCTCCTTGTTCACCCTTGTTTTTGCCAGCGATAACAACGATGGTGTCGCCTTTTTTGAGTTTCATTTAGAGCACCTCCGGTGCCAGGGAAACGATACGCATGAATTTCTTATCGCGAAGTTCACGGCCAACTGGGCCAAAAATACGTGTTCCACGTGGTGTGAGATCTTCTTTAATAAGCACTGCTGCGTTTTCGTCGAAACGAATGTAACTGCCATCTGGACGGCGCTTTTCTTTTTTCGTACGCACTACTACGCAACGAACTACTTCACCTTTTTTGACACCAGCACCAGGGATGGCATCTTTAACGGTTCCGATGAAAACGTCACCAATAGATGCGTAACGGCGGCGAGTACCACCGAGCACTTTGATAACGAGAACTTCACGTGCGCCACTATTGTCGGCAACACGAAGTCGAGACTCTTGCTGAATCACTTTGCACGCTCCAAAACTTCTATAACGCGCCAGCGCTTCTGCTTGGACAAAGGACGAATTTCCATGACACGAACACGGTCACCAATATTGACGTCATTGGTTTCATCGTGTGCATAGAGCTTCTTGGTGCGAAGTACGAACTTTGAGTACTTCGGGTGACGAACGCGTTCAACAACCGCGATGACCGCTGTCTTGTCCATTTTGTTGGACACGACAACGCCTTCGCGTACTTTGCGCGCGTTACGTTCTGCGACAGTTTCTACAGTCATAGTTTCCCTTACTTCCCTGCTCCGCTCGCGGCAGCAATTTCGCGCTGACGAATGAGCATGTTGAGTCGGGCGATGTGCCGGCGAACTTTACGGAGTTCGCTTGTTTTATCGAGCTGACCAGTGGCATTGCGGAAACGCAAGTTGAGTGCTTCTTGTTTTGAAGCGCGCAACTCTTGCACCAACGCTGCGAGGTCGAGTTCGAGAAGGTCGTTAATTTTATTTGCCATGATCAGATTGGCTCCTCACGCGTAATAATGCGTGCCTTGATGGGCAACTTCTGTACTGCACGTTCAAGTGCTTCACGGGCAGTTGTCTCTGATGGGTAAGACAATTCGAAAAGAATGCGACCAGGCTTCACAACAGCAACCCAAAATTCTGGGTTACCTTTTCCTGAACCCATGCGAGTTTCCGCAGGCTTCTTCGTGACTGGCTTGTCTGGGAACACGTTGATCCAGACTTTGCCACCACGCTTGATGTGGCGGGTCATGGCAATACGAGCAGCTTCAATTTGACGAGCAGTTAACCAACCTGGCTCGAGAGCTTGAATACCGTATTCGCCAAATGCGAGTTCGGTTGCACCTTTTGACATACCACCAGTGCGACCACGGTGGTGTTTGCGGTGTTTTACTTTACGAGGCATCAACATGATGATTAGTCCTCCGCGCCGCGGAAGTGCGGTGTCTCGTGAGCATCGGTGATACGACGCTCGATGTCTTCTTCTTCAGCAAGCAAACGTTCAAATTCTGGGTCTGCTTCTTTAATGAGCGGTGCTACTTCTGGCTCAAGAACATCGACGCTCTTTGGCCCACCACTCGAAACTACTTTGCGACCAACTTGTGACTGACCAGAGGTTTCGCCAACTGCCATTGCGGCTTCACGAGTAATTTTGTCGTCGTTCTGGCTCTTGTAAGGAAGAATATCGCCCTTGTACAGCCACACCTTGATACCAATACGACCAGATGATGTACGAGCTTCGCGGAACCCATAATCGATGTCGGCGCGCAAAGTATGAAGAGGTACACGGCCTTCGCGGTACCACTCTGTGCGGCTCATTTCTGCGCCACCCAAACGACCTGAGCACTGAATACGAATGCCAAGGACACCATTTTTCTGTGCATTCTGTACAGCGCGCTTCATAGCGCGACGGAATGCAATGCGGTTCACCAATTGGTCGGCCACACCTTGTGCAACTAAAGCAGCGTCAAGTTCAGCTGTTTTAATTTCCACAATGTTGAGTTGTACTTTTTGGTTGCCTGTAATGCGGGTAAGACCGGTACGCAGCTCATCGGCTTTTGCACCCTTACGACCAATGACGATGCCCGGACGTGCGGTGTGCACATCGATGCGCAATTTATCGCGGGTCCGCTCTACTTCTATGCGACTTACTGCGCCGTCAGACAAAGCTCCCATAAGGTACTCACGAATTTTCCAGTCTTCGGTGAGATATTCCTTATATTCGCGTGTGCTGAACCAGCGGCTCTTCCAGTCGGTAGTGATACCGAGGCGGAAGCCGTAGGGATTGACCTTCTGGCCCATCAGTTCTCCTCGTTCGTTTCTGGAGCGTCAGTTGACGTGTTGTCAGATTCTGTTGTTTCTGCAGCGCTCGCTGCAGCACGTTGCCGGCTGCGCTCAACGCGAGCACGACGTGCAGCAGTTGCTGGTGCCACTCCGCGGCCAGCATTTTTTGCCTGCAAAACTGCAAGGCGATCGTCACCAAGTTGAGCAACGATCACAGTGATGTGGCAAGTGCGCTTGTTGATACGACCAGCACGACCCTTTGCGCGAGGACGGAAACGCTTGAGCGTTGGCCCCTCATCGGCAAAACATGCCTTGATATAAAGTACTTCAGGGTCAAGTTCATCGTTGTTTTGTGCATTAGCTACTGCAGACGCAAGTAACTTGCGCACAACGTGTGCTGCTTCACGGGTAGTGAATTGCAAAATCTCGTCGGCTGATTGCACATCTTTCTCACGAATGAGATCGAGCACAGGGCGAACTTTTTTGGCCGACATGCGTACCCAACGGGCAACTGCTTTCGTACCTGTTTTCTCGCCTGCTACGAACGAGAACTCATTGAGCTTTGGTCCGGTCATTACTTGCCCTTCACATTCTTTTCTTGGCCAGCGTGGAAACGGAAGGTACGTGTTGGTGCAAATTCACCAAGTTTGTGACCGACCATTGATTCGCTGATGTAGACAGGAACATGCTTGCGTCCGTCGTGAACACCGATGGTGTGACCCACCATGTCGGGAATGACTGTGGAACGACGTGACCAAGTTTTGATGATGCGACGCTCTGTTTCAGAGTTCATTGCATCGACCTTCTTGAGCAAGTGCTCATCGATGAATGGACCTTTTTTAAGACTGCGAGACATGGATTACCTCCGACCCTTGCCGGAACGACGCCGGCGAACAATGAGTTGCTGTGATGGCTTGTTCTTGTCGCGTGTACGACGCTCGGGCTTACCCCAAGGCGACACTGCAGGCCGACCACCAGAAGTTTTACCTTCGCCACCACCAAGTGGGTGGTCGACAGGGTTCATGGCAACACC
>JABMMV010000231.1 GCA_013205145.1 bacterium
GCCATGCAAGCGCTCTGCCAACTGAGCTACAGCCCCTTAATTCATTGAAGAGCCTAGCGTTTGATGTCGGGCATTGTTTTGCCGACCACCACAATTGTTGAATAATGTCACCTGCCCATGTCGCAATGAGCCGCCGATGTAATCTTAGGCGTGCTCCCTCTTCATTCACTTGGAGTTCTGACCGTACTTGCTTACGGCACGTGGTTTTATGGTTTCGGAGTTCTCTTTAATGACCTGTCCGACTTTCACGGAGTGTCGGCGAGCACACTGGGCATCGCATTCGGAATAGCACAATTAATTTCGGGAATTGGCGCTGTTGCCACGGGCAGACGACTTGACGTGTTCGGGCCCCGAGCAGTGCTCGGGATCATTGGGCCAGTTGGTGCAACCATTTATTTCGCAAGTTCGTTTGCCACAGGCACGATGTTTCTCACAATGTATTCACTTGGTGGCGGACTCATAGGTGCGGCAGGTTTTTACTCGTTTACTCAACCACTAGCTGTGCGAGTTTCTGCAACCGATTCCACTCGAGCCATCACTAGGTTGACTATCTGGGGGGCATTCAGTTCCCCAGTCATGATTCCGCTCACCGAAGTTTTGCGGGCTCACTACGGATGGGAAACTGCGGTGCGTTTGCCCGCTGTGCTGACCATGATGTCATTTTTCGTTGCTGCCTTACTGTGCCATGTAGAGGTTGCCCCAACCGAAAAGCCCCCAGCATTAATCACATCCCTCCGTGGTGTACTCGGCAACTCACGGCTTCGCTTGTTCACTATTGGAGCCTTTCTTTCTTCAGTTGCAGCCAGCACACTTCTCGTGTTTCAGGTACCAACCATGACTGCAGCTGGAATTTCGACGGGCACAGCAGCACTACTTGCAAGTGTGCGCGGATTCATGCAACTTGGAGGTCGGCTTCCACTCGTTTATGCAATCAAAAAATTCACTGCGCCACGATTGATTATTGTTGCGCGATATGTGCTCGGCATTTCGGCATTGTTTTTACTTGGCAGCGGAAATATCGCTTTTGCAATGACATACATAGTGTTCGCAGGCATCACACTTGGTGCACTTTCTGCCCTCGATGGTGTTGCAGCCCGTGACATTGTGCAACCAGAAGTCTTTGGGACCGTCATGGGAGGCATCGGATTAATCACCACCCTCGGTGGTGCGTTCGGCCCCATTTTCTCAGGCTGGCTTAAAACTGAGTTCAACTCGTCAAATGCACCAATAATGATTGTGTTTATCACTGCTTGTTCGGCTGCGATTGTTTTTTCTATACAACCATCTAGCGAGCAGGCTCTTGCCACTCAACCTTAGGAACATCTTTATACAAACGCTCTATTTCATAGAAGCGGCGAGTTTCCTCGGCGAACACATGCACCACCACATCGCCGTAATCAACAAGCACCCACATTTGCTCACGAATACCCTCGATGCGAATAGGTGAACGACCATAACGTTCGCGCATTTTTGAAGTGACCTCATCGGCAATTGCGCCTACTAAGCGGGGGTTGCTTGCGCCAGAAAGCACGAAATACTCGGTGATTCCGAGCACTTCGCCTACGTGGAGCACAAGTATCTCATCAGCTTTTTTGTCGTCGGCGATGCGAGCAATTTCAATTGCAAAATCTTTTGACGAGACGTCGTAGTTGGGAACTTGCATATCGGATGTGTTGGTCACGAAGTTTGTTCACTTTCATCGACCGCAATTGAGGTCGTAGTGGTAATGCCGCCACCCGAAGGTTGGCCAGCGATGAAATCTCTAAAGTTGGTACCTAGCACGATACGGGCATCGACGCCTTCTACTTGCTGAGTTACTCGCTTTGGAGCAAGAGGCCCAAATATTGAGGAATAACTCTCAACTTCGGCACGTACCGGTTCGTCGCTGTACTGCACAATGGTTTCCGCAACCGGCTCACCAGATACTTCGCGTACCAGTACCACGTTCACACCCAGCATTGACAAGCGCAATACAGCTTCTCGCGTAATGGTGGCATCGGTAAATGCACTGTCTATTTGCACGTTAATAGTGGCATATAGCGACGACACCGACGACGGGGCCACGCTTGCAACCACCATGATGACTTCTGCCTTATCGAGCGCATACATGTCGGAGTTCGTGGGGTTGAGGTCGCCTTCAGGAATGGCGTTAGCAGCAAATTGCCACACTTGCACTTCCCCAGTGAGGGTGCGCTGTAAAAAGTCTTGAACGGTGAGGGCTGGAGCAAGGGTCGTTGCAGTAACCACAACTTCGGAAGGAGTTGTTGCAACTGTGTTCAGTCCTGCGCCAGCAATACCTACCCATAGTGATTTAATAATGGGAAGACGGTCAGACTCTGGTGCACCCGCTTGATTTGAAGCAAGAATGCCGGCCACTTGCGCCGAAGCGAGCGTATGTTTTCCTGCAGGAAGAATCTCTTGTATTCCTGTTGGCAAAAGCGTATTCACTGCACGATCTATTTCAACATTAACGTCGCGCTCACCTACGAGCATTGCGGCCAATTCGGCTTCGGTTACTGCTGCCTTTGCAGTGAAAGTGACGTTCAGCAAACCTTCAACATCGGAGGTGAGCCCGTCGAGACCGTTTAATAAAAATGCATCGCCTAAGCGCCGAGGAGCTTCACCAGGAGCAACAACCGATGCCGCACCCACTGGAATGGAAACAATTGTTCCACCACGCCCGCCTGGAGCGAGCGCAATCATTTGCAACGATGCAACGAACCCATTACCATCGATAACAGCAAGCAAAGCTGCAGGCGTGGACGGTATTTTGATGATGTTCTTGGTGTCAACGCTGTCACCATCGGTGGAATGCAACAACGAGTTTGCAGCAAGTGCAAGACCCGACGGCAACATGACCATGCCAAGAAGCCCACACAAAAAAGCTGCAACTGTTCTGTTATGTCGACGCGAAGGTATTGCGGTCATAGTTGCGAACCAACGCGCAGCCCATACAGGCCGCGGTCGCGAATAATGTCGATGACCGGTTCAGGTACCAGGTAGTCAAGAGGCCGACCATCGGTCACACGACAACGCAGGTCGGTACTCGACACTTCAAGACGCGGTACTTCAACATGACGCCATTCGTAATCTTGCGACAATGTAACTGGTGACCCCGGTCTATCAATAACAACAAGGCTCGACATCGCAATAACTTCATTCACACGTTCCCATGTATCAATGTGCGCTGCAGCGTCGTCGCCAACGATGGTGAAAAATCGTGCACCGGCATATTTCACACGCAGCGTTGCCAATGTGTCGGCGGTGTAACTAGGGCCACCACGTTGCATCTCTTCGGCGCCTGCTTCTAACCCTTCGATACCCGCAACAGCTGCTTGCACCATGGCAAGACGGTCGGCTGCTGGAGTAATAGATCGCGTTCCCGATTTTTGCCAGGGGTCATTGGCCACCATGAGGAGCACGAGGTCGAGAGCAAGGGCGTGCCGCACGTTGACAGCGGTGACAAGGTGCCCTACATGAGGGGGGTCAAAGGTTCCACCAAAGAGACCAATTCGTAAGGGCACAATGCTGAAGTCTAAGCCAATAAAGGCTTTCACGGTTCCGCGAGCCCTCCGGCAAAAAATCTAAAGATTTTCCGTGACAAGTTGCCCAAAGTGGTCTAATCTTGCCATTCCCCCGATAAAGGGCCTCGCCCCTTATCACATCCCCCATCCACCCCTCTCACGTTCTACTCATATGCATTGGCCACGCTAATGCAGACGCGATATAACGACCCCCTGAACACCCCCTTAACGAAAACGGAAAAGAAAATGAACGACGCAATTGGTCTCTATTTAAATGACATCGGCAAGGTAGCCCTCCTCACTGCCGAAGACGAACGCACACTCTCGAAAGCCATCGAAAAAGGCCGCGAGGCTGCTGCGCTGTACGAAGCCGGCGAAAAGACCGCTGCTGTACGCAAAGACATGAAGGCTGCTGCTGTTGCAAAAGACCACTTCATTCGCTCCAACTTGCGACTCGTTGTTTCTATTGCTCGCCGTTACCCATTGCCACAGGGCATGGACCTCCTTGACCTCATTCAAGAAGGCAACCTCGGCCTCGAGCACGCTGTCGACAAATTCGACTGGCGCCGTGGGTTTAAGTTCTCTACCTACGCAACGTTCTGGATTCGTCAAGCAATTGGTCGTGCAC
>JABMMV010000232.1 GCA_013205145.1 bacterium
AGGCCGCCAGAAATGAGCATGGCTTTCTTGCGGTCAACAACGTAGAGGTAACCCTCTTCATCTACACGACCAAGGTCGCCGGTGTGGAGCCAACCGCCACGCAGAGCAGCAATAGATGCTTCGGGGTTGTTCCAATAGCCGGCCATCACGTGCGGGCCAGACAGCAGAATTTCACCTACTTCACCAACAGGAACTTCGTTGTCGTCGTCATCGGCAATTTTCAAGCCACCGTGAATAATGGGAATACCTGCAGAACCCACCTTGCGTAGTGCGTCGGCATTCGGTAGAACCGTTCCGGCAGCAGACGATTCGGTGAGGCTGAACATTTGCAACATGGGAATACCGCGTGCCTGCACTGCCTTCAACAATGATGGTGGCACTGGTGCACCACCTGAACATGCAAGACGCCACGTAGAAAGATCTGCGGTGGCAAAGCGCGGGTGGTCAACTACCTGTTGGTGAATCACTGGCACTGCCATGAGGGCAGTTGCACCTTCTTGTTCAAAGAGATCAAAAATACGATCGGTGTCGACCATTGGTTCAAGCAACAAAGTACCGCCCGACCAATAGGTGAACAGGCACAGTGCTAAGCCGCCAGTAAATGCCAGTGGGAACGGCAAGATGAGTTTGTCTTTTGGCGTGAGCTCGAGAGCTTGTGCCCAACTTTGTGATGCAGCATTGAATGAACCGTGTGTGAGCACTGCACCTTTGGGGTCACCTGTGGTACCGCTGGTGTAGCAAATAAAAGACGGTTCGGAGTCGAGCGTGTCGGCAATGCCAGCACTTCCACCGCTCACAAACAACTGCCCTAAATCTTCCACGCGAATAACAGCACATCCGCCAAACACCTCAGATGTTGCAGCGCCTAATGCCTCGTTGGTGAACAGTAACTTGCAGCCGGCATCAGAAACTACGTAGGCAACTTCTGGTGCAGTGAAACGTGTATTAATAGGAACAATGACTGCGCCAATTTTCCAAGCGGCAACACTGAGTTCAATCCACTCCAAACAATTAGTGAGTAACAAACCAATGCGGTCGCCACGGCCAATACCACGTTCAACAAGACCTGCTGCTAACTCATTTGTGTGCACATCAAGTTCACGCCACGACGTAGCAACGCCACCAAACTTGATTGCTATGTCATTTGGCCGCCAACGCGCCCAATACTCACCAATTTTTGCCAAGTTCATATGTGATACCCCCACAAAAAGGTAGTCCTGCCCTGCCCGCCGTATCGTATTGGCATGTCTTTGCCCACTTTTCTCACTGTTTCAGGCTCATTACGTGCAGGAAGTTTCAATACCGCAATACTCGAGCACTTTGCGCAGTTCGCCGATGGCAAGGCCGGCGTGGTGCACAGTCGTTACCTGGGTGAGCTTCCGCTCTATAACCAAGATCTCGATAACGACACGCCACCTGCAGTGGTTGCAGCAGCACGTGCTGAAATTGCGGCAAGTGATTTTGTGGTGGTGGCAACTCCTGAATACAACTACGGCATTCCCGGACCTTTGAAGAACTGGTTCGACTGGATGAGCCGCCCATATGGGGCACATGTATTTTTAGGAAAAAAAGTTTTTGTTATTGGTTCTGCACCTTCACCACGTGGTGGCAAAAATGCTGTGGAATACCTACGCCTTGGCTTCACTGCTATTCAAGCTGTCGTGGTTGGCGATGAGGTTCTACTACCGAATATTCATGAAACCTTGAATGCGGCAAAGTCGAGCGAAGACACAACGCTCACCACCGTGTTTCAACATATATTGCAGAGTTGCCAGTAACACTCGCTAGACGAGCACTACTACTTTGGTTCCCATTTCTACCCAGTTGAAAAGGAACTCTGCGTCACGCGCTGCCATGCGAATACACCCGCCGCTTTGAAATGTGCCGAGTTGTTCTTCGGTTTGCATGAGGCCTTTTACATTGCAGTGACCACCTGTCCATGCGCACGTCGGAATTTCATGGAAAGCAATGGTGTTCTTGCCATTCGGGCTAATAGCAAAGCGAGTTGACCACTTCATTTTAATTTCTGGAAAGAAAATACTTTGAGAGAATTCGCTCTTGCTAAATACGTTGTACGTTTTTGGTTTTGGTACAAGTTTTTTGCCCGAGACAGGCACCGACAAAGCAACAGTTCCATCTTCTTCAATGATCCATACCCAGTTCGCCATGTTTCCGTACACAATGCGTCGACCGGTACCCGACTTCTCTGGAACAGGCATTGGGTTCTCACGGGAATACACCACCACGGTGGTGGTGGTTGGCGCTGGAATAGTTGTGGTGGTTGTTTCAGGAATGGTTGTTGGCGGCACTGTTGTGGTTGTTGAAGCAACAGTTGTTGAAGTGGTGGACGGAGCAGAGGCACTACTTGACGATTCATCTAAAGCGGCGAAGACGACTCCACCAAAAATAACGATGGCAGCAACTGGGGCCATCCATTTCACGAGTGTCTGCGTCTTCACATATTTACAGTAGCAATGCCCAAGTGCTCAAACTTGGAACTACTTCGGCAAGTAGACACTTTTCTTTGCAGGTGCTTCGCCGTCGGCTACTAATACAAGACCATCTTCACTCAACTTAATGAGATGGGCGTAAACACTTCTGCCTGCCGCTTTATGCAATTGCTGGTGCACATCAGCATAAAGAACTTCCACCATTTTCTTAATGGTGCTCACGCCTGCACGTACTTGTTCAAGCACTTGTGCTTCGCGCTCTTCACGATGCTCCAAATACGAACGCAAAAAGGGTTGCGGGTCGGTGATGGGGTTTCCATGTGTTGGCCACAGCACTTTGTCGTTGCGCGCCTGCAATTTACGCACCGAAGCAAAGTAGTCGCGCATGTCTCCATCGGGTGGGGTGACCACAGTTGTGCTCCACCCCATAATGTGATCGCCGGTGAAGAGAGCCTCTTCAGCATCGAGAGCAATACACAAATGATTTGATGTGTGACCGGGAGTATGCACTCCCGTTAACGACCAATTGCCCACCGTGAGAAACTTCTCTCCATCTTTCACCAATGCATCAGGGACAAATGCGGTATCCACATGTTCACGCACATCAGTTTCTGTACCCGACGTATCAACAACATCTTTTTCATCGTCGTCATCATCATCTGCAACTACCTCATAATACGGATGTGGACCAAAGGCATAGGTAGGTGCGCCGTAGGTTTCTTTCATCCATTGTGCAAGTGGAGAGTGATCGCCATGGCAGTGTGTTGCCACAATGCCCACCACGCGCTCACCACGTAATGCATTTTCTAAAGCAGTTCGATGTGAGTCAAGAATGGGGCCCGGGTCAATAACAACAACGTCACCATTGCCCACGATGTATGTTCCCGTACCGCGATACGTAAATTTTGAAGGGTTGTTCGCTATGACACGGCGAATAAGCGGCGACACCTGCTCACATGAACCATATTGAACATTTTCTAGTGCAGGCACAAAAGGAATGGGCATTGCTTAATTGCGATTCTTCTTTAAGCGTCGCACGCGTTCTTTGGCAGGCACAACATGCGTGAGTGGGCTTTCAACTACTTCGTGGCGTATTCCCCATTCACTAGAAATTGCCTGAATCATGGCGGCTGCGGGCAACGCAAGCACCGCCCCTACCGGCCCGAGTACTGCTGCACCAGCTAGTGCAGAACCAAATGCGAGCGCTGGGTGCAGCTCCATGGTGCGAGCGGTAATGCGTGGCGAAAAGAGATAGTTCTCTACTTGCTGATACACCAAGATGAACCCAACAACGAAAAGCGCAGATGCTGGATGATTTATAAAACTCAGCACCACGGGAAGAACACCTGCAACATACGTTCCTACAACAGGGAGGAACTGTGACACCACACCCACCCACAGCGCCATTGCAATAGGTGCTGGCGTGCCAATTGCTTGGAATGCAATCCAGTGGAAAAAGCTTGATAGCAACGCCAATAGGGCACGCGAATAAAGGTATCCACCAGTTTTATTCACTGCAATTTCCCAACCGGCAAGCACCCCGCGTTGTCGATCGGGCGCTAGCCGCGAACACAAGGCTCGGCGCAATTTTGGCCCATCAGCAACGATGTAAAAAGTAAAGAGCAAAACGGAAAATGCTTGTAAGAGAGCGCCAAGAGCTTGTACCGACAAGTTGATTACTTTGTCTTGCTGTGAATCAATAAATTTCTGCACCGGCCCATTGGGGTCTGAGATTTTGTCGTTGACTTCTTGCGGGTCAATTTTTGCATTAAACGTGTCGTTAATAAATGACACCGACTCATTCACATATTTTTCGCTGTTCTGCAAAAGGTCAGCCATCTGGCTCGCCACTAACGTTGCAAACAGCGCCAAGAACGCCACCGCTAAGACCACGACACTCAGCACAATGCTGATTGTTGCCCGACCACGTTTCCATCCGCGCGCTTCTAATTTGTTGACGCCGGGTTCAATGGCAAATGCGAGGAAGAGGGAAACCAATAACAAAATGAAGAGGTTTGTGAGGCGGTTGATGGAATGACGAGTTGCCACCATGACCAAAAACCCCACCCAGAAAATGACGGCTGCTCGAATAAGCCATCGTGTGGAGCCCACCCGATTTTTTTCGGACTGCGGTATGTTTTCTTCACCTGGAGACGACATAAGTGAAGCGTACGCTGTCAAGATAACCCCATGGCATCCATTGAGGTCACCGCATGCGTCGAATCAGTTCGCAAACTCATTGCAGACAACATTCGCGAACGCGTGGTTGGCCCCGATAGCTCCACCAAGGCTCAAGACCTCATGACCGCCCCTGGCCCTCGTTGGTTTACCCCCGACCGACCCATCTATCGCGTTCATGGCGATGCCTCAATGTTTATTGGTGGCCTACGAGCCGTTCTCTTTCAGTCGCTTCACCCCCTTGCCATGGCAGGTGTGGCCATTCATTCCGATTACAAGGCCGACCCGTGGGGCCGCCTGCAGCGCACTGCCGATTTTTTGGCATCCACCAGTTTTGGTACCGCCGAAGTAGCCCAAGCAGCTGTCAATCGCGTGCTCGCAGTTCACGAGCGTGTTACTGGAGTTGCCTCCGATGGTCGCGCATATTCGGCAAATGACCCGCACCTCTTGTTATGGGTGCATGTTGCCGAAGTCGACAGTTTCCTCGCCGCCTACCAACGTTATGGAGCAACATCTCTCGACCAGAATGATCGTGATGGCTACGTAGCCGACATGTCGGTTATTGCAAGCGCACTCGGCGTGCCAAACCCGCCCACGACCGAAGCCGAGTTACGCAAACAACTTGCCGACTTCCGCAGTGAATTGAAATCAACAAAAGAAGCACGTGATGCGGCGCGGTATCTCATTATTCAACCGCCTCTTGAATTTCCA
>JABMMV010000233.1 GCA_013205145.1 bacterium
ATCCACCAGGTTGCGTATGTAGAAAATTTAAAACCTTTGCGCCAGTCGAATTTTTCAACGGCGTGCATGAGACCAAGGTTGCCCTCTTGAATGAGGTCGAGTAGCGGCAAGCCCGATGCCTGGTACTTCTTTGCAATAGACACCACGAGGCGCAGGTTGGATTGCACAAATGCGCGCTCGGCAGTTTCGCCTTCTTTTGCTGCGCGCTTGAGATCGCGCTTTTTGGTGGGCGTCAGAGTTTTTTCGGTTTCGGCAAGTTCAACTTGCGCTTCTTTGCCAGCTTCAATGGCTTTGGCTAAACGAACTTCGTCGTCTTTGGTGAGCAAGGCGTATTGGCCAATGTCGGTGAGATACAGCCGAACAAGGTCTTCCTCGTCGCGGTCGACACGGTCCTTAGCCATGAATGCTCCCTCTTAGCCCAATGTTCCCCAGCGGGGAACACGCCTTACGATACCGACGCCATGTGGCGTGACAACCAACAATCACCCAATTTCTGTAACGTGGGCTTTATGGCAAATCCACTCCTCAATGAAAAGTCAATGAAGCAGGCAGCGCGGCGCGGCTGGGCAGCCTCGGAGGCCGATGCCGGCACCGCAAAAAGCCTGAAAACCACGGCAATTCCGCCACTGTCGGATGGCCCAGCCAGCCCGTGGGTGGCAACTCATGCGCCAGGCGACACCATGACCGCGAGCGGGGCAGCAACGGCCACTTTGACGCTTTTGGCAATTTTATTGGGCGCAGCCACCTTCGGCTGGAGCCTGGTGAGCGAGCCGGTTACCGGCCAAGTGCAATTCCCGGGTTGGATTATTGCGGGTGTACTTGTTGGTTTGGTCTGCGCTATTGGTGCAAGTTTTCGTCCTCAATACGCACGCGTTTTAGGCCCGATGTATGCCATTGCCCAAGGTGTTGTGGTGGGCGCTATTTCACGTGCTTACAGCATTCGATACAGCGGCATCGTGTTGCAAGCAGTTGGTGCAACGCTCGGAGTTTTCATTGCAATGTTGGTGATGTATCGCACGGGCATTATTCGTGTGAACGACAAATTCCGTCGCATTGTTATGAGCTCTATGGTGGGCTTACTTATTTTTTACGGCGTGTCATTTATCTTCAATTTATTAGGCGCAAATATTACGTTTTTCAACGATGCCAGCCTGCTTGGTATTGGGTTCAGTATTTTTGTTGCTGGTCTTGCTGCAGCAAACCTTGCGCTCGATTTCGACTTTATTGAGCGTGGTGAAAAAGAAGGACTGCCGAAACAAATGGAGTGGTTTGCCGCACTCGGTGTAGTCATCACACTCGTATGGCTCTATCTCGAAATATTGCGCTTGCTGTCGAAGCTGCGCGATAACTAAAGCGACGTAATGCTGCGCGCGGTTGGTTGCGCTGCAAGAAGTTCACTCGGAAGTTCTTGACCTGTTGTTTCACAGGTCCAATACGTGCCAGCTTCAAGGCGGGCAAGTGCTGTTTCTACATCGGCAAGATCTTGCTCAATGGTGTCAAGGTTTACAGCGTCGGGGCTGATTTCTGGGGCTGACGATGCAAACTCATTTTCCATAGGTCTGAGGTTAGTGCTTGGCTCGCCGAGGCAGATAGTGTTGCCTACTATGTCCAGTGCACCAGCTTTTCCCCCATTCGACGGATCCGCCCCCCAGCAGCAGAAATTTGCGGCATACCCCGAAATGGGCATTGACCCCGCCAAGCGTTACACCGCAACCATGGAGACCTCAATGGGCACCATGGTTATTGCTCTCGACCCCATCAAGTCTCCAAAGACAGTCAATAGTTTTGTGTTTCTCGCATTGAACCATTATTTCGATGGCATTATTTTCCACCGCATCATCAATGGTTTTGTTTGCCAAGGTGGCGACCCAACAGGCACCGGCACCGGTGGCCCGGGTTACCGATTTGAAGATGAACTGCCGTCGGCTGGTCAGTATCAAGTGGGTTCATTCGCAATGGCAAACGCTGGGCCAAACACAAACGGCTCACAGTTTTTCATTATCTCTGGCCCCGATGGTTGCCGCTTGCCACCTGCATACGCGTTGTTTGGCCAAGTTGTTAAAGGTCTCGAAGTTGTTGATGCAATGCAAAAAGTTGCAACGGGTTCTGGCGATCGTCCAAAAACCGATGTGGTCATCAACTCAGTCACCGTCACCGTCGCCGACTAATTCGTGGTACCGCTCGTTGCAATTGCGGGTCGCACGGCAAGTGCGGGAAAAGTTTCTCGCGATGCAGCAACCTTCGCTGGGCAACGTTATTTAGACGCAATTATTCGCGCGGGTGGAGAACCTGTCGTCATTACGCCGCGTGAATTGACGAGTGATGCCGCACAAGAAGTAATGAGCACCTGCGATGCATTGCTGCTCATGGGTGGCCCCGACGTGAACCCGGCGTTGTACGGGCATGAGCCGCACCCGCGTACCTATGGTGTGAATGCTCTCCAAGACCATTTCGAAATGGCGTTATTTCATGCAGCAATGTTGCTAGAAAAGCCAGTTCTCGCAGTGTGCAGGGGCATTCAATTGGTCAATGTGGCACTAGGTGGAACTTTGCACCAGCACATTGACGACGACTCCAACATTGCACACAAGCCAGTTAATTTTCCTGACGGCGAAGAGTTTGCATTTCATTCTGTGCGTATTGCTGAAAGCTCGCACGTTCAAGTTGTTATTGGCGCAAATGAAATTGATGTTGCTTCATTTCATCACCAAGCAATTGATGCATTGGGCGAAGGTCTCACCGCAGTTGCATGGTCGAGTGATGGTTTTATTGAGGCAGTGGAACACCACACAAGTTGGTTACTCGCAGTGCAATGGCATCCGGAAGATACAGCCGCCGCCGACCCGTATGCACAGGCTCTTTATGACGCGGTAGTAGGTGCAGTTAAGTCGCCTTCAATTGCCCAGCGAAATGTTCGTGTAATTACATCGCCTAATGGCTGAGCAACAGCAAATTCCGTGAGGGGAAGATACGGAAGGCGCAACGGAAAGCGTGACCAGGCAGGAAGAAGCGATACTGCAGCAGCGGCAATGAGCGAATACGCGGCTCGTGCTGGAAATTCAAGGGGCGGTTGAATAATGAGATACCGCGCCGCATCACGTGCTTCTTTTGTTGATTTCAATTCACTGCGGAAGTCGGCAAGTTGTTTGCGTAACTCGGCTTCGGTTGTGGGCGGGTTCGGCACACCGAGTGCGCTTGCAATAACCGACATGTCGGCCACGTAGCCATCACGATCTTTCTGGTCAAGAGACGTTGCGCCGTAGCGCTGGTAGGCGGCAAGGAAACTGTCGACTTCGGCAACGTGCACCCATAACAAGAGGTGTGGGTCATTTGCCGAGTACGGGCGACCATCGGAGGCAACTCCGGTCACGCGCTCGTGAACTGCGAGCACGCGGTTGACAGCTGCTTGGGCTACTTC
>JABMMV010000234.1 GCA_013205145.1 bacterium
GAAACGACAATGAATGCCAGTACAAAAGCAAAATAAAAACCGAGAGGCCCAGCAAGCCCAGTAATGAGCACTATTACTGATGCGGCTATGCCAGCTACAACAGTCGGGCGCACCATGTCACGTACTGATTGACCTCTGTTCACCCAAGGCTTTCGCGGCTGAACTTCCTGCATTATTGACGAAGTTGATGTGTCACTCATTGTGCAACCTTTGAGCTACGAGAAACGATGATGGACGCTCCGAAGTTAACCACCAGAGTTAGTGTGAAAAGTACAAGTCCGGCCGCCATGAGAGCCTTAATTTCATAAGGACCAGCTTCACCAAAACGGCTTGCTATGAGCGAAGCAACGTTTCCGCCAGCACTTGCCAACACTTGAAACTTCACTTTGAAAACAAGGTTAAGCGTGAGAAGAACAGCCACTGTTTCCCCGAGTGCACGACCCAAGCCAAGCAACATTCCACCGACGAGACCACTCTTACCAAATGGCAAAACAACAGCCTTCAGCGCACCCCAGCGAGAACCTCCCAAGGCATACGCCGCAGAAATTTGATCTTGGGGGGCACGTGAGTACACCTCGCGCGTTACGGAACTGGCAATGGGAATAATCATGAGTCCGAGAATAAGAGCTGCAATAAAGGGTGACGCATCGAAGTTCTCAACGTCAACTTTAAAAATTGGGATCCAACCGAAGTACTTGTTAATTGTTGACGCCCAACCAGCAGCATGTGGCATGAGCACCAAGTAGCCCCACAACCCATAAATAATGGAAGGAATGGCTGCCATGAGGTCGAGAATGGAAACAAGAACCGCGCGAAGTTTTTTGCCAATGTAGTACTCGAGGAAAAGCGACGTACCAATGACAAAAGGCAATGCAAGGATCATCGCCATGAGGGCAACAATGACGGAGCCCACAAGCATCGCAGCAACACCGAACGACGCACCTTCAAGCGATTCGCCAGTGCCAGAGTCCCAAGTTGAGGAAGTGAGGAATCCGAATCCGAATTCTTTAAAAACTTCAAAGCCACGGAAAAGAAGAAAACCAGCGATGAGCGCCAATACGACGAAGGCGAACATGGCACCGGCGGTAACAACTGCTCGGAAGCGTTTATCGGATGCGTTTCTTTGATTGGTAATGGCCCTCCGTGGAGGACCATCGGCCGTTGGCTTATCAACGGTGGCAATGGACATAGAAAAAGTTTCGCAGTGCAAAGAAGTGGCTCGCTTACTCCTTAGTGAACGCAAGGTGAACGCCCCCTTACATTTAAGGGTTTTCGGCGCCGTATGTCCCGCGAATCGCAACATTTCGCGCCGAGAAATGGGCGCGTACTTTCCTACTCAGCCAGTTTTACCTGAAGGCTGGCCTTCACTGAGTCCCATTCCTCACGAATGATGGAGTACGTAGCCGTATCGCGAAGCCCGTTGTTCGCGCCGTCGGTTGAATGCTTGTGATGGCGCAACGTTCCTTCGTACTGTGCGCCTATGCGTTCGATATTGGCTCTTGACTGTGTATTACGGGCATCGGTACGAAATACAACGCGTTGTACCCCCCATGTTTCAAATGCGTAAGTCAACATCATCAATTTTGCCTCAGTATTTACTTGAGTACGTTGTGCGTCGTGCGACAGCCATGTTGCACCTATCTCAACTGCATCAGGAAAATCGCGCGTGCTCGGGTGCCCAGTTGCATCGGGCCAATACTCAAGATTCAAAAATCGTGTTGACCCCACAACAGTGTCGGGAGAATCAATGCGCACAGTTACAAACGGGTGCGCCGTTCCGGCTTCGAATGCTGCAACGGCCGCGCTGATGTAACGAGTGATGTCGGCTGTGGTTGGTTCGGGCACCCAGGTGTATTGAAAACTCTCACGCGAACCTGCGGCAGCCGACAACAACGGGCGTACGTGTGCATTGGTGAGTGGCAAGAGGCGCACAAAACGACCCTCAAGTGTGATGGGGGTCAAGGGTGCGGACATCCCTTGAGCCTACGAGCGAATGCTCAACACTTCTTTTTATTTCTCGGCGCAAAATGTTGCAAAATGCGATACATACGGCGCCGAGAACACTTTGGGTTACGAGAACACTTTGGGCGCCGAGAACACTTTGGGTTAGAGGGAGACGGGGACGACGGCGAACTCATTGACATCAATGAGCCCGAGGTCAGTAATGCGCAGATCGGGAATAACCGACAACCCAAGGAACGACAATGCCATAAATGGTGCGTCGAGGGTGATGCCTAGTTCACGAGCAGCTTCCACCACTCGGTCAATTTCTGCGGCTACTTCTAGCAGTGGCTTTGGGCTCATGAGCCCAGCAATAGGTAATGCAACTTCAGCAACCACTTTGCCATCGACCACAACCACTTGCCCACCGCCCATTTCTGCAACGCGAGCAATAGCAACCGACATATCGCCAGGGCCACTTGCATCGCGCGCACCAACCACCATGATGTTGTGCGCATCGTGTGCAACGGTCGACGCAATGGCTCCACGCTGGATTCCGTAGCCCGAAACATAAGCAAGACCAATGCGGCCCGTTGCCTTGTGGCGTTCTACAACAGCAATGCGCGCAATGTCATTTGCTTCATCGCTTACATCCAAAATGAGCGACTTGGTGCGTACTGTTTTTGATGTAACACCAATAACACGTGCTTTGCCGTTTGTTGGTTCTTCAATGGTGAGCTCTGCTGCTGATGGCACATGATGCAAGCGCACCCGGTTGTACAAACTTTGTGGTGCTTCCAAAACAGGAACCGCACCTGGCTCTATTACGCCATTACGTGCAACAACTTTTCCCCGCTGCAAAACGAGTGCGGGTTTGAAACCTTGAAGCGTGTCGAACACGGCAACGTCGGCCTGATAGCCCGGCCCCAGTTGACCAAGGTGAAA
>JABMMV010000235.1 GCA_013205145.1 bacterium
CATGCCTCAACATCGTCGCCAGGAATGAGCATGACGCCGGAAGCAACTTCGAATCGATCTGATTTTCCCTCTTCACCGCTCTTTGCAAAACCTTCAGCAAGGCACTTGCGGTAAAAAGCATCTTCTTTCGGTGAGAAAAAGAGTGGCAGCCATCCGTCGCAAATTTCCCCAGCGAGCGCAACGTTCTTTGGGCCTTCTGCGCCAAGGAAAATAGGAATGTCTTTACGCAACGGGTGCACTGTGCTCTTCAGTGGTTTTCCTAAACCTGAACCACCTCGTAAAGGAATATCGTAAAACTCGCCGTGAAAGTCGATGGGTTTGTCGCGCTTCAAAATGCTGCGAACCACTTCAATGTATTCACGTGTACGAGCTAGCGGCTTGGGGTACGGCTGGCCATACCAACCTTCCACTACTTGTGGGCCCGACGCACCGAGACCAAGAATGAAACGACCGTTGCTGAGGTGGTCAATTGTCATCGCTGCCATGGCAGTAGCTGACGGAGTACGTGCACTCATTTGGATGATGCCGGTACCGAGTCGAACGTTTTGTGTTTGCGCTCCCCACCATGCAAGGGGAGTGATTGCATCACTTCCATACGCTTCGGCTGTCCACACACTGTCGAAACCGAGACGATCGGCTTCCTTGATTCCCTCAAGAGCCCCGCTTGGAGGTCCGCTACCCCAGTAGCCAGTGTTGTACCCGAGCTTGATGTTTTTAGATGTTGAACTATTCCCCATGCCTCAAAGATACGTGGCGAGAAGCCATCAGCCCCGACTCAAATGCAGAGATTTACAAAATCAGAGGGGGAGTGGGGGTAAATGTCACAGGAAGCGAATCGGGACCGTAAATTCCTGCCGTGGCGACCTTGTAGCGCACAGGACCAGATATTTTAATGTGCGGCATTCGTGCAGCAATAAGTGGCAAGGCTTCTTGAAGCTCTGCTCGAGCAAGTGAAGCGCCAAGACAGTAGTGAATGCCAGACCCGAAAGTGAGTTGTGGCGCATTGGATTCGGTGCGATTCGTGAGCAGTTGTTCGGGATTGTTGAAAACATCGCCGTCGAAGTTGCCTGTCGCGAGGCTTGGGAAGATGAGGGTCCCTTGAGGAAAGAGGATGTCTTTGTATTCAATGTCTTGTGATGCAAGGCGACCAGTTGCGCGCACTGCGCCGTTGATGCGCATCACTTCTTCAATGAGACGTTGTGCATGCTCGGGTTGCTTGGCAACGAGCTGCCATTCGTCAGGGTGATTCGCGAGCAGGGCAACTGCGAGACCAAGTTGATTGCGCGTGGTGTCGGTGCCGCCAATGATGACGGCTTCAACCATCATGACAAGCTCGTCGTTCGAGAGTTTGTCGCCTTGTTCCTCTGCGCTAATGAGACTCGAGAGCAGATCATCTTTTGGTGATTTGCGACGCGCGGTAATGAGATCACGCGTGTAGGCATCGAGTTCGTCTTGGGCCGCCATGATGAGCGGAATGTCGTTTTTCAAGTTGTTGTCAAAGACGCGTAAAATATCGCTGGCCCAGCGGCTAAAGAGTTCCCAGTCAGACCGTGGTGCACCCAGCAATTCGCAAATAATGGGAATGGGGTACGGGTTGCAAATGTCGAGGGCGAAATCACTGCCGCCAGATTCAGTGACGTTGTTCAGCAGATCATTCATGACTTCGCGCATGAAGGGGCGCAAAGCGTCGGCATTACGAGGCGAAAAAGCAGGAGCAACTAAGCGGCGCAGGCGCACATGAGTGTCGCCTTCAGCAGACAGTATGGATTCGCGTCGCCGAGCCCGAAACTCCGGAGTGATGTCGGGGTTTAACTCAACAATGAGACCCACTGCGCTGTGCCAGCGTTTGTCGCGCAACATGGCAACAACATCTTCGTATTTCAAGATGGTGTAGCCAATGTCGCCTTTGGCTAGCCACGATGCTTGGGCAAGGTCGCGTAGTTCCTGTAACTGCTCTACACGATCTTTCTGCGAGCGCAAGGCGCGAGGTGATACCGCTGGCAAATCAAGTAAATCCACACGTGTTGCCATAGCGCCACAGTACTGTGCCAATGTCGAAATGCAAATATGTCAAGATGAGGCACATGAAGACATTCCGCAACTTTGTGAACGGTTCATTTGTAGACGCCCAAAGTGGTGAAACCACAAATATTGTGAATCCGGCCAATGGCCAGGTGTATGCCACAGCAGCATTGTCGCGTGAAGCCGACGTAGACCATGCAATGCGTGCTGCTGAACACGGAGCAGAGTTATGGCGAGATGCCACACCTGCAGAGCGGTCGTTGGCCCTGTACCGCATGGCCGATGCGGTGGAGTCACGTGCTGAAGAACTTATTGCTCTTGAAGTGGAAAACACTGGCAAACCAATTGCTATTACTCGTAGTGAAGAAATTCCACCCATGGTGGATCAGATGAGGTTCTTCGCTGGCGCCGCACGGCATCTTGAAGGAAAAAGTGCGGGTGAATATATGCGTGGAATGACGTCGTTCATTCGCCGCGAGCCAGTGGGCGTATGCGCTCAAGTGGCGCCGTGGAACTACCCAATGATGATGGCGGTGTGGAAATTTGCGCCTGCGTTGGCAGCAGGTAATGCCATTGTGCTGAAGCCATCTGATACCACTCCAGCCACAACCACATTTCTTGCAGAAATTGCTGCAGAGTTTTTTCCACCTGGTGTATTCAACGTCATCTGTGGCGACCGCGATACGGGTCGCGCAATGGTGACACACAACACGCCAGCAATGGTGTCGGTTACAGGAAGCGTGCGTGCTGGTATTGAAGTGGCGCAAGCCGCAGCTACCAGTTTAAAGCGAGTGCATTTGGAATTAGGGGGCAAAGCTCCTGTGGTGGTGTTTGACGATGCAGATATAGAAGCTGCCGCCGAGGGAATTGCGCTCGCTGGTTTATTCAATGCTGGTCAAGATTGCACTGCCGCAACTCGTGTCATTGTTGCGCCGCGTGTATACAA
>JABMMV010000236.1 GCA_013205145.1 bacterium
AAGCCGATGCGCGCTTTGCTCAATTTTCCGCCAGCGACCAGGCAGCCTTAGAAACTGCCCTGCAACGCGCAGAGCAACTATCGGCTCGAGTACGTGTGGTGAGTGTTGCCCCGGCTGCGGCCCGCACGCACCTTGTGGCACTGTGCGCAACAGGTGCTCACGAACTCGTACACATTGCAGCTGAAGGGCAAAGCAGCAGCGCACATGTTGCTCATGAACTGGCACAACATTTACAAGACTGCGCTTCTGTTTGGTGTGGCGACTATTCACTAGATAGAGGCTCGGGAAGTGTTCCTGCATTTCTCGCCAGCACATTGGGTGCGCAACAAGCGCTTGGCATTGTGGGAATAACACCGAGCACCAGCAATAACTCTCTTGAGCTATTGCGCCGGCTCGATGCTGGTCGCCGCGAAATTGTGCGCGTGGTAGAACCTTTCGTTGTTTCCGTGGAAGGGTCGTTAGCAACACTGCGCCGAGCCAGTCTTGCTTCAACGCTTCGCCCAACAGCGACTGTTATTGATGCTTCATTGGTCTCGCAAAGTGCACCTTCATTTGGTGAGTTCTCGCCTTTTCGTCCGCGGCCACGCACAATTGCTGCGCCTGTGGGTGAGACCGCCTTAGACCGCATCAAATCTGCAACATCGGTAAATTCGCCACAAAAGCATTCTGAGATCGTGACTCTTGCACCAGAAGCCGCTGCACAATTCATAGTTGAACGACTCACCGAGTGGGGATACCTTTCCTAACGGCTACCGTTTTGCTGTGCACCAGTGCTACAGCCTCGACAAATCATGGAGACGTCCGAAAAAAGGAAACGTTCTTATTGCAGGTTCTCCACTACGCATTTTCCGCTTAAGCACAGCGGGCCAAGCAATTGCTGAATTACTTGAGCAAAATGGAGAGGCGCCAAGCTCTGGGCAACTTCTTGTTACTCGACTCATTGATGCTGGCGCTTTGCACCCTCTGCCTTCGCTAGAAGGCGACGCGCCAACAGTTCACGATATTTCTATTGTCATTCCTCTTTTTGCACGGTCCGAGAACGACATTTCGCGAGTGCAGAATTTCGCTGCTGAATTTTCTGCATTCCCGCATGTGGTGGTTGTTGATGATGCGTCGCCCATTGCATTCCCCGAGATGCCCAACACCAATGTCACTGTGCACCGTCAAGAAGTAAACAAGGGTCCAGGTGCAGCACGCAACGCTGGCCTCACATTCGTATCCACTCCATATGTTGTGTTTATCGATGCCGATGTGCAGTGCGCCCCTGAAGATATTTGCGAACTAGCCAAGTGGTGGAATTTGCCACAACTTGCCGTGCTCGCGCCGCGCGTTAAAAGCTTGAAATGGTTTCAGTATGGTGCTGCAATTTCCGCATACGAAAGTGCCGCAATTTCCGCATACGAAGAAGTGCGCTCCCCTCTCGACATGGGTGCCTTTCCTGCACGCGTGCGCGCCGGCACTCGCGTGAGTTATGTGCCTTCCGCATTATTGCTGTGCAGCGTTTCAGCACTTGCTGCAGTGGGAAACTTCGATGAATCGTTGCGTACCGGTGAAGATGTTGACCTCATATGGCGTCTCGATGCAGCCGGTTATTCGTGTCGCTATGAACCATCTGTTGAAGTGCACCACCTGCCTCGCACCACCATTCAACAACTTGCCGAACAACGCATTGGCTATGGTGAATCGGCGGCTCTTCTTGCTCAAAAACATCACGGCGCACTTGCCCCACTTCGTGTGAGTGGTTGGAGCACCGGAGTCTGGGCTTCCATTGCTCTCGGGTTTCCCATTATTGGTGGAGTTGTTGCTGCTGGTACCGCTGTTACGCTCTCCCGCAAATTGCGCTTTCTCCCCGATGCGGAAAAAGAATCAGCTCGGTTAGCAACTCTTGGGCATCTTCATGCCGGTAAACAAATTGCTAGCGCGGTGACGCGCGTATGGTGGCCAATTGCAGTGCTCTTGGCGTTGGTTTCACGCCGTGCGCGTTGGGCGTTGTGTCTTGCAGCATTTGTTCCAGCACTATCAGACTGGTGGACGAGTCGACCCCACCTCGACCCTGTTCGTTATACACTTCTTCGTTGGGTCGATGACATGTCGTATGGGTTTGGTATTTGGAAAGGCGTTGTTCGCGAAGGCAACTACGACGCACTCATTCCAGAGCTCTCCAGTTGGCCAAGCAACATGCAGCAAAAAACTTCTACTGAGGCTTAGCGGCAGAGCGCAGATGAAAGTTGCTGCACTCTTCACAAACATCTTCTGGAATAACACCTATGCGCATCAACATGCTGAACATAATGCAGCCGAGACAAATAGCGAAGAAACTTTCTAGGCCTGCTGCAACGATGAGACCAGCAATAACCAGTTGTGCGGCACCCAGATTCCCTGTTGCCCATAAAAGCGATGCAACGCCGCTGAAGAGAAGTCCTACTCCTTGGGCGAATCGCTTAGGCGGCCCCGGAACAAATTTGTGATTACCTTTCAACCACGGTGTCACTATTTGGGTAGCAATTCTTCCTAATGGGCTCATGGTGGGGCCGGTTAAAACGCGCGCCAAAAACCCATAGGTCAAGGGAACGAGTACCCAGCCACTTTGCGTGAGAAGAAAAAAGATGCTCATCGCAACGACCCCGCCAGCGACAAGGCGTGCCGAGGTCTCATTTACTGGATGAGGGAAGGAAAAGAACGATTTCACTCGCTTTACGATATGGACAAATCGTGAATAAAAGCGAAATGCCTCTACAACTACTACCGTAGGATCTGATGTCTCTTCGGCTCACAGTTAACGAACACGCCTTTCGCGCCCATGTCGCCCACATCGTGGGCTCGACCCCTGGCCTCATCCCCGTCGTTAAAGGCAACGGCTACGGGCTCGGCCGGCCCTTTCTCATGCAACTGGTATCTGAATTACTCGGTCCTGCACAAGCAGTTGCGGTAGGAACTGTTTTCGAAGCGTTGAATATTCCGGCCCCCACCCCCGTCTACATACTCACCCCCATTGGCGAGTTCGACCAAGTGACCATTCCCGCAAATGCCATCCCCACCGTTGCCACAGAGCGCGACCTCACGGTTCTTCAAAACAAGGGCTGGAAAAACCCTGTGGTGGTGAAACTTGCTTCCCCAATGCAGCGCTTTGGCGTTGAGGCACATGAATTCCCGGCACTTATTCAGCACATCAGTGCGGCTGGTCTCACCGTTCACTCTTGTGCCTTGCATCTGCCACTGCATCAAACCGATGAAGAAATTTATGAACAACTTGCAACTTGGATTCCGCTAGTTCCCCAGTGTGTCACTGTGATATTAAGTCATGTTTCATCTACTCAACTTGCAACACAACAGAAGAAATTTCCCGATGCACTCTTTGAAGTTCGACTTGGCACTGCGTTGTGGCACGGCGACAAATCATTTTTTTCTATGCACACTGAAGTACTTGCTGTGCACTTAATTAAAAAAGGCACTGCAGTGGGCTACCACAGCACCCCAGCACCTGCCGATGGCCACATTGTTGTGGTTGCCGCAGGAACCACCCACGGGGTGTCGCCACTAGAAAACGGTTCAAGCCCATTTCATTTTGAAAAGCAGCGGCTCACTTTGCTTGAAGCACCGTATATGCATAGCGCAATGTGTTTCGTTGCGCTGGGTCAACCGTGCCCGAAGGTTGGCGATGCAATAGATGTGCAACGGCCACTGCACAGCGTTGCCCCCGACATCACATTGTGGGTCTAAATACTTATGGCTAATACAGCATTACCAACACGCAACGGCACTGCTCGTTTTGCAGAGCTTGATATTGCTCGCAGCATTGCACTGTTTGGCATCATCATTTTGAACTACCACGGCTACCTCAATGGCGGCAGAGCCACAGGTTCTATACAAACAACATGGTTCGCGCGCCTCATGGACCCATGGAATGGCCTGCTCACACCGAGCCCTGTCATTTTTGTAGTGGTTGCTGGTGTTGGTTGCGGGCTCCTCACTTCAACAAGTCAGCAAGCCAGCACTACAGAACTGCGTTGGATACTCATTCGGCGTGGAACATTTCTGTTCACCATTGGAACGATATTTGAGTGGGTGTGGAACGGCACCATCCTTCCGTATTACGGTATTTATTTTGTTTTAGCTGCTGCTGTTTTTCATTTAAAAATAAAACACATTGCCGCACTCGCAGCAGGAATCACTTTGGCTGCAGCTCTCCTCTCTTTTTGGCGTTACCGCCAAGAACTACAGGGCCACTCCACAAGTTGGCTACAACCATTTGAACCCAATACGCCCCGCAACCTCCTCTTTCGTTATTTCATTGATTACACACATCCAGTGTTGCCGTGGTTTGCCTTTTTTTGTGTTGGCCTCATCATCGGCAAGTCCTACGCCACCTTCCGCTTGAATCGAAAAAAGATACTTTTTGCCTGTATTCCTGCTCTTATATGTATTTACACAGCAAGTGGTCTGGCACTGCATCACGCCGGCGGCTCGTGGCAACACATCTTGAGTACCGACCCCTTTCAACGAGGCATTTTGGCAACAGTTGGCGCTTGTACAAGTGCAGTACTTGTGGTCATACTCATTTCTTTTGCAGCCGATGCATTCGCAACTACACCTACCATGCAAGTACTACAGCGGTCGGGGCAAATCACATTGACTCTCTACCTCTGCCATGCTTTTATTTACAACGCAATAGTTCACTGGTTGGGCTGGGTTCAGCCAGGTTCATTCACCACACCATTTATTTTTTCATGTGTGGTGACAACACTGCTTATTGCAATTGGTGCATGGTGGCAACAATCTATAGGCAAAGGCCCCATTGAAGTGCTATATCGCAAATTTGGAAACTAAAACAACAACTAAATTTCGGTCATGCGGTTCATACCGCGCAGAGCAAAAGCCGCTGCGCCAATAAGCGCACCATCATCACCTAAACGTGCCGGAACAATGCGTGCACCTGTTGAAAATTCAAGTCGACATAATTCATCGAGGCTGTTTTGTGCTGCCTGGAAAAATGGTGCACCAAAGCCCAACGCCACACTTCCACCCACCACAGCAAGTGGTAGATCGAGCAAGTTACATACCGATGCGATGCCGCGGCCCACGAGCCGACCCGTGCGCTGAATAATTTCATACGTCGGTTGTGTAGGAGGTCTACCTGTAATGGCCTCAATTGCGGGGCCGGAAGTTTCTGCTTCTAAGCATCCACGTGCACCGCACACGCAGCGACGACCGCTTGGCTCCACAATGACGTGCCCAATATGCCCAGCATTTCCTGAGGCACCGTCGAGGAGGCGACCATTCAACACAATGCCACCGCCAACGCCAGTAGAAACCACCATTGCTAAAAAGTTGTCGTGCCCTTTGGCTGCGCCTTTCCAGCCTTCACCAAGTGCAAGCGCTTTGGCATCGCCATCGGCAAATACGGGCAAGCCGGTCAGACTGCGCAATTGCGGCACTAATGGAAAATCGCGCCAGCACGGAATATTGAGTGGCGATACCAACTCGGCATTTTCGGTCATTGGCCCAGCGCAACCCACACCGAGTGCAACTGGCTGTGCCCCGTGTTGTCCGCGTGCTTTGGTAAGCATGGAATCGACCAGCTGCGCAACATCGCTGAAAAGATTTTCATCGCTTTGGTTACTGCGAACCGCAATACGCCCTCGGTCGACAACTATTCCTTCACGAGTAACAAGCCCTGCAGCAACTTTGGTGCCACCAATGTCGAGAGCGAGAAGGACGTCCATACCGCCCTAGTTTCTATCGCACAGCAACATCAAATGAGGTTTTATGAACGAGTAATCTGTGACCGCATGTTGAATTTTGCTATGCCATCGGGTTGGAACTCATTTTTTACCGAAGAGTTGTCTAAGACTTATTTGGAATCGCTGAGTATTTTTATAGAATCAGAACGTGCATCGTTTGAAATTTATCCACCACGCAATGAAACTTTTGCAGCCTTCAACGCGACTCCATTGCACAACGTCAAGGTGGTAATTGTGGGGCAAGATCCATATCACCAACCCGGCCAAGCACATGGTCTGAGTTTTTCAGTGAACAACAATGTTGCTCTGCCACCTTCGCTGCGCAACATTTTTACTGAGTTAGACAGCGATGTAAACGTTGACCGAGGTCAACACCCAGCGAAAGGCAATCTCTTGTCGTGGGCACAGCAAGGCGTGTTGTTGCTGAACACCACGTGCACTGTGCGTCATGGCGAAGCTGGGTCACACAGTGGCAAGGGTTGGGAAAAATTTACGACTGCAGCGTTGCGCGTAGTCGCCGAAACTCATGATCATGTAGTGTTTATTTTGTGGGGCAAACATGCCCAGTCGTTGAAACCACACCTTGAGTCAAATGGCCACAACCACACGTTCATTGAGTCGCCGCATCCGTCGCCGTTGTCTGCATACCGGGGTTTCTTCGGTAGCAAGCCTTTTTCAAAGGCCAATACTGCTCTGACAAGCGCAACACAAGACCCCATTGACTGGAGTGCGTAAAGAAGTAGTTCTATCGAGACAAAGATGTTGTTGTTTTATTGACCTGCTTTGCAACAGATGACGTTGTTGTATTGACGCGGCCCACAACAGAAGACGTTGTTGTACTGAGTTGCCGCGCAACTGTTGATGAGGTCCGCACTGGAATCGTGGTTGTTGCAACGGCGACTTCGTCTACATACAGAATGACAGGACTAGCACAGGCCATTTGACCTGGATTTTCTTGTTTAACGACGACAAGTTTGCGAGAGTCAATGGGATCTTGATTCCAGATGGTCTCAGTTAAATTCAACATTGTTTCCTTGTCGTAATATTCAATTGCATAGGGGAGTGCTCCAGACTTCAGCAAATCATTGATTTCCTTTACTGACAGGCCAATCAAGTTTGGCACCAAACTGCACGGCATAGTTGCAGGTGAAGCAGAGTACTCAAACCACCTATTTGATCCGGGCTGAAATTGCCCTGTTGTAAGAAATATTCCTGCAATGACCACACTGAGCGTGATCACATTTCGGATATGTGATTTCTTAGTTTCTCTGCGACCAAGCACAACCGACAAGTACAACACTGCGATAAATACAGCTACCCCGAAAATTTTCTCTTCGCCCCACTGCCCTACCAATACTCGAGTGTCGTCGCGGTCGTTCAGCACCCATCCAAGCACTTGTGTCAGCACCCAAGCTCGCGTTAACCACCATGCAGGGGCAAGACCTGTTGTGAAAGTTTTAGCTTTTGCAGATACTGCACAGACGCGGTCGGAAATTTCACTGATAATTGAATGCCCCGTAGTGGATTGCTTGTCAATGCTGAGTCCGGCCCCTCGCAAAAGATCAGCTGCGTAATCCGCCGGATTAGCGAGTTCCACACCGTCAATTAATGATGCAGCAATATCTGATTCAAGGCCATCAGTAAGGTTTGCAACAGCTTCGGCTGGTAAATGCCGGAGTTCGCGACGAACACTTTCTGCGAACACGGCCGCGACTTTCAAGTGGTCAGAGATATTAGACACCAGGGGCTCCTTCTTCTTTTGTTTTGATAATTGCGTCAATCACATTTCGAAAATCAACCCATTGCTTTTGTTGCTCAACAAGCCATTCGCGGCCAACAGCGGTCATGCCGTAGTACTTGCGGTGCGGACCCTCTTCCGATGGCACCACATAGCTCGATAAGTAACCTGTGGCGAACAAGCGGCGCAAAGTTCCATATACCGAGGCTTCCGCGACATCGTTGAGACCATGTGAGCGCAATTTCCGTACGACGTCGTAGCCATAGGCGTCTTGTTCGGCTAAAACCGCCAAAACTGCTAAGTCCAAAACGCCTTTCAGTAACTGGCTGCGCTCAACTGCTCGATTTGGGATGACATTCACGTAAAGGATAGTACTATATAAAGTGTAGTACCGCAACTACCTGTATAGCGAATTTCTTTCAAATAGTGCATTTCCGCTTGAATTCATAGTGGGCGCAGTAAATATCCAGTGGGTACTTTACCGATTCATCACTATGTAGAGTTATGGGATGGGTTCAGTTCGCAGACACGCATTACTCAATGCGCCAGCACAAGAAGTCTGGGACTTCATTGGTCGCCCGGGTGCCTTGCACGAATGGTTCCCCATTACGGCAACGCGCATTGAAGGCGACAAGCGCTGGATCACTCTGCCTACTGGCATTGTTTTCGAAGAAAACATCTTGTTGGTCGACCACGACCTACGCCGCTTCCAATACGGCATTACGAACAACCCACTCATCACAAACCACCTGGGTACGTACGACGTTATTGAATTAACACCTTCCACGTGCATCGTTGTTTACAGCACCAATGTGGAACCAGAAGTTTTTGCGCTTGCTATTGGAGCCGCTGCCGGTGAGGGAATGCGTTTTCTGGAAAAGAAATACGGCATACCAAAGAATGAAGGAACTCGCTAATGGCACGTCGCATTTTGTTTATTACTACCGACCAGCAACGCTTCGATGCATTGGGCTGCAATGGTGGCACCGTTGCACGCACTCCTGTGGTCGACTCATTTGCCAAAGAAGGCATTCGCTATAACCGCGCGCTTCCATCCAATGTGGTGTGCATGCCATCGCGTAGCTCCATCATCACCGGGCAACATGTTTCTACTCATGGTGTATGGATGAATGGCGTCACTCTTCCAGTTGATGCACCCAGCATTGCAGCCGACCTCTGGCGAAAAGGCTTTCGCACATCGCTCATTGGTAAGGCTCACTTTGAACCGTTTCTTGACCCGTTTGCACTCTTTACGGAAAACACCATTGCCACACAAGGCGTGGAAACCGTCATGCATAAAAATGCCGATGGAACCGAAGAGCCTCACCGTGGTTTTGAACACCTCGAATTTGCTACGCACAATGCAATGGGTCCTTTGCATTACGCCCAATGGATACGGGCGAATCACCCTGAAGGCGCCGACATGCTCTACCCCATCATTAACCGCAAATTGCAGGTGAATGAAATGGGTGGTGGCGATACTGGTGCACCGCAGGTGAAACATAACCCCATGCCTCTTGAGTGGTATCACACGAGCTGGGTAGCCGACCGAGCAATGAACTGGCTTTCTTCTCAAAATGATGAAGACGACATGTTTTGCTGGGTGAGTTTTCCCGATCCACATCATGCATGGGACCCTCCAATGTCGGAACTGCATCGCGTGAACTGGCGTGACCTTGACCTCCCTGCTGGTTACATCAGCGACCCCGCCGAGCGTGAACGCATTTTGAGTACGAAACCCGCACAGTGGCTGGCGTGGTACAACGGCGAATTTGTTTCCAACTTTGAAGCACCGGCCCAATGGGTGCCGAACACACTGACCGCCGACCAAGTGCGTGAAGTAAATGCCATGGTGCATATTGAAAATGAACTCATCGATGAAGCAATTGGTCGCATTGTTGGTGTGTTCAAAGATCGTGGATGGTGGAACGACACCGACGTTATTTTCACTACCGACCACGGCGAATTCCAAGGTGACTTTGGCCTGCTCTTTAAAGGTCCATACCACGTCGACTCTCTGATGCGCTTGCCACTTGTTTGGCGCCCCGCACCATCTCGCGTTGGTGTTACTACGCCAACAGTGGTGAACACACCAGTGAGCTTGGTTTCACTTGCCGCAACTTTTGCTCACATTGCAGGCTTGCCTCAACCCGCCTACGTAGAGGCAGCGCGACTCCCGCTGAACGATGCAGAGTCAACCGAGCTGAAGCACGAGCGAGTTCTCACCGAATGGGACAGTGTTCTGTTTGGCAAAATTGTTTCGTTGCGCACCATTACTCGTGGTTCATGGGTATGCACTGCAACATTGCCTGGCTCGTTGCACGACGGCACCGACGGCGAGTTGTACAACTTGGTTGACGACCCGCTTCAACATCACAACTTGTGGCACAACAAAGAACACTGTGCAACACGCGATGATCTTCTTGCCGACATGTGGGACCACCTGCCCGAGCGAAAAGGTGTTCGGCGTGAGTGTGATGCTCCGGTGTAACGCTCGTTAGAGCGCTTTCACCCATTTCATTGCGTTGTCGAGCATTGCAATTTGCGCATCTACTTTGTTCACCGGGGTCGTGTCGCCTGCCAACATGCGGTTTGCCATGGTGCTCAGCGATAGCCAAGTGGTGCCCGATGCTTTCCATGCCGCAACTTCGGGCGACAACAATTCTTCTCCGCGCTGTAAATGCAGCACTGCATCGGTGGGAAAACTTGTAGCGTCACGACCTTGCTGCACCAGCTCTTCGCGCAAAATAACGAGCGCGTTTTGAATTCGTTCACCGGTATTTCCAAAGATGTAACCGTCACCCATGCGTGCAGCGCGGCGTACCGACGCTTCTGCACTGCCCCCGAACCACACAGGAATTTGACGATTGGGCAAAGGAACAATTCCACCGCGGTCGACACGGTGATATTTGCCTGAAAAGTCGTTCACTGGTGATGTCCATAACTGGCGCATCAATTCAACTTGTTCTTCCATGCGTTTTGCACGGTTGCGGAATTCAGTATTCAACGCTTCGTACTCGACATAGTTCCAACCAGTTCCAACGCCCAGTACCAAACGCCCACCGCTCAACATATCGAGATCGGCTGCTTGCTTAGCAACCAATACCGCTTGTCGCTGCGGAAGAATAAGCACACCGGTCACAAGTTCTATGTCGGTTGTAATGGCAGCGATATAGCTAAACAGCACCAATGGCTCATGAAACTCATCTTGTTCGGTATATGGGCCCCACAATTTTGGGTCACGATCGGCG
>JABMMV010000237.1 GCA_013205145.1 bacterium
GACAGGTTCAAAGAAGGTCAGCCGGTCATTATGAACCTCGAGAGTTGCGATAAAGAAGTTGTTCGTCGACTCATCGACTTCGGAAGCGGTCTTTGTTACGCAATGAACGGTTCAATGGAACGCGTCGCTACAGATGTGTTTTTGTTGAAGCCGCCAACATCACGTTCACAGTTCGAATAACTTATGCGTGAACTTTTGTGTCGGCTGCTGAACTTTTATGTTCTCATTGTTTTTTTCCGCATTGTTTTGTCATGGTTCCCATTGCGTCCAGGGGGAATCGTGTTCACCATCAACCAGTGGCTCTTTCGTGCAACAGAACCCCTCATGGGGCGCGCACGGCGAATCCTTCCCCCGATGGGTCAATTTGATCTCTCGCCCATCGTGGTCATCTTGTTTTTGCAGATAGTGGTAGGCCGCCTCATCTTGGGTTGCTAAAAACTGAAGTCGCGCTCTGTGTGCTGTACATCAGTGAGTTATCTGAGTAGGGTTCGTTGCCGTGGCATACCCCAATGTTCAGTCTCAGCCAAAATTTCCGGCAATAGAAGAAGCCGTTTCCGCCTTTTGGGCTGCAGATCAAACCTTTGAGGCATCGGTGCAATTACGTAGTGCCGGAGAAAAAGGAAATAACGAATTCGTTTTTTATGACGGTCCTCCTTTTGCCAACGGTTTGCCGCACTACGGGCACTTGCTCACGGGGTTCGTCAAAGATGCTGTGCCCCGTTACCAAACCATGCGCGGCCGTCGTGTCGAGCGCCGATTCGGCTGGGACTGCCATGGGCTTCCCGCCGAGGTAGAAGCAGAAAAAGAACTGGGTATTGCCGGGCACCCAGAAATTGCTGCCTTTGGTATCGACAAGTTTAATGATGTGTGTCGCACAAGTGTGTTGCGATACACCAGTGAATGGGAACGTTACGTCACTCGACAGGCGCGCTGGGTCGATTTTGACAATGACTATAAAACTCTCGATACGCCATATATGGAAAGTGTTATGTGGGCATTTCACACGCTGTGGGAAAAGGGTCTCATCTACGAAGGTTTTCGCGTGTTGCCTTATTGTTGGCGCTGCGAGACTCCATTGTCGAATACAGAAACTCGCATGGACGATGTGTATCAAGATCGCCAAGACCCTGCATTGTCGGTGTGGTTTTTATTGGAGACTGGTGAGCGCATTATGACCTGGACCACAACGCCATGGACATTGCCATCAAACCTTGCCTTAGCTGTTGGTACCGATATTGATTACGCAATCATGCAAGATGGCGAAGGCGTGAAATATATTTTGGCTGAGTCGCGCCTCGGTGCGTATGAAAAGGAATTCAGCGCTGCTGAGCAAGTAGGAACTGTAAAAGGAAGTGAACTAGCGGGTCGTCAGTACACGCCATTATTTCCTTTTCTTTCCGACACAGAAAATGCGTTCCAGGTGCTCACTGCCGACTTTGTTACCACCGAAGATGGAACCGGCGTGGTGCATCTTGCCCCTGGCTTTGGTGAAGACGACCAATTGGTGTGTTCAGCCGCAGGTATCGCCACCATTTGCCCCATGGACGACCAGGGTTGCTATACCGAACTCATTTCCACATGGGTGGGCACACACGTCTTTGAAGCGAACCCATTAGTTATTCGTCAGCTCAAAGACGAAGGGCGAGTCATTCGCCACGACAGCTACAACCACTCGTATCCACATTGCTGGCGTTGTACGCAGCCTCTTGTGTATCGCGCTGTATCGAGCTGGTTTGTGGAAGTCACAAAGTTTCGCGACCGTATGGTGGAACTCAATGAAAATATTCACTGGGTTCCTGAGCATCTCAAACACGGTTCTTTTGGAAAGTGGATTGCTAATGCTCGCGACTGGTCAATTAGCCGTAACCGCTTTTGGGGATCCCCCATACCTGTATGGAAAAGCGACAACCCACTTTTCCCACGCATAGACGTATATGGAAGTGTTGCGCAACTGCAGGCCGATTTCGGTGTGGAAGTAAATGATCTGCATCGTCCATTCATCGACAATCTCACGCGACCAAACCCTGACGACCCATCGGGCGAATCTGTCATGCGACGTGTTCCTGAAGTGCTGGACTGCTGGTTTGAAAGCGGATCAATGCCTTTTGCGCAGGTCCATTACCCATTTGAAAACCAAGAATGGTTTGAAAATCACTATCCCGGCGACTTCATTGTGGAATATGTGGCGCAAAGCAGAGGCTGGTTTTATACCTTGCACGTGCTGGCAACTGCATTATTCGATCGCCCTGCATTTTCCACCTGTGTAGGTCATGGTGTGGTGCTGGGTGACGACGGTGCGAAAATGTCGAAGAGCCTGCGCAACTATCCCGACCCAATGGAAGTGTTCAATACGTATGGTGCCGATGCAATGCGTTGGTATTTGTTGTCGTCTCCTATTTTGCGAGGTGGAGACTTCTCGGTTAATGAAGCCGGCATTCGTGAAACAGTGCGCCAGGTACTTCTGCCTATGTGGAACTCGTGGTATTTCCTCACCTTGTATGCAAATGCTGAAGGCAAGCAAGGCAACTGGTCGACTGACAGTACAAACGTCCTAGACAAATACATTTTGTCAAAGACACATAATCTTGTGGCGGCTCTGACTCAACAATTCGATGCCTATGATTTGTTTGAGGCGTGCGCCACCATTCGCACCTATCTTGACGTTTTAACAAATTGGTACATTCGCCGCAGTCGTGATCGGTTCTGGGCAGGTGACCAAGACGCCATCAACACCTTGCACACTGCGCTCACGGTGTTGTGTCGTGTTGCTGCACCGTTATTACCGTTGGTGTCGGAGGAAATTTATCGAGGCCTCACCGCAGAGCGCAGTGTTCATCTCACCGATTGGCCTTCAGAAAATGAACTTGTTGCGCACCCTGAACTAACTGCAGCAATGGACAAAGTACGCGATATTTGTTCTACGGCGTTATCTATTCGTAAGGCCAATGGTCGCCGCGTGCGTCTTCCGCTTACTACGTTGACCATTGCAACGCCAGAATTGTCTGGGCTCGACGCCTTTATTGACATTGTGAAAGATGAAGTCAATGTACGCAATATTGAATTTCGTACCGACGTGGGTGCAGTGGCGAAGCATGAACTGCAGGTCACCCCGAAGGCGCTTGGCCCGCGTCTTGGTGGCGACACCCAGAAAGTAATTAATGCTGTGAAGTCGGGAAATTGGTCGATAGTCGATGGAGCACCGGTCGCTGGTGGGTTCCGTTTAGAAGAGGGGGAGTATTCCCTCAAATTGGTCGCCGCCGAGGGTGCCGCTAGCGCCGCACTGTCGCATCATCCAGGTGTGGTGGTGCTCGATGTTGCTCTCACCCCAGAACTCGAAGCAGAAGGCGCGGCACGTGACCTCATTCGCGCTCTTCAGCAAACCCGTCGCAGCCTCGGCTTTGTGGTCACCGATCGCATTTCCGTTGCTATTGCAGGTCCTGCAGCGTTCATTAGTGCTGTATCGGCTCACGTCGACATGATGGCTCATGAGGTGCTGGCCACCCGTTTCACCTTGGAGCAAGGAAGCGGAGACCCCCAGCATGTGGAGTCACTTGAGGGCCATGAAGTGCACATTTGGATGGCTTTAGCGGTGAAATAGGGGGAGTATTGGGACTTGGTCCCAATATGACGTATCATCCACCGTCAAGATAGACCACTCAAGAGAAGTCTTTTGTGGAAAACGGAAATGGTGTGAGCATGGTCGCAAAGAAGCCAGCAAAGAAGTCAGTGGCAAAGAAGCCTGTTGCAAAGAAATCGACGGCAAAAAAGCCAGCGGCAAAGAAGTCTGTTGCAAAGAAACCGGCGGCAAAAAAGCCAGTGGCGAAGAAGTCTGCTCCTGCCAAAAAGGTAACAGCGAAAAAGGCACCTGCCAAAAAAGTGGTATCCAAAAAGTTTGTGGCAAAGAAGGCACCTGCCAAAAAAGTAGTTGCCAAAAAAATTGGTCCAAAAGTCAATTTGAAAAAAGTAGTTGCTACCAAAAAAGCAGTTGAACTAGCTAAGAAAATTGCTGCAGAAAAAAAAGCGAAAGAAATAGCCATACAGCGCGAAAAAGCCGCCAAAACTAAGGCTGCTGCCGATGCAGTACGTGCAAAGGCTAAGGCTGCTGCGGAGCTCGCGCGAGTGAAGGCAAAAGCCGCAGCAGAAGAAAAGAAAGCTCGTGAAAAAATTCTTGCTCAGCAAAAAAAGGAACAAGAACAAGCGAAGAAAAAAGCTGACGCTGAAAAGGCAGTAATTGCCAAGCGGAAAGCTGCTGAAAAAGAAGTTGAACGCCTCGCTAAAGAAGCCGAGAAGCAGGCCGAAGCAGATCGCAAAGCAGCCGAAAAAGAATCTGCTCGCTTAGCGAAAGAAGCTGAGAGGCTGGCTGAAGCCGCTCGCAAAGTTGCAGAAAAAAAGGCAAAGGCTTTGGAAAAGCCGGTCATCGTCAAGTTGCCTGTGCAAGATGGAATTACCCCAACCAAAGATTTCGATCTCAAGTTCCTCCAAGCGCAACGCGAGATGCTGCAATCAGAGCGCGTCAGCCTCGTTGGGCAAGCAACACGTCTTGAAGATGAAGCAAACGCACTCATTGCCGATGCTGAAATGGGAGACGTGCAATTTGATGACGAAGGCGGCGAGGGCGACACCATGGTTGTTGAACGCGAACGCGATCTCACCTTGTCGGCTTCGGCACGTCACATTGTTGAACAAATCAATCTTTCATTAGAGAGCATTAAGGTGGGTGAATACGGCTATTCAGAACATTCTGGTAAGCCCATTCCTCGGGAACGCTTGAGGGCAATTCCGTGGACCACAGAACTCGTTGAAGAGCGAGTCGGCACATTCGGCCGCAGGTGACATCTCTGCGCCGGTCTTCACTTGCGGTTGCGAGTGGAGTAGTGGCTTTCGATCAAATTACTAAACATTGGGCTGTGAGTCATTTGAACGACGGTCACGCTGTAGGTGTACTCGGAAGTTTGCGGTTCAATTTGTCGTTTAACAGCGGTATGGCATTTTCTCAAGGAACAGGAATTGGCCCCATTATTGGGGTGCTCGGCATAATCGTCGTGGCGTATTTGCTTGTAGGCATGCGGAGATCTTCGTTCAGTAGCTCAGTATTTGTTGGCTTAGTCGCCGGTGGTGCTGCAGGAAACATTGTCGATCGTCTGTTTCGCGGCGATGCGTGGTTACATGGTGCTGTCGTTGATTTCATCGACTTGCAGTGGTGGCCAGTTTTCAATATTGCCGATGCGGCAATTTGTATTGGTGGAGCGCTTCTCGTTTTCACCTCATTTCGAACGGAGAAGTCATGATTGAAGAAATCCTCCCCCCAGCGTTAGCAGGAGATCGTCTCGACCGTGTTGTTGCGTTGCTCGCCGATATCAGTCGTGCGCAGTCGTCGTCGCTCATCAGCGTTGGTGGTGTTCTCATTGATGATGTGGTTTCAGTAAGCGGCAAAGTCAAAGTAGTTGCGGGTCAAAAAATTTCCATCGATCCAACGCGTGTGCCTGAAAAAGAACTTCCACAAGGCGACCCATCGGTTGTACTCGACATTGTTTACGCAGACGATTCTGTGGTCGTCATTAATAAAGCTAATGGTCTTGTGGTGCACCCAGGAGCTGGCAACATGACTGGAACATTGGTGAATGGCATTTTGGCCCTCTACCCAGAAGTTGCTGGGGTTGGTGAGCCCATGCGTCCAGGCATTGTGCACCGTCTCGATATTGGCACCACCGGATTAATGGTGGTGGCACGCACACAAAATGCATATGAGTCTTTGGTCAATGCACTCAGCGATCGAACAGTGAAGCGTGAATATTTTGCTTTAACGGTTGGTCATTTCGATGCGCCATCGGGAGTGGTTGATGCGGCTATTGGTAGAGATCCCCGCGATGTGATGCGAATGACCATTGTTGTTGATGGCAAATTTGCGCGTACCCATTATGAAGTCACCGAAGAGTTCGATACGCCCATTCCGGTGAGCACGGTTCGTTGCCGCTTGGAAACAGGGCGTACGCATCAAATTCGCGTGCATCTTGCCGCAGTGGGTCACCCTGTCGTTGGCGACGGAACATATGGTGGGGCACGAGCTGGGCTTCCTTTTTCGCGACCCGCATTGCACGCAGTGAAATTAGGATTCGATCATCCTGTCACTGGTGAAGCGATGTCATTTGATGCGCCGATGCCAAGCGACATTTCAACCTTGTGCGCAGGCTTAGGAGTTACTGCCTCTTAGTGGGTGTGTTCAATAGCGGGCCACGGTGCCACGCCGCGCGCTGCATTTGCAATACCAGCAAGCGTGTACTGCTCAAGATGTTGTTTCATGTGGTCGCCAGCGGCACCCCAAATGGCAAGGAGAACACATTGACCTTCGTGGTTGCACGCTTCGTCTTCGTGGGGTTGCCCAAAGTCGCCAATAGTGATGGGTCCATCGACAGCGGAAATGACCTCAGATAATTTGATGTCTGCAGGGTCGCGTGCCAATACGTAGCCACCACCCACGCCACGCTTTGATTTCACCAACCCGGCACCTTTTAAGGCAAGAAGAATTTGTTCAAGATAAGGCTGGGGTAGCGCGGTGCGCTCGGCAATGTCACGCACAGAGGTAGGCCCAGAGCTGTCTGCGTGCAGGGCAAGGGAGAGGAGTGCTCGGCAGGCGTAGTCGCCACGGGTAGAAACTCTCACGGCTCTATCGTACGGGGTGTTGGCGTTGTGTTCAGCCATCGTGAGGTGGTTCACTGCAGTGGTGCCTGTAGATGTTGCCTCTGTCCCCATTTTGCCAGATTTCTCTGGCGGGGCAATTTGCAACATTATTCCGTACCTTTTGTCGCCTCAAGCGACTCACCAAGCAAATGCTCCCGACTGGCTTCCAGCTGGTGCTGTGGGGGCAAAGCGGGCTGTAGTGCTCATTGTTGACGGTTTGGGGTGGAACCAGTTTCAGGAACGCACAGCGCTCGCACCGACCATGGCAAACATGTCGGCTTCTCGCATCACCAGTGTTGCTCCCACCACAACGGCCACAGCTCTCACTTCTATTGCAACAGGTTTGGCTCCAGGTGAACATGGCATTGTTGGCTACCGAATGCAAATTGACTCATATGTCATGAACTGTCTGCGATGGGCCGATGAAAAAGGAGACTTGCGACGTCAGTTTCCTCCACATGATGTGCAGCCGTTTCCTCCCTTTTTGGGTTCGTCGGTTCCTGTCATTTCTAAAGCAGAGTTAGAGGGCAGTGGTTTCACTGAAGCGCATTTGAAGGGTGTTCGCCATCACGGATGGAGAGTGTCGTCAAGTATTCCGGTCATCATAGAAGAACTTCTCAACGCGGGTGAAAACTTTGTCTATGCGTATTACGACGGCATCGACAAAATCGCACACGAAAGAGGTTTCGGTGCTTTTTACGATGCAGAACTACGTGTTGTCGATGCGCTCATCTCTGACATCATTTCGCGTTTGCCAAGCGATACTGCACTGTATGTAACTGCCGACCATGGTCAGGTGCATGTCAATGACAACGTAGTGCGGCTCGACAACGACGTCATGAACCTTGTACGTACTCAAAGTGGTGAAGGGCGATTCCGTTGGCTTCATGCACGTAGAGGCATGGAGGCTCAATTGCTTGAGGTGTGTACCGAGAAATTTTCTCACTGTGCGTGGGTGCGTTCGCAAGAACAAATACTCGATGAACATTGGTTTGGCCCCATCATGCGCCCTGTTGTACAAAGGCGTCTCGGGGAAGTGGCGCTTGTGCCGTATGAACCGGTGACATTCTTTGACCCAGCCGATTCTGGGCCTTTTCAACTTGTCTGTCGTCATGGTTCACTGACCGCCGATGAGATGTATGTCCCTTTGCTTGTTCATCGCTCATAAGTCTTGCTGAGGTGTTGCACCCCTCTAGAGTGTGGCTGTATGAGCACCTCCGATGAGCCAGTGGAAACCGTTACGGCCCCCGCCAAGGTCATGCGCATTGGTTCGATGGTGAAGCAGTTGCTCGAAGAAGCACATGCCACTCGCCTCGACGAAGCAAGTCGGGAAAGAATGGCAGAAATCTATGAACGCTCCATTGTGGAATTAGGCGACGCATTGTCACCCGATCTGCAAGAGGAATTGAAAATGCTGGCCTTGCCATTTACCGATGGTGAAATTCCTAGCGAAGCAGAAATTCGGGTTGCCAAAGCTCAGCTCGTTGGTTGGCTAGAAGGTTTGTTCCACGGAATTCAGGCCACGCTCTTTGCCCAACAAATGGCAGCGCGTCAGCAATTCGAAGAAATTCGTCAACTTCCTACTGGCCAAGACCCCGAGGCGGGAGTTGGTCATAATGGTCAATATCTCTAATCAATCTGTCTTTTTCATCCCGCGTCACACGGGTTTGGTAGTTTCGTCTTTCTGACGCCACTATGACTGAATCTTTTACTCACCTCCATGTTCACACCGAGTTCTCAATGCTCGACGGTGCATCGCGCCTCGACGAACTTGTGGCGGCGGCAGTGGCCGATGGTCAACCTGCGCTCGGCATTACCGATCACGGCAACATGTACGGGGTGCTCGACTTCTACCGAGAATGTGAAAGCCAAGGCATTAAACCCATCATTGGCACCGAGGCCTATATGGCACATGAGTCACGCCACGAGCGCCCGGCGCGACGTGGCCGCATCGACGACACTGGTGGTGATACCGAGTCAGGGAGCAAGTTGTATTACCACCTCACCTTGCTTGCTGAAAATAACACTGGCTATCGCAACCTCATTCAATTATCAAGCCTGGCTTTCCTCGAGGGCTACTACTACAAGCCCCGCCTCGACTGGGAACTGCTCGAAAAATATAGCGAAGGTCTTATTGCCTCAACAGGTTGCTTAGGCGGGCATGTTTTGCAGTCGCTGTTACGTGGTGACGACAAAGGTGCTCTGGAAAAGGCTTCGCGTTTGCAAGACATCTTTGGTCGCGACAATTTGTTTGTGGAATTACAAGATCACGGCATTCCTGCACAGCTAGAAACAAATCCCAAGCTCATCGAAATCGCAAAGAAAATTAACGCTCCTCTCATTGCAACCAACGACTCTCACTACACGCAGCGTCACGACCACACCGCACACGATGCTTTGCTATGCGTACAAACAGGGGCATTGTTGTCTGACCCCAACAGATTCAAGTTTGAAGGCGAAGAGCACTATCTCAAGTCAGCTGCTGAAATGCGCTGGCTCTTTCGTGATTTCCCAGAGGCCTGCAACAGCACGTTATGGATCGCAGAGCGCGCCAATGTCCATATCGATTTTGAACAAGTACATCTTCCCGACTTTCCGGTACCTGAAGGTTTTGCCAATGATGAAGAGTATTTGCAACACCTCACCACTGAAGGAGCAAAGTTCCGTTGGGGTGAAAAAATGCCCAAGGAAGTTATCGAACGCCTCGCATTTGAAATCAAAGTCATTATCGACATGGGTTTCGCTTCATACTTTCTCATTGTGTGGGATCTCATTAAACATGCGCGCGATAACAACATCCGTGTAGGGCCTGGTCGTGGTTCTGCTGCCGGTTGCGCCGTCGCCTACGCATTGCGCATTACCGATCTCGACCCCATCGAATACGACCTCTTATTTGAACGCTTCTTGAATCCCAGCCGTGTATCAATGCCCGATATCGACATGGACTTCGACTCTCGTTACCGCGAAGAAATGATCCGTTATGCAGCGGAAAAATATGGTCGCGACCACGTGGCCCAAATCATTACCTTCGGCACCATCAAGGCACGCAACGCTGTTCGCGATGCCGCACGCGTTCTTGGTTATCCGTACGGCTTGGGCGACAAAATTGCGAAGTCTCTTCCACCGTTGGTAATGGGTCGCGACACTCCGTTGAAGTACTGCTTTGAATATATGCCAAAGCATCACGATGGCTTTCGTGCAGCATCTGAACTACGTGAGCTTGTTAATTCCGACCCCGACGTGAAGCGCGTCGTGGAGGTGGCAATGGGCTTAGAAGGCCTCAAGCGTTCCGACGGCATTCACGCAGCTGCTGTAGTTATTACTCGTGAGGCACTCACCGAGTATTTGCCGATTCAACGCAAACCCGACCCTGGTCAAAGTGCAGAGTTGTCTCCCGTTGTTACTCAGTACGAAATGCACGGAGTAGAAGCGCTGGGCCTACTCAAAATGGACTTCCTCGGTTTGCGAAATCTCGATGTCATTACCGACACCATGGCTATGGTGCGCGTTAACTATGACCCCAACTTCGACATCGACACGGTGTCGTTAACCGACCCTCAAACATTCGATCTCTTGGCTCGTGGCGACACTATTGGCGTGTTTCAGTTAGAAAGTCCACCCATGCGCGCGCTCCTCAAGTCTCTTGCACCAAATGCCTTTGAAGATGTTGCTGCAGTGGTTGCTCTGTACCGCCCTGGCCCAATGAGTGTCAACATGCACTACGACTATGCCGATTATAAAAACGACCGCAAAGAGCCGGTGTATTTCCACCCCGATGCACAAGAGTTGCTCAGCGATACGTACGGTCTCATGGTGTACCAAGAGAGCATGATGCGCGTGGCGCAGAAATTTGCTGGCTATTCACTTGCCGAAGCCGACAACTTACGTAAGGCCTGTGGAAAGAAACTGCCAGAGCTCATGGCGAAAGAACGCGACGGTTTCGAGCTTGGTTGCGAAAACAGCGGATACGGAAAAGTTCTCGGCAAACAACTCTTCGACGTCATTGAAAAATTTGCCGACTACGCATTCAACAAAAGCCATGCCTATGGCTATGCACTCGTTGCATATCAAACTGCATACCTCAAAGCGCATTACCCAGTGGAGTACGCAGCATGTTTGCTCAGCAGCGTGAAGGGCAACTTCGATAAGGGTGCTATTTATCTCTCCGATGCACGTGCAAGTGGTATTGCGGTACGTACTCCCGATATCAACTTGTCGCGTTCCGATTTTATCTCTCTCATGCCTCAGGGCGAGAAGGCGGTCAGCTTTGGTTTGTCCGCTATTCGCAACGTAGGCGAGGGCCTAGTAGAACAAATGTTGGTAGAACGCGATGCCAACGGCCCGTTTGCCACGTTCCACGAATTCGCAGAGCGCACTCCTGAAACTGTGCTGAATAAGCGCACGGTTGAGTCGCTTATCAAAGCAGGTGCCTTCGATACCCTTGGGCATCCACGTCGTGGGTTGCTCATGTCTTTTGAACGTATTCTCGACAGCAGCATCACTCGTCGCCGCGAACGCGATCGCGGCATCATGAGTTTGTTTGGCGATGAAATGGCAAGCGACAATGGCTTCACCGATCGCGTGGAAATTCCCGCTTTAGAGTTCGATAAAACCGATCAGTTGCGCAATGAAAAAGACATGTTGGGTCTCTACGTCTCAGACCACCCGCTCATGGGTATTGAGCATGCATTGCGCCGCAGAATTGATTGCGGAATTGGCGAGGCACGCGAACGCGAAGATGGTTCTTTTGTTATGACCGGTGGCGTCATTACTGGCTTAGCCAAGAAGTACACCAAAAAAGGCGACCAAATGGCCGTCTTTGTCTTGGAAGATCTCGACTCAAGCATTGAAGCCACGGTGTTTCCAAAAACCCTCACCGACTTTGCTCATCTGCTCACCGACGATGCCATTGTTGCCATTCGTGGGCGAATTGACCGCCGCGATGATGCCCGCGTGGGCATCATGGTCACCAAAGTCGAAGTTCTCGAACACCTCGGTCACGGCGCACGGGCCGTTACCCTCAAATTGCCCGCTGCAGCCATTAATGAATCAGCCATTGCGCGGCTGAAAGGCATTTTGGTGGAATTCCCCGGGGAAGTTCCCGTCTTTGTCGACATGGGAGGCGATGTCACCGTGCAACTTGGCGCTGGCTTCAATGTCAACATCGAGAAGGCGATGGGCGATCTCGTTGTCGCATTTGGCGACGGTGTTGTGGTCGCCTAGGGCGATATCAGCACTTTTTTGTCCATTTCTGTGAAGTTTCTCAACTCATTTGTTCATTGCGTAGGCGCAAGGCAATTCCGCTGGCAGAATAGAGGGCGAATGTGCAGGTTCAGTAAGGAGCATCTGGCGCTATGGCACTAGAGGTCGACACGAGAGATTCATCGGCAATGACCGAGACTGATCTCGAGGAAATGGCCTCCATGGGGGGCGCTTTTGACATGGAATTATTGTCGAAAGCTCAAACAGACTGGGTACTCAATACCACCGCCCGGCTCGATGGCAAATTGCACGGATACAGCTTTTCTACCCTGGAACGCATTGGCGGCACCCCTTGTGTGCTCTTGGGGCTGATGAGCATTAAGCGCACGCCGAAGCGCGACTCAATATTGAAGGGTCTCATGACCGAGGCCTACCATAGGGCTCTCATGGCTTTCCCCGACGAAGACGTTGTCGTGGGGTCGCGCTTCACTAGTGCACACGGACTCGAAGCATTCAAGGCTCTGACCGAAATGATTCCTCGTCCTGGGCACCGTGCCGTGGGCGAAGAGCGAGCATGGGGTCGGCGCTTATCAAAGCGTTTTGGTGTCGAGCGCGCTTATGACGAGCAGTCATTCATTGTGAAATCTGCTGGCCAATCTGGCTTTCTTGATCATGAATCAACGAAGCCAGAAAAAATAAATGCCGACATTGCGGCAATGTTTGACAAAGTGGCAGCCAACAAAGGTGGAGCACTCATCGTTCATGGTTGGACCATGACCGAAAGCCTTGTCAAACTCGGCAAATTGCAGTAGCCCTCGTGGAGTTTGTGCGCGTTGTCCGTACGCGACACATGACGCGTTCTTTCGCACACACCGCTGTTCCTCGCAGCACAATAAGTGAATTGCTCGATCTTGCTGTGCGTGCACCAAGTGCAGGAAAAACTCAAGGCTGGTCGGTTCTTGTTTTAGAGAACGACGATCTAAAGACGTTTTGGGATTTATCGTTGCCGCAAGAAAAGCGTGAAAATTTTTCTTGGCCACATTTGCTCGATGCGCCAGTCATTATGTTGCCCTTTGCCGATGCACAAGCCTATGCAGATCGATACGCAGAGCCAGATAAATTGCACACGGGTCTTGGCGCTTCTATTGAGGCATGGCCAACTCCGTATTGGACCATCGATGCTTCATTTGCGGTCATGACGCTTTTGCTCGGCGCGCACGATATGGGTCTTGGCTCATTATTTTTTGCTGTATTCAATGGCGAAGAAAAAATACGTACACATTTTGGAGTGCCAGATACTCAACAGCTCATCGGGGCCATTGCACTGGGTTGGCCCCGTGAAGAACAAGAACGAGAAGGGCGCAGTGCATCTCGCAAACGACGCAGCGCAGATGAAGTAGCCCACTTTGGGCGATGGCGTTAAGCCAACTGGGTGCGTAACATTTCAGCGGTCTGTGCAGGGGTCATGCATACATTGCGTTCGCATACATAAGCCACGCCTTCGCTACGTCCTTGCCATAGTGGCGAAGTGTCGGGGTTGCCCCACAACACAACAGCATTAGGCCGCCACGACTCACGAACGACGTCTCGCAAGATTGGGCTGTTTCCAGGAATCACAATTTCGGTGATGCCGCTGTTCATGATGTGCAAGGCACTCAATGCATTTCCTGCTGCACTTGGTGCTTTGTGCATTATTTGATCGAGCAATTGCATAATGCGATGCGCATGTTGCTCGTAACGACCTTCACCGGTCATTGCAGACAGGCGATAGAGCGCAACGGCGGCTGTTGAGTTTGCCGATGGGGTGGCGTTATCGAGTAGATCTTTTTGACGGGCAATGAGCTGCTCGCCATTGTTGCCTGTGGTGAAAAGGCCACCACGTTGCGGATCCCAAAACTCATCGAGAAGTTGATTGGCTACTTCACATGCATGCTGAGTCCACTTGTGGTCACCAGTTGCTTCGGCAAGGCGAGTAAAGGCATCAATGAGTGCGGCAAGGTCGGCTGCAAGGGAATGATGGCGCGCTCGAGGCGTGCCTGTTTCGTGCCAACTGCGTTTCCATGTGCCATTTTCACTGCGTAGCTCACGAATGAGAAATTCGGCATTGGCAATTGCGGCGGCTAGCCACGATTGGTTGTTGAAGGCAGCAGCAGCTTCGGCGAGTGACGAAAGCATGTAGCCGTTCCATTCGGTCAGTACTTTGTCGTCAAGAAGCGGACGTGCTCGTTCTAGTCGCTTAGTGAACATCACTTGCCGGGCGGCTTCAATGCGTTCATTGCGTAGTAGTGAGCCACGTTCAAAGTGTCGCGTGAAAATGTTTCTGCCTTCGAAATTTCCAGCGTCTGTCATGCCGTACCATTCAAATATCTCAGCAGAAAGTTCGGCATCGAAGAGTTCGTGCACTTCGTGTGGCGTCCAGGTGTAGAACCAGCCCTCGTGATGGTGGCCTGACTCATCGGCCGAGTCGGCATCTTCCGCAGAGAAGAAACCACCGTCTCGGTGAGTGAGGTCGCGCAACACGTAGTTGATGGTTTCTTCAACCACTTGTTTGTACCGGGGAAATTGAGTTACTTGGTAGGCATGTAGATACACGCGCACAAGAAGCGCCTGATCGTAGAGCATCTTTTCAAAGTGCGGTACAAGCCACTCGCGGTCAACGGAGTAACGAGCAAAACCGCCACCCAGGTGATCGTAGATTCCGCCCGATGCCATGGCATCGAGTGATGTTGTCGACACGTGTAGAGCAGCAGCGTTCGGATGTGTGGCATTGCTACGAAGCAACAGATCAATATTCATGGTGGAAGGGAATTTCGGTGCGGCGCCAAATCCACCCCATTCGCTATCGAACCCACCAACAAGGTGAGTAACTGCACTCGTGACCGTGCTCAAAGTGGCAACTGAGTTGGAAGGCTCGGCAAACTCGCTGCGTTGGAGCGATTGCATGAGTGCATCAACATTATTGTCAATATCTTCTCGTCGATTTTCCCAAACGTCGGTAACGGCTGTCATCAATTGCAGGAAAGATGGCTTCGGGAAATAAGTGCCGCCAAAGAATGGTTTCGCATCGGGCGTCATGAAAACGGTCATTGGCCAACCGCCGCGCCCGGTCATTGCTTGAACGGCTTCCATGTACACCGCATCTACATCGGGGCGTTCTTCGCGATCAACTTTAATATTGACGAACAGAGTGTTCATCTGTGTTGCAACATCGTTGTCTTCAAAACACTCATGAGCCATGACATGGCACCAGTGACACGCTGAGTATCCAACCGATAGCAAGATGGGAACATTTCGCCTTTTCGCTTCTGCAAAGGCGTCATCGCCCCAAGCAAACCAATGGACTGGGTTGTTCTCGTGCTGTCGAAGGTAAGGCGAAACTTCGTTGGCGAGCCTGTTTGTCATCGCTATGCGCCGGTGGCGTGATAGCCACCATCAACATGGATAATTTCACCTGTTGTGGCGGGGAAGTAGTCAGACAAGAGTGCAACACACGATTTAGCAACGGGAAGACTGTCGGTGACGTCCCAACCAAGTGGTGCGCGGTCGTCCCAAACATCTTCAAACTTTTTAAACCCAGGAATGGACTTTGCTGCCATTGTCTTAACGGGGCCGGCTGCAATCAAATTAAAACGAATGTTCTGTGGCCCAAGACCGCGGGCTAGGTAGCGACTGGTTGACTCGAGTGCCGACTTTGCAACGCCCATCCAGTTGTATGCCGGCCATGCAACGGTGTTGTCGAAGTCGAGCCCGACGAATGATCCGCCAGAAGTCATGAGCGGCACAAATGCATCGGCCAAGGTCTTTAATGAATACGCAGATACTTGAATGGCAACCGATACATCGCTCCACTGTGCTTCCATGATGTCTTCACCAAGGCAATTTGCTGGTGCAAAACCAATGGAATGAAGAACGCCATCTACCGCACCCCAGTGGGCTTTGACCGACGCGCGAACGGAGTCGACGTGAGCCGGGTCGGTGACATCAAACTCAAAAACGGGGGCTTCGTGTGGAAGTTTGCGTGCAGTGCGTTGCGTGAGCGAGAGACCACGACCTGCACCAGTAAGTACTACTTCTGCCCCTTCTTCTTGGGCAAGTTTCGCTACGCCAAAAGCCAGCGACGCATCGGTGAGCACACCGGTGACAACAATTCGTTTTCCTGTGAGAATTCCCATTCCCTAGACCGTAGTTCACCCGTTCTCGAAGAGGTGGATCTCAAAGTTCTCATCTGTGTGCTTCGTGTGCAAGGCTAAACGAATGTCTTTAGAGCTAACGAGTGTCGGGGTGCTAGGCGGTACGGGGCCAGCAGGTACGGCACTTGCCGCCCGACTTTCTTCCATTGGGTACAACGTGGTCATTGGTTCACGTTCCAGCGAGAGGGCCGAAGAAAAGGCGACGGAAATTCGTGATGCATGGACAACACTGAACTTGTCATTGCGTGGAGGATCCAATGAAGAAGCGGCTACATGCGACATTGTGGTGGTTGCTACCCCGTGGGACTCTGCGGCAACAACTGTTCGTGAGCACTCGGTAGCGCTGCGCGGCAAAGTGGTCATCAGCATGGCCAACGCACTCGTGCGAGTAGGGCATGAATTCCAACCATTGGTTCCACCGCGAGGGAGCGTGGCAGCACATGTGCAAGTAGCCGCCCCCGACTCCTTTGTTGTCGCCGCTTTTCACCATTTGCCAGCAAAGGAATTAGGGCACCTCGGTGACCCCATCGACAGCGATGTGCTGATTTGCTCCGACAACAAAGCAGCTATTGAAACGGTGAGTGAAATGGTGGGTCGCATTCCAGGCTGTCGTCCGCTCGATTCAGGCGAACTGTCCAATGCCACTGCCATTGAGGCTTTCACCGCCGTGTTGTTGCAACTTAATGTTCGATACAAAACCAGAGTCGCACTAAAGCTCAACGGGATCAAAGGAGATCCTCGGGCGTGATGCGCTTATTTGATACCGCACGCAATGCAGTAGTGCCATTTGAACCTCAGCCGCAAGTGCTGATGTATACCTGTGGTATCACGCCCTACGATGCAACACATCTTGGTCATGCTGCCACCTTCATGGCATACGACATTTTGCAGCGGCGCCTCATCGACTTAGGGCATACGGTGAAGTGTGTACGCAATGTCACCGACGTAGACGACCCACTTTTTGCAAAAGCTAAAGAACTCGGCGTCCATTATCTCGATCTTGCCGCAGGTGAAGAAGCACGTTTTAATGCCGACATGGAAGCTCTCAACATGCTGCCAATGAGCAGCACCCCACGGGCATCATCTGCAATTCCCGATATTCGTGGCTTCATTGGCATGGTGCTCGATCGCGGCTTTGCCTATCAAGCAGGCGGAAATGTTTATTTCGACGTCAGCAAGTTCCCCAGTTTTGGTTCGGTTTCGAACTACAGCGAAGAGTTCATGGTGGAACTTGCCAATGAGCGGGGTGGCAATATTGCAGATCCCAATAAACGTCATCCGCTCGACTTTGTCTTGTGGCAAACAAGCGCGCCCGATGAGCCAGCATGGGAAACAATGTGGGGCGCTGGTCGACCCGGCTGGCATATTGAATGCAGTGCTCTTGCTTTGCGTGAACTAGGTACAACTATCGACCTTCATGGTGGAGGAAGTGATCTTATTTTCCCGCATCACGAGTGCGAACGTGCGCAATCGGAAGCCGCAACAGGCGAATCATTTGTGCGTCACTGGATGCACGTTGCAATGGTGTCGATGGATGGGCACAAGATGTCTAAGAGCCGCGGCAATTTAGTTTTTGTCGATGCTTTGCGCAAGGAGTGGGACCCGCGCGTCATACGACTCGGTCTTATTGCTCATCACTATCGCATTGAGTGGGAATGGAACACGAGCATCATGCCCGACGCACTTGCACGTCTGCAGTTGTGGCAGGGCGTTTCGAGCGGTGCAGAAACAGCGAACTCTCCAGAGTCAGTAGCAGTTCTTGTCGAGGTGAGAGCAGCACTAGACGATGATCTCAATTCACCTCTCGCGCTACAGCTCATTGATTCTGCAGCACGAGCACGGGTCAATGTGGTTACTGCGGCTGAACTTCTTGGTGTTCAGTTATAAATCGCAAGACAAATTAGACCTTCCCTTACGACCTACGCTCTAGACTCTCGGAGATGTCTGTATTGTCTATTTCCCTGCCAGATGGTTCTGCTCGCGAATTGCCAGCCGGGTCGACAGTGGCCGATCTTGCGGCCAGTATTGGCTCTCGTTTGGCAAAAGCAGCTCTTACTGGCGTGGTCAATGGTGCTGAAGTCGACCTCAACGTGGCCTTAGCCAACGGTGATGTCGTTTCTATTGTGACCGCCGATTCCGATGCGGGACGACATGTTCTTCGTCACTCCAGTGCACACGTTTTGGCCCAAGCGGTGACGCAGCTCTTTCCTGGAGCAAAATTTTCTGTTGGTCCTGCAATTGAAGATGGTTTCTATTACGACTTTGACCTTCCCGAAGGTCGCACATTCAGTGAGACAGATCTTGTTGCCATTACGTCGCGGATGAAAGAAATTGTTTCTGCAAATCAGCCCTTCACCCGGTCTGAAGTGTCGGCACGCGATGCGTTGAAAATTTTCTCCGATCAGCCCTACAAATGCGAAATCATTGAACGCGTTACCTCTGGCTCGGCCGATGGTGTAGACGCCGATGAAGTGGGTAGTAGTGACGCCATCAGCGTGTATCGCAATAGCCCTGAATTCGTCGACCTCTGCCGTGGTCCTCACGTCCCATCGACGGGAAAACTCGGACACTTCGCGCTCATGAAAGTTGCGGGTGCGTATTGGCGCAGCTCCGATAAGGGCCCCATGCTGCAGCGCATTTATGGCACGGCTTGGGAATCGAAATCTGCATTAGAAGAACACCTCAATCGACTGATTGAAGCGGAAAAGCGAGATCATCGTCGTCTTGCTGTTGAACAAGATCTGCTGTCGTTTCCACAAGAACTTGGTGGAGGTTTGGCGGTGTGGCATCCAAAGGGTGCCATCGTGCGCAAATTAATGGAAGATTACAGTCGCGACCGGCATCAGTCGGGCGGATATCAGTTCGTTTTTACTCCGCATCTTGCTAATGCGAATTTGTTCCAAACTTCAGGCCACCTCGATTTCTACAAAGATGGCATGTACCCACCCATGGAAATGGATAACGGGACGTATTACCCCAAGCCAATGAAC
>JABMMV010000238.1 GCA_013205145.1 bacterium
GAAGTCATATTGGGTACTGCGGGTCAAACACTTGTTATTCGCCACGACTCAAATGATCGAGTGAGTTTTATGCCTGGCGTTGTTCTTGCCTGTAAACACGTCGCCGAAACGCCGGGAATTACTCTCGGAATCGACTCGCTTCTTTAACCCTCATTCGACCCATCATGGTCGGGTGGAGCAAGTGGGCGGCGCTTGTTCATTTGGAATGCTGAAATGGCAAAGAGCCCCAGCACAATGAACCATTGGTAGCGCTCAATAGATTTCAAGAACCAACGCACTTGGTCTTCAAAGATGTCTCCACCAATGCGCATCACAATGAGGCGAAAGCAAATGGCAGGAATGATGACTGCAAAAAATTGACGAATACGCATTTGGCGATGGCCAACGAGCACGCAGACCACGTTGCTGCCAGGCATGAAAAACAGCATCAGCCAGCCAGCTTTGTTCACTGCTTTTTCTATCCAACGGTAGAGCGCAGGCATTTCGCCAACGTTGTCTTCCACCCAGCGCACAGTGCGGTCGCCATACCAGCGGCCAACGAAATACAGAGCAACAGCCGCTGCCAAAATACGCAAAAAACCGATGATGAAATAGGGGACGGGAGAGGTGAAAGGTACCGACCCAAAAAGGTTGCGGTTGCGCGACGACATGGTCAGTACGAGCAGTGGGTGCTCGTCAACGAGCGCTGGCCCAATATTGGTGCCAATGGTGCCGAATATGAACAGGAGCGAAGTGAGAGCTAAAACTGTTTTGCGCACCATGGCAACTTATCGCCTCACCCTGCAAGATGCCCTACGCTTGTCGCATGCAAGGACTCATGCAAAATACGCCACTGACTATTGTTCACCTTTTCGACCGCGCAGAAAAATACCACCGCAATAAAACGGTTATTACTGCAACCCCGCGTGGGAAAGAGACTGTTACTTATGGCGACTGGGCGCTACGAACCCGCAAGTTGGGCGGAGTACTTAACGCTTTAGGAATTTCCGAAGCGGGTCGAGTCGCAACGTTCGCATGGAATACAGCACGGCACTTGGAGTTGTACTTTGCGGCTCCGTGTACGGGCCGCGTATTGCACACGTTAAATATCCGCCTCTTTCCCGAACAGCTCACCTACATCGTGAACCATGCAGAAGACGAAGTGATTTTTTGCGATCAATCATTACTTCCACTTCTTGCTCCGCTTTTCTCCACCTTTCATACCGTGAAGCATTTGGTGATGATGAACGATGCCCCAGGTGAAGTTCCGCAATGGCCTGGCGTACAAATACACGACTATGAAGAACTGCTCAGCAAAGCTTCGCCAGTGGAGTTTTTGGTAACAGATGAAAATCGTGCGGCGAGCATGTGTTACACGAGCGGTACCACGGGCAACCCGAAAGGCGTGGTGTACAGCCATCGCAGTACATACCTACACACTTTTGGCGCAATGACGGTTGACAGTTTGGGTGCACGCGAGAGCGACATCATTTTGCCAGTCGTTCCAATGTTCCACGCCAATGCGTGGGGTCTTGCACATGCCGCAGTTGCTTCTGGTGCATCGCTCGTCATGCCTGGTCCAGACCTTTCGGGCAAAGCAATTGCACAACTCATTGTGGAAGAAAAAGTCACAGTGGCTGCAGGCGTACCTACTATTTGGATGGGTGTACTTCCCGAGCTGAAAGGTCGCGACACTTCGTCGTTGCGCGCCATTCCTTGTGGTGGTTCTGCAGTGCCCAAAGCATTAAGTGAGGCGTACCGCGAGCAAACAGGGTTACCTATATTGCAAGCGTGGGGAATGACTGAAACAAGCCCCATTGCTTCCACCTGCACGTTGAGTGCCGCAGACTTGTTGTTGCCAATTGACGAACAAGCAGAGTTGCGTACCACGGTGGGTCAAATTAACTTCGGCGTTGAGTGCCGTGTTGTGGAACCCGACACCATTAACCCGGTTGCGTGGGATGGGGAAACAAGTGGAGAGTTGCAATGTTTCGGCCCGTGGATTGCTGCGAACTATTACAACGACGATCGTTCGGCGGAAAGCTTCACTTCTGACGGCTGGTTGCGCACGGGTGACGTTGCCACAATGGACGCCGATGGGCGAGTGCGATTAGTAGACCGCACAAAAGATCTCATTAAGAGTGGTGGAGAATGGATCTCCTCTGTTGATGTGGAAAACGAGCTCATGGCGCATCCGAAAATCAAAGAAGCCGCTGTAGTGGGTGTGCCTCACCCGCGCTGGTCGGAGCGGCCATTGGCCTGCATCGTGGTGGAGCCTGGGCAGAGCCTCACGAAAGAAGAAGTGGTGGAGTTCTTGGTGCCTCGTTTGGCTAAGTGGCAACTGCCTGACGACGTGGTGTTTATTGACGAAGTGCCCAAGACCAGCGTGGGGAAGTTCTCGAAAAAGACCCTCCGTGACCGTTTTGCCACCTACGAATTGCCCACCATCTAAAAAAATTGAGTTTTGTGTGACTTTTGTCTTGACAGTGAGACGCTTTTCGTTTTAGTGTCTCACTGTGACTTCTGACGAAACCCGCGTTCTCGACGCAGCCATGGGCTGTGTGGAACGCTTTGGGTTTAGCAAGGTCACCATTGACGACATCACCACGGCTTCGGGTGTGTCACGCGCCACTATTTATCGCTTGTTCCCAGGTGGGCGAGAAGTTCTTTTTGAGGCAATGCGTCTGCGCGAATTGGAAGCCTTCTTTTCCCGTTTGCAAAGTGGCGTAGCGGGTTCACCCAATATTGAAGAACTCCTCACACGGTGCATCGTCTTTTCATCGCGTGAATTGAAAAACGACCAGCACCTTGCTTCGATGCTTGCCAGCGAACGAGGCGAAGCACTTGCCAACCTCACTGTTGACGGAGTGCCACGCATTATTCATGTAGCGACACAATTCTTTGTGCCGCTCGCTGAAGAATTCGTATCGCATGAGACCGCAATTCAAATTGTCGATGTACTTGTTCGACTCGTCATTTCATACTTCCTTGCACCGAGTGTACGAGTTGACTTCACCAGCGAAGACAGTGTTCGCGCGTTCTTCGAGTCTTTTAGTTTTCTTAATTATTTAGTACAGCAATAGGAGAAATACCATGACCGCAATCGAATCTCACAACGCAGATATTTTGGGCCGCGCCGATGTCAATGACATCGAGGCCATTTTGGGCGTGACCAATACCGATGTCAACGAAATTACGCATATGGTGAAAAACAATGCCGATACTTTGTTTTCTTGGGACTATTCATTAGCTCGCCCGCAGTTGCGCAAGTTGTACGAAAAGGCAAAAGTAGGGCAGTGGAATGCCACAACCGACTTGCCATGGGAAACACCTGTCGACATTGAAGGCACTATTGCGGCCGACCAGGCAGCAATTGGTCGCGGATTCGATATGAGCCTTTATGGCGACACGCCCGTGAAAAACTGGGAGCAAAAAGATTGGCTCGAATTTGGAGTGCAGGCACGTAAGTGGAGCTTGTCGCAGTTCTTGCACGGTGAACAAGGTGCTCTCATTTGCACCGCAAAAATTGTGGAAACTGTGCCCTGGTACGACGCCAAGTTGTATGCCAGCACACAGGTAATGGACGAAGCACGCCACGTAGAAGTGTTTGCCCGCTACCTTGATGAGAAGCTTGAAGGTGGCTATCAAATCAATGCACACTTACGTGCCTTGCTCGACGACATCGTGACCGATAGTCGCTGGGACATGACCTATTTGGGTATGCAAATTATGGTGGAAGGTCTTGCCCTCGCTGCATTTGGATACTTGCATCAACTCACCGGAGAGCCGTTGTTGAAGAAACTATTGCGCTATGTCATGAGCGACGAAGCGCGTCACGTGGCGTTTGGTGTGCTGTCCTTGCAAGAGGTGTATGCACAAATGAGTGACGTTGAAATTAAAGAGCGTCAAATCTTTGCCTTCGAGGCAAGCTTGCGTATGCGCGACCGCTTCTTGCAACAAGAAGTGTGGGAACGCATGGGCATTGACCCGCGTAAAATTATGCCGGTTGTGCTCAATGACCCCACGCGAATCTTCTTCCAGCAGATGCTGTTTTCCAAAATTGTGCCGAACTGCAAAAAGCTTGGCTTGCTCGACCGCAACGACTCATGGTTGCGCCGCCGCTTTGAGGAAATTGGCGTGATCCAATTTGAAGATTTTGAAGATACGGGTGCAGAGTACCTGGCCTTCGAAATTGGCAAAGACATCGCTACACCTGCCTAAAGAGGGCTTAATTCTTCGATTTCGCTAATGAATGCACCGTTCGCAGTGTGAGGTCACTACTCTTGAAGCGTTATGGCTCATCAATCTGACCCCACATTTCGTGCCTTTCATGCTCTGCGCATTAAGGGCTTTGCCAAAGTCGACATGGTCGCCGATATCGCTGCAGTCAGCGAACAAGAGGCCGAGATTCACCTTCAAGACCTCTTGTCGCGCGAGTTGGCGCAGTTCCGCGAACAGCGAGCTTTGTGGCAAATTACCCCGGCCGGCAAAGAAGCTCACAAGGCAGCGCTCGCAGCCGATACGCCAAGTGAAGTTGCTGGGGCCTTGAAGCCTTCCTATGAAGAGTTTTTGGTCATCAATGAGTCGTTCAAGCAGTTGTGTGGAGACTGGCAGTTGAAAGACGGTGCGCCAAATGATCACAGCGATGCCGCGTACGACAAAGTTGTCGTTACCCGCTTGGTTGAAATGAATGTGAAGGCCGTGCCGGTAGTGGAAGCCCTTGGCGCCATCTTGGGCCGCCTCATGCCATACGTGCCTCGTTTGCACTCCACATCAAAGCGTGTTGTTGCAGGCGAAAACAATATGTTCACAGGTGTGATGTGTGGCAGTTACCACGACGTGTGGATGGAACTTCATGAAGATCTCATTCTCACCCAAGGAATCGACCGCGCTGCAGAGGGGTCTTTCTAATGACGCAAGTGCCACACTTCGGGCGAGTACTCACTGCCATGATTACGCCGTTCACCGCCCAAGGTGAGCTCGATCTTAATGAAGCAGTGAAGCTTGCGAAGTGGCTCCAAGAGCAGGGCAACGATGGTCTTGTTGTAACAGGTACTACGGGTGAAGCATCGACTCTCACCGATGCAGAAAAAATTGCGTTGTGGGAAGCAGTTGCTCAAGCAGTCACCATTCCCGTTATTGCAGGAAGTGCTTCAAACGACACCGCACACAGTGTGCACCTCACCAAGAAGGCCACCGAAGTTGGCGCTGCCGGCATTTTGGCAGTGGGGCCGTATTACAACCGACCACCGCAATCAGGTATTGCTGCGCACATGGGCGCAATTGCCACAGCAACACATTTACCCGTGGTGTTGTACGACATTCCAGTGCGCACCGGTCGCAAAATTGCCACTGCAAACTTGCTTACTTTGGCAAACGACTACAGCAACATTGTTGCTCTCAAAGATGCTGCTGGAAACCCAGCAGAAACCGCATCAGTTATCGCGCAAGCGCCCAAGGGTTTTCAGGTGTACAGCGGCGATGACGGGCTCACACTCCCGTTGTTGTCGGTTGGCGCAATGGGGGTCGTTGGTGTTGCTACACACTGGTCGGCTCCCGAACATCAACTCATGATGAAAGCTTTCTTTGCCGGCAATATGGCTGAAGCACAGCGTGTGAATGCGCTGTTGCTTGAAAGCTTCGCCTTTGAAACCGGAGACGAATCTCCGAACCCACTACCGAGCAAAGAAATGATGAAGTTGCACGGGTTCGCTGTGGGTAATGCACGCCTACCGATGGGCCCAGCAGCATCGTGGGTAGCCGAGCGTGCAGCAGTGGTGAAGAAAAATCTTGAAGCGACGCGCAGCCGTTGAGTACGAATGCATCTGTGAACGCATCAAACGTACGTATTTATTTTCTCGGTGGCCTCGGTGAAATTGGTCGTAACTGCATGGCAGTTGAGCAAGACAATGAAGTTTTGCTCATCGACTGTGGTCTCATGTTCCCCGACCCCGACATGCACGGAATTGACCTTGTGCTTCCCGACTTCACGTGGTTGCGTGAAAATGCCGAGCGCATTGTGGGTTGTGTGGCAACACATGGTCATGAAGACCACGTCGGTGGGTTGCAGTTCTTATTGCGGGAAATGTCGTTTCCGTTGTTCGGGTCGGCAGTAACTCTGGGTCTTGCGCGAAATCGCATTGAAGAAGCAGGGCTCTTAGGAAAGACGACGCTTAATGTTGTGCGCGATGGTGAAATTCGCCGCATTGGCCCTTTCGACGTTGAATTCATTCCCGTTACGCACTCAGTGCCCCACGCGCACGCCATTGCATTGCACACCGCACAAGGTGTTGTGCTTCACTCAGGAGACTTCAAACTCGACCTCACTCCAGTAGATGGTCGTCGTACCGACCTGGCGCGTTTGGGTTCGTTGGCACACAACGGTGGCATTCGCTTGCTCATGGCCGACAGCACCAACGCTGAAGAAAAAGGCCATGCACCAAGCGAGAGCGAAGTGGGCAAGGTATTGCGCGCATTGTTCGCCGAGAACCGCACCAAGCGCATCATTACTGCAAGTTTCGCCAGCCACATTCACCGTGTTCAACAAATTGCAGAAGCAGCTATTGCTAGCGGGCGCGTTGTGGCAACAATGGGCAGATCAATGCAAAACAATGTGCGCATGGCACGCGATTTGGGCTTGTTGAATATTCCCGATAGGGCCCTTATTGATATTGCGAAGATCAATGACTATGCGCCAGAAAAGGTCTGCATTATTTCAACGGGTTCACAAGGCGAACCAATGGCGGCATTGTCGCTGTTGGCACGCGGTGAGAACAAGTGGATCAAGGTAGGCGCAGACGACGTAGTTATTTTGTCGAGTCACCCCATTCCAGGAAATGAAATGCATGTGGGTCGCGTTATCGATGGTTTGCTGCGTTCCGGAGCAGAAGTGGTTCACTCTGGCATTGTCGACGTGCACGCAACAGGGCACGCACAAGCCGATGATTTGAAGACGTACATGAACGTGACCCAGCCCGAGTGGTTCATTCCTATTCATGGCGAGTTCCGCCACATGATGGCAAATGCCAAGTTGGCCCGAACAATGGGTGTTCACCCAGGCAATGTGGTGATGTGTGAAGACGGCGTAGTGGTGGAACTTTCCGCTGAAGGCGTCAAACACGTAGGCCGTATTCCTGCCGGCTATTTGTATGTCGATGGCGTGGTGGGCGATGTGGGCCAAGGCGTCTTGCGCGACCGAAAGGTACTTGCTGAAGAAGGCGTAGTAGTTGTAGTTGTCACCATCGACATTGAGTCGGGTGTTGTCATTACTGGCCCCGAAATTATTACTCGCGGGTGGGTGTATGCCCCAGAAGCGGAAGATCTTCTCGACGAAGCCTGCGACACGGTTGCTCGAGCAGTAGAGCAGGCTCTGCGTGATGGTGGCCGTGATGTTGTCGCTCTTGAACAGGTAGTACGAAAAGCGACTGGCAAATTTGTTGCAGCACGAACCAAACGTAAACCCATGATTGTTCCTGTGGTGATGGAAACCTAAGACTCATGTTGAAGTCGAAAAATCTTTTGTGTGTAATTGCTCTGGCGGTCGTTGTGCTGGTCGGGTGCGCCAGCAGCAAAGAAGCACTTTTGGTGAGCGATATCGATAACGCGGTGGCAGCTGTTGGCAAGGTGTTGGGCAAGACTCCCGAGTTTTATGAAATCAATGCCACGCCAACTTTGGTGAATCTCTTTGCCGCCGACGACAAGGGAAATGCCATCAACTTTGTTTTTGAAAAAGGGAAATTGGCCGAAGAAACATCCGTAGCCCCTGCCGAAGGCAAGAGTTTTTCAGTTTCCGAAATGTCTTTTAGCTCGAAAGTCTTTACACGTGTGCAAAAAGAGCTACCCGATTCCATCTTGAGGGCCTTCAGCGTCATTGGCGACAACCCCACAGGGGGAGTTCAATATCGAGTGGTTCTGCAGTCTGAGCAAGGTGGTCAGCTTGCTGTTTTCGTTGACCCCACAGGAAAAATCCTTGGAACCGATGTAATGAGCGGGCTCGGCACCTAAAAACTCCTGCTATCGGGGTGAGAGTCCCCGATGAGGCAAGACCCCATTGGTACCGTAGAAACATGTCGAAGCAGGCCTCGCGCCCGAAAAAAGCTGCTGCTCAGCCGAGGAAGCGGTCTCAGTCGTTGCCCAAGCGCAGTTCATTACCTATGCGCGAGCATGCTGCCGTGAAAGCTGCTGTAGGTGGCCGTGAAAATGAGTTTTTGGGTATTGGCATCGTGGTCATTGCAGTCTTGGCGGCTTTGGCTATTTACCTCGATGTTGCAGGCCCGCTCGGCGATGCCATCGACACTGGTCTTGGCTGGCTCGTTGGTCTGGGCAGGTTCTTCTTGCCTCCCGCAATCGCGCTGCTGGGTGTCACGCTTATTCGCCGCAACGAGTCGGAGCATCGCTTACGTGTAGGAGTTGGTAGCACGCTCATCGTGTTGTCTATTTTTGGCTTGCTGCATCTGGCGCGAGGTGCGGGGCACATCACCGCAAGTGTTGATGCATTGAAGCCAGCCGGTGGTTGGATTGGTGCCATTGTGGGTCAGCCACTGCGATCGTTGCTCAGTATCGTTGGCGCGGTAGTGGTGCTTCTCGCCATGCTCCTTGGCGGAGTGCTCATAGCAACAGGAATGTCGCTTCCCCTGTTACTCAAAAAACTGAGTGGTGGAGTCAATGTTGTTGCTGTGCCTGCATCGCGTGCGGCGAAGAAGTTGGTGAATGATATTTCAACTGTGTCGAGTGAACGAGAGGCCGAAAGTTCACACTTTTTCGACATTGAAGCAGAGGAAACTGATGAAGAACTTCATGCTCAGGGGCCAGTAGACAATTCTCATGTTCCCGAGTTCGACCCAGGTGCTCCACGCCCACCTCTTTACGACATAGAAAAAGATCAACCGAAACCAGCACGTGTCCCTCCGGTAGTAAAAAAGCCTGAGCCAGCAGCCAACGCAACAAATGGAGACGAGTTAGCACTTGGTCCTGCAGCACAACGTGGCAACTGGAAACTTCCCGCAAAGACCATGTTGTCAGTGACGCCAGTGCACGCCATCGACAAAACCGAAGTTGAAGAGCGTGGTCGCCTTCTTGAAGAGTCACTTGCTTCGCACGGCGTAGACATGAAACTCGTTGGCATGACCGTTGGCCCGACGGTCACGCGTTACGAGCTAGAGCTTGGGCCAGGTGTGAAAGTCGCGCGCGTTACAAGCCTCGACCGCGACATTGCCTATGCAATGGCAGCAACCGACGTGCGAATTCTTGCTCCTATTCCTGGTCGCTCTGCAATTGGTGTTGAAGTGCCCAATACAACACGTCAACTTGTTTCTTTGGGCGATCTCATTTCTTCTGCGGAAGCAAAAGCAGCAACGCATCCACTCGATGTTGCCGTGGGTAAAGATATTGCAGGTCGTGCAGTATTCATCAACCTCGCAACTACTCCTCACTTGCTCATTGCAGGTGCCACCGGTGCAGGTAAGTCAAGCGGACTCAACTGCATCATTACTTCGTTGCTCATGCGCAGCACTCCCGACCAAGTGCGCCTCATTCTCATTGACCCTAAGCAAGTGGAAATGGGTCAATACGGGCGCTTGCCACACTTGCTTACTCAACCTGTAACTAATCCGAAAAAAGCAGCGAATGCTTTGGGTTGGGCAGTGAAAGAAATGGAACGTCGCTACGACTTGTTAGTGGAAGTGGGCTTCCGCGACATTGGCGGCTATAACGCAGCATTCGACCGTGGCGACCTTCAGCCAGCACCCGGTGTAGAAAAAGAATACGAACGCCTGCCATTTATTGTTGTGGTGGTCGATGAGTTAAACGACCTCATGATGGTTGCTGCACGCGACGTTGAAGACTCCATTACGCGCATTGCTCAAAAGGCTCGTGCGGTGGGTATTCACCTCATCATCGCCACGCAACGACCCAGCGTCAACGTCATCACCGGTGTGATTAAAGCAAACATTCCTGCACGTATGGCTTTTGCGGTGTCGAGCCTTACCGATAGTCGAGTCATTCTCGACCGTCCTGGTGCAGAGAAACTTGTGGGCAAAGGCGACATGTTGTTACTGCCGGGAAACACCAATATTGCTCAGCGTATTCAAGGCTCATGGGTGACCGAAGAAGAAGTGCGTGCCATTGTGGCGCACTGGCGGCGCCAATCTCCAGAAGTGGTGTACGTCAGTGGCATTGAAGGTGAAGTCACCACAGGCGGCGGCTCAGGGGTCTATGGCGGCAGTTCGGGCGACGATGGCGACGATGAACTGTTGAAACAGGCAATGGAACTCGTGGTAAATGCTGGCGTTGGCTCTACATCAATGCTGCAACGCAAACTCAAAGTGGGCTTTGCTCGTGCTGGGCGCCTTATGGATCTCTTGGAAGAGCGTGGGGTAGTGGGCCCAGGCGAAGGTTCCAAGGCTCGTTCAGTGCTCATGTCAATAGAGGAATTTGAACTCCTCCAACAAAACGACTAGCCGAACGTCGGTAGGGTACTTCCGTGGCATCTCAGTTTTACGTTGAAACACTTGGCTGCCCGAAGAACGAGGTTGACTCAGAAAAAATAATGGGTCTCCTCATTTCGGAAGGCCACACACAAACAAATGATGTGTCGCAGGCTGATTTAGTTGTTGTAAACACTTGTGCATTCATTGAAGAAGCACGCCGCGAAAGCATTGACACCATTTTGAACCTGTCCGATCAGCGTAAAGTTGGCTCGCGACTAGTAGTTACAGGTTGCATGGCAGAGCGCTATGGCGATGAACTTGCCGCAGAACTTCCTGAGGTCGATCAAGTAGCTGGGTTTGGAGTGTCGGTCACACTTGGGCGCAAGCCAGTGGCGTTGGGCGCAACGGCAGTGCCCAGTTTTGACCTCTTGAACTTGCCACGTCCAAAGTCGCAATCGCCATGGGCATATCTGAAAATTGCTGAAGGATGCGACCGTTCGTGTGGGTTCTGTGCCATTCCGTCATTTCGTGGCCCGCAACGCAGTCGCGATATCTCGTCATTGTTGACAGAAGTAGAACAACTACAGGCCCGAGAAATTGTTCTCGTTGCACAAGACCTCGCCAGTTATGGCAAAGATCGCCCCGACGAAATGGGTGCCGGCTCCATTGTTCCGTTGGTCAATTCGGTTGCCTCGTTGGTCGACCGCGTGCGCTTGCTCTACCTGTACCCAAGTGATTTGAGCGACGACCTCATTCATGCCATTTTGAATACTGGTGTGCCGTACTTCGACTTGTCGCTTCAGCATGTGTCGAAGCCCTTGTTGCGCAAAATGCGCAGATGGGGCGATGGCGACCGCTTTTTGCAGCGCATTGCCGATATTCGTAGGCTCAGCCCTAAAGCAGTTTTCCGTAGCAACTTCATTGTTGGGTACCCAGGTGAAACCGAAGCCGACCACGACCAAATGTTGCGCTTCATTGAAGAGGCACAGCTCGATTGGTGTGGGTTCTTTACCTACAGCGCAGAAGACGGCACGTATGCAGTTGACCTGCCCGACCAGGTGCCCAAAGAACTGATGTTGTTACGTCACGGCGAATTGCAAGAGATGCAAGACACCATTACGGCAAGTAAGCGTGATGATGAAATTGGTGAGGTGCATCGCGTGCTCGTCGATGAGCCAGGCGTAGGCCGCAGTCATCGCGAGGCGCCAGAAATTGATGGCATTGTGCAGATTCCTGAATCGTGCAAGGTCGGTACGTTCGTCAACGTTCGCATCATCGATGCCATCGGCCCCGATCTCGTCGCAGAATTAGTAACGCCGGGCGAATAGAGTAAAAGCGCATGCCAGTAGACCCCAACGCCATCGCCACGTGGGCCAATGCCGTCACGGTCATGCGCATTTTGTTGTCGCCCATTTTATTTGCAGTTATTCCATCCGACTCCAACGGGTCGTGGGTGGCGTGGGTCATGTGGTTCGTGTTGTGTGCAAGTGACGGTGTTGATGGATATTTGGCGCGTCGTCATGGCGCAACACATTCCGGCGCATTTCTCGACCCACTTGCCGACAAGGTCTTGGTACTTGGTGCCATGTTTACCCTCGTCAGCAGAGGTCTTTTTCCGCTATTGCCTGTTGCCATCATCGCGGCGCGTGAAGTGCTCATTAGCGTGTATCGCGTAGTGGCCGGTTCAAAAGGTATTTCTATACCTGCAAGCAAACTGGCGAAGTGGAAAACCTTCGGGCAACAATTTGCAGTGGCATGTGCTCTCGCGCCACTCACCGTGAATGATTTTGACTACACGTGGAAGATTCTGTTGTGGTTCTCTCTCGTTCTCACTCTTATCAGTGGCGCCCAATACGCAGTGCGGGCGTACCGCGGTCATCAGCATCAAGCAAATACCTCTGCACACTCGGCATAAACATGCGTTGTGATGTGCTAGCCGTTGGCACTGAACTCCTCCTGGGCCAAATTGTCGACACCAATTCGTCGTGGATAGGCGAGCAACTTGCCGCACACGGCATTTCGTCGCACTTGCAAGTAAAAGTTGGCGACAACATTGAGCGAATCGTCGCGGCCTTGCGTGCGCGTTTAGAAGAAGCCGATGCCGTCATTATGTGCGGAGGGCTTGGCCCCACTCATGACGATCTCACTCGCGAGGCCATTGCGCAAGTGATGGGCGTTGAGCTGGAGTTTCACAACAGCATTGCCGATGTCATTCGTGAACTCTTTGCCTCGCGTGGTCGCACTATGGCGGAAAATAACTTGCAACAAGCAATGGTGCCAAAGGGTGCAAGCATTATTGGACAAACACGGGGAACGGCACCGGGGCTCATGTGCCCCGTGCTCATGAACGGCAAAACTAAAATGGTGTATGCGGTGCCGGGCGTGCCTCATGAAATGCACGACATGATGCAACGTGCCATTCTTCCCGACCTGGTGGCTCGCAGTGGAGTGCAAGCTGTTATCGCGAGCAAGGTGTTGCGCACATGGGGCGAAAGCGAGAGCGGGCTCAATGAGCGTCTCAATGGCATTATTGATGAGCTCGAAAACAACCCCGATGGATCTTTGCCAACGCTTGCATTTTTGGCAAGTGGCTGGGAAGGAATCAAAGTTCGTCTGACCGCACGTGCTTCCACAAGTGAACAAGTTCAACAAGTGTTGGCCACATGGGAAGAGCGTGTGCGCGCAGTAGTGGGCGACATTGTCTTTGGAGTTGATAGCGACACCATGGAGTCCGTTGTTTTGCAAACGCTTCGTTCACATGGTCATACTTTGGCGGTTGCAGAATCGGTAACAGGTGGTTTAGTAACTGGTCGTCTCACCAATATTGCTGGAGCAAGTGATGTGCTCGTTGGTGGTGTGGTGTCATATACCTCTGAAGTGAAATATGACCTACTGAACGTGCCACGCGGTCCAGTGGTGAGCGGAGAAGCAGCCGTTGCAATGGCTCGAGGTGTCAAGGCGGCTTTGCATTCTTCCGTGGGGCTTGCGCTAACTGGGGTCGCCGGGCCCACCGAGCAAGAAGGGCGGCCTGTGGGGACTTTGTGGGTAGGGGTGTGCCTTGCCGACGGAACTGAATATTCACAACACTTTCGTCTCGCCACAACCCGCGACCAAATGCGCCAGATGTCGGTTATTACAGCACTCAATTATTTGCGGCGTCTGTACTTGTAGATTAAGGGTAATGCCCCCGTAGCTCAGTCGGATAGAGCAACGGACTTCTAATCCGCAGGTCGCATGTTCGATTCATGCCGGGGGCGCTCTTTTACGGTTTTTTCGTGCGCGCCCCATTCCATAGGGGCTTTTGGTCTCCCGTGCTCTATCCTTAGCGCCGTGACTGCAGAGGTAATTTTCAAAAAAGGCGACACGGTCATCTACCCTCAGCACGGCGCTTGCATCGTGCACGGAATCAAAAAGATGAAGGCTTTTGGCTCAACCCAGGAGTATCTCATTTTGAAGACCGTTATCAATGAAATGACGCTTTCTGTGCCTACGTCAAGGGCCTCTGAAGTGGGCGTTCGCCCGCCGGTGTCTCCCGACGAACTTGAAGACTTGGTGTCTGTGCTTTCTAAAGCCGACCCACGCGTTCCTTCCAACTGGTCACGCCGATTCAAGAACCACCAAGAAAAATTGAAGAGCGGCGACGTTTATCAAGTGGCAGAAGTAGTGCGTAACCTTGCAGCGCGTAACCGCGATGCTTCGTTGTCGGCAGCCGAGCGCACCATGTACGACCGCGCCCGCATCAACCTCATTTCAGAAATTGCACCAGCTCTCAAGGTGTCAACCGATGATGCTGAAATTTTCCTCGACGAAGCGCTTGCCAAGGGTGTGTTGAAGCCTGCCAAGGTTGCAAAGAAGGCTGCTGCAAAAGCTGAGCCGAAAAAAGTCGAAGAAGACGACGATATCTAAAAGTTTCTAGCGCTGTATCTCGCGTACAGGCTCTGAGCCATCCCAATTGGTGTGTGCTGTGCGAATCATGTCGTAGAACCCAAGTAGCCCTGCGCTTTCTTGGTACAGCTCCCAGTAATGACCGCGTTGTTCAACGTCGTCAATAAAGACGAATGTGGTGGCTCCTGCTTGGGCGCTTTGGGCAACAACTTTTCCTGCTGCAGCGGCTCGTTGAAGTGCAATTTCTAGGTTCGACACAATGCAGGCCATGTGGTGCAGGCCGTAAGTGCCGGGGCTGAAGCGTTCGGTCACTGCTGTGATGTCGCTGTTGTGTTGACAAAACAGTTCCACCATCACTGAGCCCCACCAGCCATAAGCAGATGTGTGGTCAAAAGCGGATGGTGCGCCACGATGCGTCACGTTGGTAACGGGAATATGGCGATTAATGAAGAACGGGCCAGCACCAAAATGCTGCGCCCATTCCCGTGCGGCAACTTCTGGGTCTTCTACTACATAAGCAATTTGCACCACGGGGCCAAAGTCGGCGCCATGGAGCGGGTGAGTAGGAGGCAAAGAGTTCTGTGTCACGTTGCCAGCCTGCCAAACTAAATGCCTATGGCACGTATCGGGTTCGTTGGGTTAGGCGTAATGGGTTACCCCATGGCAGGGCATTTAGTAAAAGCAGGGCATGAGGTCACAGTATTCAATCGCACCTCAGCTCGTGCTGAAGCATGGACGGCTGATTTTGGTGGCACTTGTGTTGCGACCCCTCGAGAAGTGGGTGCAGCGTGCGACATGGTCATGCTGTGCGTAGGAAACGACAGCGATGTGCGCATCGTGATGACGGGGCCCGACGGTGTGCTTGCTGGAATAGCTACTGGGGGAATAGTGGTGGACCACACCACCACCTCGGCTGAACTCGCTCGCGAAATGGCTGCACTATGCGCCGCAAAAAATGTGGGGTTTGTTGACGCTCCTGTTTCAGGTGGGCAAGCAGGTGCGGAAAATGGTGCGTTGAGCGTGATGTGCGGCGCAAACGATGTTGCCGTGTACAACGCTGTTCGCGAAGTAGCGATGGCGTATGCGAAAGCGTGCGAGCGACTGGGCGATGCTGGGTCTGGTCAGCTAGCCAAGATGGTGAATCAAATTTGTATTGCGGGCATGGTGCAAGCGCTTTCTGAAGGAATCAACTTTGCACAAGCCGCTGGTCTCGATGTGGAGCAACTGGTGTCTGTTATTTCGCAGGGTGCAGCAAGCTCTTGGCAAATGGTGAATAGGTCATCAA
>JABMMV010000239.1 GCA_013205145.1 bacterium
ACCCTGGCCAATGCTGGGGCATCGTTGGCCCCAACGGTGTGGGAAAAAGCACATTGATGAAAACGCTGTCGGGTCTTATTGTTCCCGACTCAGGAAAAGTAGTTGTTACCCCTAGTTCATCAACAGTGGGTTACCTCTCACAAGAACCAGACCGCCAAGTGGGTGAAGATGTAAGGGCATACCTTGCACGGCGTACTGGTGTAACGGCTGCAAGTACTGCACTCGATGCCGCAACCATGGCACTTGCTGAAGGAATTGATGGCGCAGATGACACGTACTCCACTGCACTTGATACGTGGCTTGCACTCGGCGGCGCCGACCTTGATGCACGCATTGGCAAAACATGGACCGACCTTGAATTACCCGAGGCACTTCTCGACCGACAAATGGCGGTGCTTAGTGGTGGCGAAGCTGCACGTGCTGGTTTAGCCGCACTTATTTTGTCGCGATTCGATATTTACCTTCTTGACGAACCCACAAACGACCTCGATCTCGATGGCCTTGCGCGATTAGAAGAATTCGTTAAAGGAATACCCGGCGGTGTTGTTCTTGTGAGCCACGACCGCACATTTCTGGAACAAACCATCACACACGTTTTAGAAATTGACGAATTTACGCACCAAGCAAAAGCAACTGCTGGTGGTTGGAAAACATTTCTCTCTGAGCGTGCCATTGCCAAAGAGCAAGCATGGGAAGACTTCGAAACATACGACGCCAAACGCGCCAACCTTGCTGGTCGCTCACAGCGTGAACGTGAATGGGCCACTCAAGGTGTTGCAAAGGCAAAAAAGAAACCAAACGACGGCGACAAAATAAGTAAGAACCTAAAAATGAATTCGTCAGAACAGCTTGCTGGTAAGGCTGCTCGCACCGATAAAGCAATGGAGCGCCTTGCCGTTGTAGAAAAACCACGAGAGGCCTGGCAACTACAACTCACCATTCCATTGCGTGAACGTGGCGGAGACGTTGTTGCTCGGCTCACCAATGCAGAAATTAACTATGGCTTATTCCACTTTGGGCCAGTGAACTTGCAAATTACTTTCGGCGACCGCATTGCCATCGTTGGTCACAACGGCAGCGGCAAGAGCACTCTCATCAACACTCTTCTCGGGCGCAGTTCTCTCACTGGTGGCGAACAGTGGCTCGGGCCTGGTGTTGTAGTGGGAGAACTTGAACAAGCGCGCTACCAACTATCGGGTCGTAACACCGAAGGCGAGCTCACCAACGACACGCTGCTTGAGGTATTCATGGAGGCAACCGGTCTCCTCGTACCCGACGCCCGCACACTGCTCGCAAAATTCGGCCTCGTTGCGGAACATGTCAACCGCACTGCAGCTTCACTCTCACCTGGCGAGCGCACACGTGGAGTTCTCGCATTACTCATGGCCAATGGCGCGAACTGCCTCGTATTAGATGAGCCCACTAACCACCTCGACCTTCCTGCCATTGAGCAACTCGAGCAAGCGCTCGACACCTTTGGCGGAACCGTTTTGCTCGTCACCCACGACAGGTCGCTGTTGGAATCGGTACGCATTACCCGCACCATCACCATGGAAAATGGAAAGCTCACCGCCGAGAGTTAGCCATTGGGCTCCTTAGTTTCAGTAACCTAAATTTTGAGCCAACCCCCACGACGAAAGACCGACAATGAAAAACTGTAAAAAGAAGATCACCATTGGCTCGCTCTTTCTTTCACTTTCGGCCGGTCTCTTTTTGACTACATGCTCTAGCAATTCCGACTCCACGCAAGACACCATTGCGGCCTCTACGAGTCTCAACACAGAAACGACAGTTGGTGATGCTGCCGAAACAACAGACCTCACTTCTGCAATCAAAACAGCTTCGTGGAACCCAACGATCAAAATCACCTACTCAGATGGCTCTATCAACTTCCAGCCAGATGGAATTCCGAATCATGAGCGTGACGAGTACTACGCAGTGCCCAATGCGGGAGTTGTTGTTCCCGATGCGAGCTCGGCATATGTCATGAAAGATCCAACGAAGGCACAAACCTATTCGTTCGATATTCCCTCATCACCTGAGTACTCATCAGAAGTAACCAAAGCGCCACTTGGCTCCATCGGCGTCATGATCTCTGGTGCAATTCTGTTCAACCCCTACGAAGGCGACGGCACAACTGTTGCCATGTCCAGCAACTTCACCGTTACCAATTCAGATGGAATCACGGCATCGTTCATCGACAAGTGTGCAGGTCACCCAACCCCCAACTCAGGTGCATACCACTATCACGGCCAACCTGAATGCGTAACCGCCAAAGTAGACAAGGCCGAAGGCCCGTCGCACATCATCGGTATTGCTCTTGATGGATACCTAATATATGGCGCAAATGACATCAATGGAAAAGTTGTTCCGTCTAGCGCACTCGATGAATGCAATGGAATCAACAGCCCCACCCCCGAATTCCCTAACGGCGTGTACCACTACGTTCTTCCTGGAACTGCCGATGCAACTTCTTCTATTCGATGCTTCCACGGAAAAGTTGATAGTTCACAAATTCAACCAATGCCCAATATGGGTGGTCGGCCCGATCTTGCAGCTGCAGCAGAAAAGCTCGGCATTACAGAGGCAGAGTTGGACGCTGCACTTGATCGCAAGATGCCACCCGATTTTCCAGCTGCTGCAAAAACTTTAGGCATTACTGAGGCAGAGTTGAGGGCCGCACTTGGCGCACCATAACCTCGCTGGCGGCATCGCACACCTGTAACGCATACAACACTATTCTCGGCTCATGGAACCACGCTTTCTTGCACTGAAGAAAATGAATGTACTTGCCGGTTGTCTTCACCTCGTATCGTTCATTGCGATCTTGCTGCTGGCCAACGACTTCTCGCTCCCCGTGCGAGCGATCTATCTCACCGAGGCGCCCGGTACAGGCAACTTCACTGACGGCATTAACCTGTTCAATCTGAACACTGGCTATATGGTTGCGGCATTCATGGCGTTGTCGGCGTTCTTCCACTTCTTTGTGAGCTCACCTCAAGTATTTCCGAAGTATGTCGATGGCCTCACTCGCCACATCAATGTGTATCGATGGGTTGAGTACTCGCTCTCGTCATCAATCATGATCATTATTATCTTGCAACTCAATGGTGTTGCTGACTACATCGCTCTCCTGGCAATATTCGGAGTGAACGCAAGCATGATTCTTTTCGGTTGGCTGCAAGAGCGCTACACCACCCCAGGCGACGGCGACCTTCGCCCGTTCTGGTTTGGGTGCATCGCAGGAGCAGTGCCATGGATCGCGATTGGAATCAACATCTTCTCTCTTAAGGGACCAAACGACTCAGTGGTTCCTGGTTTCGTATACGGAATTGTGGCGTCGCTGTTCATATTGTTCAACTGCTTCGCAATTGTGCAGTGGCTGCAATACCGCGGCAAGGGCAAGTGGGCCGACTACTTGCACGGCGAGCGTCGCTACATCATTCTCAGCTTTGTGGCGAAGTCGCTTCTTGCATGGCAGATCTTCGCCGGCGCACTTGCGGGTTAGCTACTTACTCTTCCCATAAATAATTGTTTGGAGTGAGGATAAGAAATGACAAAATTATCGCAAGATGAAGTCCAGCAGTTTCTCAGTGAGCGCGAACACTTGGCACGAATTGGAACTGTCGATTCCGATGGGATGCCAAGAGTGCTGCCGCTGTGGTTCATCATTCAAGGTGATGAACTTTTGTTTACTCCCCGATCACTCGCCGTTATTTGGAAAAACATTGAACGTGATACCCGTGTTGGAATTTCAATAGACGAAGAAACTATGCCCATGCGCAAAGTGTCTATTCAAGGGCATGTGGTCATCAAGTATCAACCAGGTAACGATGAAGCATGGCGTGAGGTGTACCGCAACATTGCAAAGCGCTATGTGTCTGAGGATTTTGCAAATGGATACGTTGACGGGACCGATGACCAGCCGCGCGCATTGTGTGCGGTGTCGCTCACAGCACCGACAACAAAAATTGTTACATGGCGGATGCCAGTGTCAGGCGAAGATCCTCGTGGGGTATGGGCCAAACGTTATTTCTTACCCGGCACCAAATGGTCAGATAACTAAAACCTCGCACACCACACTCGCTTTGCCGGCGCGCTCGCGGGGCGGAAACTCTTTTAGATAGTGCCCCGGGGGCTGGGTCGGCAAGTATTGGTACAAGTTGCCATTCCCGACTAAACCAGTCATAATTGTCGGGTATTGCATTTACCCCAAAGGAGACCCCATGTCCGTTCGCCCAGAAGTCATTGCAGCCAATGCCACATACGCCGAGAACTTTGGCGACAAAGGTTCGCTCGCCCTTCCACCTGCACGCCAATTCGCAATTTTGACCTGCATGGACGCTCGCCTCGACCCTGCGAAATACGCGGGCCTCGCTGAAGGTGATGCACACGTCATTCGCAATGCCGGTGGCCGTGCAAGCGACGATGCCATTCGCTCACTCGTTATTTCCTACAAGCTTCTCGGAACTGCTGAATGGTTTGTTATTCACCACACCGACTGTGGAATGGAATTCTTCACGAAT
>JABMMV010000024.1 GCA_013205145.1 bacterium
CCCTCAATGATGTCGCGCACGCGTGACTCCATATCGCCTAAGTATTTCAAAGCAAGAACACCCGCACGTTGTTTGAAAGCATCAAGGTGATACGGAAGCACTACAGCATCCAGGTCGGCAACCAACCACGACGGACCCACGAGATACCCCAAACGAGCGGCAGCCATTGACCATGTCTTTGAAAATGTTCGTGTTACTACTACTGGCGATTCTTCGTTAATGAGTTCGAGTGCAGACCACGGCGCAAACTGCGCATATGCCTCGTCAATAACCACCACACCCGGTGCAACTTTGATGAGCGTTTCTATATTTGCCCGAGGCTCAACAATTCCGGTGGGGTTGTTTGGTGAACAGAGAAAAGAAACTGCGGGGTTTGACTGTGCAACAACACGTTCAATTTCCTTGGCATTCAAAGTGAAGTCGGCATTGCGGCTTCCTTCCACCACGTTGGCACCCACCACCTTGGCAATTTGAGCATGCATTTGATACGTGGGTGCAAAGGTTGCCACTGTGCGCCCAGGCCCAGAATAAGCAAGCGAAATAGATTGCAGCACTTCGTTCGAACCATTTGCCACAAACACTTGGTTGGCATTCACCCCATGCATTTGTGCGATTCCTTCGCGCAACTCGGTGACCGCCCTATCGGGATACCGGTTCCACGCAATGCCGTGTACTGCCTCGGCCACTTCATTGAGCCACTGCTGTGGTGGAGAAAAAGGAGCCTCATTGGTGTTGAGGCGAATGGGCACATCGACTTGCGGAGAGTGATACCCCTGCATTGCCTGCAGATCACTACGAAGTGGGAAACGTGCCATTGCTTAACGATACAGAAGCAGAGCCGTCTGAAGAGGGGCATTAAGAATCAAATCTGCATCAACTACCCTTCTCCCATGGCAAAAGAATCTTCCGTTAAACAGCGATTGCTGGAACTTGCCATCGAAACCATCAACGAACTGGGCGAACCGGGCATTCGAGTGAGCGAATTGGTCGAAGCCGCTGGAGTCGGTCTTCCTACCCTGTATCACCACTTTGGCAATCGCGAAGGCCTCATTGAACATGCGCAAGCAGAACGATTCATCCGCGGATTACGCGAGAATGCCGATCAATTAATTGCTCTTCTCGAAAACCGCACAACCAAAAAAGAACTTCTCGCTGCCCTGTCAGAAACATTTGCGTGGCGCCAATCTTCACAGCGAGCACACATTCGCTGGCAACGGCTCAACGCACTTGGGGCAACCTATGCGCGCCCTGCACTTGCCGACCGCATCACACAAGAACATGATGCAATCATCACGCAGATGGCTCATGCCCTTCTTCCCTTTCAAAGAAAAGGTGTCATTCGCGCAGACGTAGACCTCGTTGCACTCATTGCGTGGTACAACGGAATGGTGATTGGCAAAAACCTGCTGGAAATTGGCCGCAGTTCCGTCAATGTTGCCGAGTGGGATCGCATTGCCGACGAAGCGATACTCCATGCCCTCTTTGGTTCCTAGCGCTATTTGCTAACGCTCTATATATTTTGTATACTCATTGTTATATAAAATATATAGAGCCCACGCAGGGCAGAAGGACCTCCCAATGTCTTGGCTTCCGACCCAACTATTTCGCCGTTTACTTCTTGCTGTTGCTCTTCTTGGTGGTATCGCCATCACCGTCGCAACCGCAGAAAGGGCTGCTTACGCGGTTGACCCCGCTCTCGCCGACGAATGGACCTGCACAACAGGAACTGTTGCGAACTACTTGCTCATTGTCGGTGATACCTATGACTGTGTCAAAACCGTCACGTCGGGACACCAACTGGCGTGGCGTCTCAACAACAGTTACAGCAATAGCACCTCCACAGCAATCGCTTTCGTCGCGTCTGTAGGCCTCACCCTCACCCTCGATGCAGACCCAGCAGCAGCAGACCAAACGAAAAAGACACGAATGCGCATGGTGGGAACAGTGACTGGCATCCCCGATAGCTCTAATGGAGCAACGCAAACATCAGTCGACATCACACTTCTTGATGGCACTGGTTCTACCTATGCATCGCATCCAAGTATCAACTCACTGTTAAAGCGTCCGACGGGAACTGTTACCTCTTCAGCAGCGTCAATTGCCAACACCGACACCGTAGTAGTGACCGCATCTGTTACCAATACCCCTTACCCCACTGGTTATTCATGGGTTTATGAGTGGAAGGTAGACAATGTGTTGGTCGCTGCAGAGACCGGCTCTACTCTCACCCTCAGCGGCACGCAACTTGGAGTTGGCAACCGCACCATTGACGCATACGCAACACCCACCTGGGCCGTTGGCGCCAATACCGTTGCAGGAGTAACTACTGGCCCGAGTTACTACGTTGACAAAAAAATGCTCGGGGCTGCACTTGTTCGTGTTTGTAATGGAACTTGCGTCACCGGGCGTGCACCAACAACCCCTACGACAACTACTGCACCAACGACAACGACTTCTCCAACAACAACGACCACAACTACAGCTACAACCTCACCGGGCACCACGTTAAACCCACTATCCGATGAAGCACTCACGGCCATCTACACCAGTGCGATTCCGGGCGTCACTAAGACCGACACAAAGGTCTATGGCGTTGCCCCACAGGAAGTAGCTGCAAACTCCTCAATCAGTGTGCTCACACCAACACAAAAGCTCACCATGAACTTGGTGACGCGAACACCCGATGTGTGTCTACCGAATAATGATGATCTTGTCTTTCTTGGCAAAGGCCAATGCCTCACAGACGTGATTCATAGCAAAACTCTCAAGGTGTTACGCACACTGCGTACCAAAGTGGTGGGCACCAAGATTTCACAACTTCGTGTGGGAAATGCAATTGCGACCATTGCCCCCATTTACTTCGACTACGTGTCATCACAGCTCAATCGCAATGCTGTGACTCGTCTCAAAAAAATTCGTTCACAAATCTCTCAAGCAGGCTCTGTGCTTGTAATTGGACACTCAGGAACCATCAACGGTAATAGCCGCGCAAACATCAAACTCTCACAAGATCGTGCAGCACGAATAGTGACAGCACTTCGTGAGGCTGGGTCGAAAGGTCCATTTAGTTTTTCAGGTGTAGGCGCTGCTGCACCTTCATCGCCACGCGACACACTTGCCGCACAAGCTAAAAATCGGCGCGTGATTATTGTTCTGATTCCGTAAGGCCTGCAATGCGGTCTCATCCATAAACAGATTTAGGTGTTCTTCACGATCTTCAGCGCTCGGTCGACGGCTTTACGAGCGGAATCGAGCGAGCGTTGCATTTCGATGATGGCGCGATGAATGTCTTCTTGCTGCTTCACGCCAGGGCGACCCTCAAGTTCCATGGCACGTGAACGCACACGCTCCACCGACTCTCCAAAGGCAGCAAGCTCGTTGCGCAATGCCATAAATGTTTCAGATCGAGGAGTAGAAGACATCTGACGATTGTGGCACACCTCGCGAGGCTGCGCTAGATACTGACCGAAGGGCAGATATCGGCAAGCATGCATTCGCGACATTTTGGCTTGCGCGCATCGCACACCCGACGCCCGTGCAAAATGAGCCGCAAACTAAAGCCACCCCAATCTTCAGGTGGCAGGTAGTCGTTCAGTTCAAGTTCAACTTTCACGGGGTCTTCGTGTTTGGTGAGACCAAGCCGGCGCGACAGCCTTCCCACATGTGTATCGACGGCGAGACCCGGCAAGTTGAACACCACACTGCGCACCACGTTTGCGGTTTTTCGCCCCACTCCAGGAAGTGTTACTAACTCGTCACGCTCTTTGGGCACCTCGCCGCCATAGCGATCGATGAGACCATTTGCCATTCCAATGAGATTCTTTGCCTTTGAGCCATAGAAGCCCGTGGAACGAACCAGCGTCTCTACATCGCCAATGTTTGCCACAGCTTGCTCGTGTGGGCTCGGATACTTTTCAAACAATGCAGGGGTCACCATGTTCACCCGCACATCGGTGCATTGCGCCGACAAAATGGTGGCCGCTAAGAGCTCGTATGGGTTGCGATGATTCAGTTCGCAAATGGCAACTGGGTACTCCACTTTTAATCTCTCGAGCACGAGTGCAGACCTGCCAGCAGGCGTGCGAGGTTTACGTGCAGGGGTTTTAGCCATACCGAATGCTACGCCGTAGGTCGCGACACCCCGATACCCTAAGCCAATGCTTCGCCTTGAGATACTCCGCAATGTGAACGACGCTGAATTTGCGGCAGTTCACGAGTTGCTGGGGGCAGCCGAACGCGCCGATGGGCACCGTGCGCTCTCCGACCACTTGTGGCTCGATTTGCGCCAAGGTGGACGTGCAGGTTTTGCTGCTGTTGTAGCAACTGAAGCCGGGCACGATCACGCAGTTGCCTATTCCCAAGTGTCACGCGGCAACGACAGTTGGAGCATTGACGTAGTGGTGCACCCACACCACCGATACGACATGGCTGCCATTGGCCCGGAAATGATGAGTGCCACTCTCGACATCGTGCGACAAGAAGGTGGCGGCCATGTGCACTGGTGGGTGTTTGAGCCAACCACTATTCATTTCAACCTCGCAGAACTCATGGGTCTTCACCCAGGGCGAGAGCTTATGCAAATGCGCCGCTCACTTCCCTTGCCTCAAGAAATTGTCAATAACTCAGCACCATTTCACACCAGGGCATTTGTGCCAGGCGTCGATGAAGACGCATGGTTACGCGTCAACAACGCCGCATTTGCGAGCCACGCTGAACAAGGTGGCTGGAATGCCGACATATTGAAGTCGCGGATGATGGAAACTTGGTTTAACCCAGAAGGCTTTCGTATTCACGACGAAGATGGCCAAATGGCAGGTTTTTGCTGGACAAAAATGCACGACTCTGGCACGCACCTCATGGGAGAGATCTACGTCATCGCTGTTGACCCCGCATTTATAGGACACGGCTTTGGTTCGCTTCTGACCGTGGCGGGCTTAGAGTCGCTCGCCGCCCATGGAGCAACCGAAGCAATGCTCTATGTTGACTGCAATAACACCGCCGCAGTTGCAATGTATGAAAAACTCGGTTTTACCCCCCGCTACCGTGAACGCGCTTTTGTTGGCGACATTCATGAGAAAACGAAAGCATCATGACCACTTCCCCACTTTCGTTGTACGACGCCACACAAGAAGACATTGCATCACTCTTCCCGAATGAACCGAAATATCGAGTGGGCCAAATTTGGCAAGCACTCTATGAAAAGTTAAAACCAGTTGAGGCAATCTCTAATATTTCTGCCACCATGCGTCAGCAATTAGCTGAGGCGTTTCCCGTTGCGCTGGAACTACAAACAGAACAAATCAATGCCGATGGCGACACGGTGAAATTTCTCTTTCAACTGCGCAATGGCGGCCACCCCATTGAGACCGTTCTCATGTTGTATGCCGACCGCGCCACCGTGTGCGTCAGTACCCAAGCAGGTTGCGCAATGGGTTGTGGTTTTTGTGCAACTGGGCAGGCTGGCTTTACTCGTCATCTCACCTCTGGTGAAATTGTTGAACAAGCAGTGCGTGCAGCGCAACGTGCAGCGCATCTTGAGCGCAGGCTAAGCAACGTGGTGTTCATGGGCATGGGAGAACCTCTTGCCAATGAAGGCCCCGTACGTGCAGCCGTAGAGAAAATTCATGGCGATATTGGTATTTCTGCTCGCCACCTCACTGTGAGCACCGTAGGAATTGTTCCTGGCATTAAGACCCTCAGCAAATGGCCACTTCCCGTGAACCTTGCAGTGTCACTTCATGCAGGGCGCAATGAACTGCGCGACGAGCTTGTTCCTATTAACAAGCGCTACCCGCTAGAGATGCTCATGAAGGCATGCGAAGACTATCTCTACGCAAAAAATCGTCGTGTTACCTTTGAATGGGCATTGATTGCCGGCGTCAACGACACCGACCGTGACGCAGAAGAACTGGCAGAACTATGCAAGCAGCTCACACCGTCGGCGCACGTGAACCTCATTCCTCTCAACCCCACCCCTGGCTATCTCACTCAAGGGTCCTCGGGCAACCACGTACGTCAATTTGCTAGTTGGCTCGAAGATATGGGCGTGAACGCCACTGTTCGTCGCAACCGCGGAACCGATATTGATGCAGCGTGTGGTCAGTTAGCTGCGGGGCAACATATTTCTCCAGTTCAAATTACTCGTCGCGAAGATACTTAGGGTTTGCCACACGAAGTTTTTCCTTAACTGAATTCAAGACGAATTCTTCAACTTCTTGCGACGACAGCGAACCGGTGCGAATTTTCTCTGCTAGTTCAGCTTCGCTGTTGCACTGAAATGCGGCCAAGCCTGCGGCATAGTGCTCGTTTTGTTCAATGCCAAGCTCTAGTTCGCGTTCCACCATGGCAAGCACGTTCATTGCAACGCGGGTGTGAAATTGCAAGCGGCCTTCTACCTGCGGAAAGACATCGGTCTCGAGCCATTCACGTACAGACTCAACAAGCTGCTGCGCGGTTGGCGGATCATGTAATTCAGACACGTGTGGCACCTTTTCCATTTTTCAATTCACGAATGGCGAGCAATGCGTCGTATTCGTTCTCGCACACCCGCCGACCAATTGCCGCAAGTTCATGACTACGCACAGAACCCGTGAGGTGGTACGCCGCTTGCGAAATACACATCAGCCCCCACTTCACTGTTCCGAGCACTTCCCACCAACGCAGTGTTTCCAGCGAAATGTATTCACCTGAAGCTTCACCATATGCCTCGAGCAAATCTTCATAAGCACCAATTCCGCCAACTGGCTGCCCACCACCGAAGCGCCATGCTCGCACGCACAACCAGCCGAGGTCTTCAGCAGGGTCGCCAATGTGAGCAAGTTCCCAATCGAGCACTGCTCTTAGTCCTTCGTTGCCGACAATGAGATTTCCCATGCGGAAGTCACCATGCACAAGGCACCGACGACCTACTGGGGGCCGATTTTCTTCAAGCCACCGGAAA
>JABMMV010000025.1 GCA_013205145.1 bacterium
CTAGTAGATGCACCTATCAGTAGATACGGACACTCCGCAATGCCGCTTCCCTGGAGTCCGGCTATGCCAACTACCTCTCCGTGATGAACCGTGAAATCGATTCCCTTTAATTCAGCACCTGTCAAATTTTTTACAGATAGCAGGGGTGCGTTCTGAGCTTTTTTACTTGTTTTGATAATTGATTCAACGTTTCGTCCCACCATTAGTTGAACAAGATCGCTATGTGTTATCAAATCAATCTCGCGTGTGACTACCAATTTGCCACCCTTAAGAACGGTTACTCGATCAGCAATATCAAAGATCTCGTCAAGGTAGTGAGAAACGTAGAGCACACTTACGCCGCTGCGTTGGACTTCGTGGATGATGGTGAAAAGTTGCTCGACTTCAAGTTTTGTCAGTGCAACGGTTGGTTCATCAAGAACGAGAGCTCCACTTCCTGGTCCGAGGCCCTCAAGCGCGCGAGTGATTGCTACTGCAGTGCGCTCGACTGCATTTAGTTCCTTGACAGGTTTCATCACATCAACTTGGATTCCAAATCGTGAGAGTTGTGAAGAAACATGATCAACTTGTCTTTTCCAGTCGAGGCGTCTCGTTCTCTTTCGTATGAAGCCGCTGATCAACCCAAAATTATCAATGACATCAAGTTCATCGATTAGGCCTAGACCTTGGTGAACAAAGCGGAGACCGAGTTCATGAGCTTTAGCTGCACGGTCATTAACGATTTCGGTTCCGCCTACCCAGACTTTCCCTGTTGGATCAGGCGCGTGGTATCCGGCCAAAATTTTAATTAGCGTCGATTTGCCGGAACCATTTTGGCCGACTATCGCGTGAATTTCTCCGCGTTCAACTGAGAGCGAAAGATTATCTAGTGCGCGTGTCCCAGGAAAGGTTTTAGTTAAGCATTGAACTTCAACTGCCGCAGTGGAACCCAAAGTTGGATCCCACTGCTGCAAGTTCGAAATGCTCAGCCTTTACCCCATAGGGCACGGTATTGAGTTTTGTAGTCAGGAACGATTGACCATTCGGCTTTAGGCTCTCCGCCCCAGTTGGTCACGTTCTCTTGGGTGAACATGAAATAGGGGTAAGGAGCACTTGTGCTTGGGGCAATATCATCACCAGCAAAGTGTCGTGCCAAGATGTCGAGGACTCTCCACATGTTCTCTTGCTTAGGGAAAGACACAGCTGCAACTTCATAGTTTCCTGCTGCGATATTCACACGATTGCCTGGACCAGGGTTTGCTTCCACGATGCGAACTTGTTCAGGCGTAATTCCGGCATCAGCTAAAGCTCCTGGTACACCAATTGCCATGTCGCTGATTGATAATGCGACATATTTTGTATCCGGGTTAGCGCGTAGGTAGCTGACAATTTGACCAGGAAGAGCTGTACCAATATCGCCACCGGCGACATCAATATTCTTAATTGTACATTTTGGACAATTCTCAGTGACCTTTGAGGCAAATCCGACGCCAACAGCAGCCACTGTCTCTACGGCTGTGAAGTCGTAGTAAACGATGTTTGCGGCACCTTCACTATCGGCGATGACCCAATCTGCCATGTACGTACCTGAAACATTTTGTGGCGAGTGTGCATAGATGTTTGCCAAGACTGCAGGATTAGTTTTTTCGATATCTACAGGTCCGGTCCCTAAGAAAACCACAGGGATGCCGGCGGCCTTGAAGCCGTCGAGTTCCTCGGTGACGACCACTGAAGGAATACCGGCAGTAAATACTGCATCGGGTTTCGCCTTGAGCACCTGGGCAAATGCGGCTTTCATGTCCTCAGGTGTTAGCCCACCGGAGACCATTTCTGCCGTCCATCCCAGTTCAGTCGCGCCCTCTTTAAGGAATTGGATCAATTCGGTAGCGGAAGGAACGTTGATCGGAATGTAAACGAGCTTCTTGCCAGAAGGGATAGTGCCTTTGATGGGTTCGGTGATTCCAATCGTCGTGGGCAATGCACTGAGTGTTTCAATGCTTGCTTTAGATAAAGCAACCCCATCAACTGGGGCATCAGTATCGGGAACAGTGTCTACAGCAGTATCTTCTGATATCGCTTCAGTGGACTCTGGCTGGTCTGCTGTATCACTACTTCCGCAGCCCCACGTTGCAAAACCCAGACCAATAACTGCCACTACTGGCAGCCATTTTTTGTGTGAATATTTCATTACTCCCCCTTGTTTAGTTATTAACGCGAATTGCGTAAATCAAATAGAGCCTTAACCCTGCGCCTGGTCCCAATTGCTGTAATCCGGCTCAAGGAGTGCGGCCGCCTGGCGTCGCAGAAACTTCCATCCGTTACTAGTGCGGCTATAGGTATCGCCGTAGTACCCGTTGGCCCCGAAACTTGATCCATCAGTTGTCACTCCAGCGGCCATGTAATAGACAGTTGCCGTTGCTGTATCGCCATCCACGTCAATAATGTGGTTTGACGTTAAGTGGAATAGGTGTGTGGTTCCGGCAAACGTCTCTCGGAAGAACTCTCGAATTTCATCTCGGTTGTTCATGACCGGAACGCCGCCTGGGCCAGGATCAAAGACTGCATTGGGAACGAATAGTTCAACCAGTGAGTCCAGATTCCTTGTGTCCACCGCAAATGCATATTCGTAGGTCAATCGACGAATAGCTTCAAAATCCTCAGTCTTGCCCATGCTAAACCCCCATTAAGTGCAAACAGTAATATGTCAGACAAATCGCAAGGTAATGAAATATGAGTCCAAAGTCAATGGGTAAATGAGAATTATTAAATTGGAAGTTGCATGTGTTTTTGGTATGTCAGACAAATGGTATGTTGGCGAAATAGCACTCGTCTCTATTCGAAAATAGACGATTTCTTATCGCAAAAATTGTTGAGGGGGAATATGAAGCTTGAAGGAAAAGTGGCTGCCATTACCGGAGGTACTCGCGGCGTAGGAAGAGCAATCGCTGAAGCGATTCTTGCCGAAGGAGGAAAGGTCGTCTTGAACGGTCGCTCTAATGAAAAAGGCCAAGAAGCTTTAGCGGAATTAGGTGTGGGCAACCGTGCAGTTTTTGTACAAGGCAATGTGCAAAATCAATTAGATGTCAACAGGCTCGTTGACACTGCTGTAGAGACGTTTGGGACTATTGACATTATGGTTAATAATGCCGGTGGCTCAAGTGGTTTTGCACCAATAGCCCTACTGAGTGATGAGGCATGGACAGAATGCCTGAATTGGAATCTCAACGCGACGTTTTGGGGAACTCGTCGGGCATTGCAAACGATGGAAAAGAATCGCTCTGGGCGCATCATAAATATTTCATCAGTTGAGGGGAGACAGGCAAATATGAGTGCCGTTTCTCACTACATCACCAACAAACATGCAATCAATGGGTTTACTCGTGCTGTCGCTTTTGAGTACGGTCCTATTGGGATTACTTGTAATGCATTGTGCCCAGGTGCAATGGAAACAGACATTATGAAGTCAGCAGGTCCTGAAGCAGCTGCAGCACAGGGAATGAGTTATGAAGAGTTCCTCAATGTTTATGCTCAGCAGCCATCAATCAAACGGTTAAACACCGTTACTGAAGTTGCTGCACTCGCTGTCTTTATCGCAAGCGAAATGGGTGGCGGCATCAACGGCGCTCTGCTCGATATTCATGGTGGCAGTCTCCTGGCGTAAATGTAAATCCTTTTTTCTTTAAGACGAATGACCAATTTGATGTTGGAGTGCAGATGGCTAGTGAAAAATGGATAGCAGACTCGGTGCCAAGCGAACGTTTTCCGTTCTATGCGCGAGCAAATGTTGGTGAGATTGCTCCAACACCAATGAGTCCGTTGAGTTGGAAGTTGGTTTGGGAAAAAGGCACAGTTCTGGGCTACGCACGAGGTCATGTGCGGTGGGGCTGTTTTGATCCTGATGAATTGCATGGGGATAACACTCAGTTTGCTTACTTTGGTGGCTATCTGTACATCAACTGGTCAATGATTCGCATTCAAGGGGAACGTAGTCCCGGAATGTCTGCGCAGCTCATGGACGATGCCTTTTTTGGGGCGCACCCCGACATCCCTGCATATGAGGCGCATCAAGATGACATTCGCCCTGACTTGGCTACACGCATCCAGCAAATGACCGACTCTTTGATGATGGCGACAGCACTTCCTTCTGAACTTGATGAGGACCGGTTGAAAGCTTTGGCACTTCGCGAACGGAGGCCAGATCTTGCTACGGCATCAGACCACGAATTAATTGTTCATGCACAGTTGATTAGCCCTCTAATAGAAGAGTTTTTTGAGCCGTACATGATTTTTGGAACGTCATCTTCATTTGCTTTAGGGATCTTGCCGGAGCTGTGCAAGGGGCTCGATCCCTCATTGCCCGGTCGGTTGCTTTCCGGAATAGGCAACGTTGATTCAGTGTTGCCGTCCCTTGCAATATGGGACCTCAGTCGTGTGGTTCGTAGTTCGGACTCGCTGTCACTGGAATTCAGCATTGGTGTGCCTGGACTAATTGAGCGACTCTCAAATGACGAGGAAGGAATAGATTTTCTCAAATCATTCGCTGAGTTATGCCGAGAGCATGGTGCGCGTGGTCCAGGAGAATGGGACATCGCGAGTCGTTCGTGGGAGACGCATCCAGATCTCGTGATCTCATTGATCGATCGACTGCGACTTGTCGGGGACGAACTCTCACCCTCTAATCGCCACGCGCGTGTTGTGCGAGACAGCGCACAAGCGGTTCTTGAAATGGAAAATCATCTCGCCGGGGATAGCGATTCTTTGGGGAAGCTTGAACTGGCCTTGCGGTTGGCCAATCTTTACGTGGTCGGTCGAGAACGAACCAAATTGACTGAAATGATGACTGTGCACGAGATTCGTGTTGTAATGCATGAACTTGGGAACAGGATGGTGCAGCGCGGAGTAATAGATGCACCAGAGAAAGTGTGCATGCTTGTCGACACAGAGTTGGAAGAATTCATCGCAGACCCTGAATCATTTGTTGAAACTATTCGTTTGCGACACGAGTATTTTTTAGAACTTGGTTGTCGTCAGGAACCATTTGTTCTTTATCGCGAGAAGCCAGTACCTGAGCTATGGCCGATGCGTACAAATGTTGTTGAAGCATTAGACACGGGCGACAGCATTATGGGCGTGCCGGGCGGGCCGGGAATTGTCGTGGGTCGAGCATGTGTCATTACGGACCCTTACGATCCGCGTGGTCTAGAGCCCGGTGACATTTTAGTAGCAGCCATAACTGACCCGGCATGGACTCCTCTGTTTATGTCCGCGGGAGGTGTCGTCGTAGAAATCGGGGCTCCCATGAGTCATGCCATGATTGTGAGCAGGGAACTCGGCGTTCCTTGTGTGACTGGCGTTAAAGATGCCGCGAAGCGAATTAAAACTGGAATGTTGCTTGAAGTTAATGGGAGCACGGGAGCTGTCACAGTTATAGATGCAGGGTGAGATTTGAGGCCAGCTTGAACCGAGCTGTTTGAGGCAGTCTTCAGAGCGTCTACATTACGGGTATGGGTGTATCGGTAAAGAAAAACTATTTCGACGGTCTGCGTGGCGCACTAGAAGATATTGCGCGTGATGAATTTTGGCCAACGACTTTTGTTTCAGAGCCATCAGCGCCACCTGATGTGCATTGGCATGCATGCGATGTTCATGGGTATGTCATCAGCGGCAACTCCACCATTCTCGACGGAGAAACAGGGCAGTGGCTGTCGCTCTCGCCCGGAGACAAACTCATTATCCCCGCAGGTGCGCTGCACATTGAAGGGGAATCAGAAAGCACTGTTGTTTACGTAGTAGCTACGCGCGACCAGTTGCCATTCAAAGAAGTATTTCAACTGCTTCCAGCAGATGACCCGCAGCGCCCGCGTTAGCTAAGGCTTCATTACAACCCAGCCGCGGTTTTGTAGTTCCGCTGCAAGGTCGTCGTCGCTCATTTTTTTAAGTGCGCGCTGTTCGGGCGTGCTTTTTGCCGGCAAGCTTGCCGACTTCTTTTGAAATGAAGAGTGTTGTGGCTCAGCGGCTTCGCTATTGGGGAACTCTGCAGCGTCGTTGAGTTGGGTGATGAAAGCCTCTGCTTCATCTCGTGTGAATTTTCCACCTGCTTGACGTTGGTTGAAACCCATTGGCCCGCGCGCATCGCGAAAATCGCTGTGGCCTGCTGCTTGAAGAAGGCTTAACAACTCTTTGATCATTTGCATGGGGGCCGGTGGGCCTGATGGTTGACCAAATGCCATGGGGAACTGCTTTCATTAAATGATTACTTCGTAACGCTATTGACTACACGTACACACTACATCGGCACTGTTACATGTTGAGTGCCAGCAATAACTGCACTGCAGGTCAGCTCAACTGTCGGTTATTTCAGCGAGCACTCGTCGAGAAGTTCGCTATAGCGCGTGACCATTTTGTCACTATTTGTTATTTCATCAATGGTGAATTCGGTATAGAGCGCTGTAGACACACATTCGGCATCGGTGTTTACTTCAGAGCGCATAATGAATGACATATCGCTTGAACGCCAGAAGATTTGTGATGTGTCGTCTGTGGTGGGAAGCGAATGTTTCACTTTTATTCCTGGGTCGCATGCCGTAATTGCAACATGGTCGCCAGACAGTTTCACCTGTGCATTTGCGAGGGTTGAGGTCTTGGCCCATGTTGTGAAAGCTGCAGAAATTTTTTGTGTTCCAGTGCTGGTTGAGCCGGCAACGTTCATGGCAACGCAAAATTTTCCTTTCCCGCTCTTGTCTTTTGCGCGGTATGCGGTGTAGTAGCCATTGCCCCACATGTCGCTCAATTGGAGAGCCTTGGGAGCACCAAGTGCTCTTGCGAAAAGAAAATAGATATCTAGTTGATTTAACTGGTCGCTCATTGCGTATTTATTTTTACTCGGAACTTCAGGTGGCTCAATTTCGGTAGGTTCTTCACCTGCAAAATACTTCGACGGCAAGATGATTTGCGCAAGCGAATGTGGTGGTTTCTGCACAAATGCATCGGTAACAGCTTGCTGACCTTTTTTCTTCAATGCAGCAATAAACGTTGGGCCAAAAACATACGAGGCCGATTGTTGTGCGCTGAGAACTTCTGGAACCGACTTCACCTTTGGGTCAGAAGATGAGGTGGTGTCGTTTTGGTATTGCTCAAGTTCTTGGTCGTCTAAGTTCTCTTCGACGTATTGGCTTTCAGCAGAATTGGCATGACCCTCAATCAGTGCTGTCATGGCAGTCGACTCTTCGGAAGTGGTGTGGCGGCGGTTGATACGTGCCAACCCAAATTCTTGGTCTTGCAGAGCGTGCGTGAGTTCGTGCACAACAACTGCTCGCAGGGCGGCCGAGAGTTTTCCGCCTTTCAGAGCCGCTGCGTCACTGCGAATGACCATCTCGCGATCTGTTGGCGAATAGTAGGCAAGAGTATTTCCCGAGCTGAGATCATTGAGTGCGCTCAATGCATCAAATGAGCCATTTGCCAAACCAAGCGTGCGCAACAGCGCATTGAGATCGGCGTAGTACTGCTTGTCGTCTGTAGAAAGGTCTGCTTCATCGTTCACCACAAGCTTGTTGAAATCTTTGTCGTTTAAAAAACGAGCATTCACGGGGTGATCAAAGCTGTAACCCGTTTGCTTCTCAACAAAAGACGCAAGTGGCGCAAGCCGGGTGTCCCATTTATCTGGCCAGTTGTATGCGAAGGGCTTCCACTCACCAAGACCCCATGACGCAACTGCAAGCAGCAGTGCTGCGCTCATGAGAAGTGCACTTTTCCGTGCGCGTTGTTGACGATTCATCATTTTCTGCTTGAACTAGTCGATGTCAATCCATTGCGGTGCGCGTGCCAAAAGATCAAGGCTCACTTCGCGACACTTGTCGAGAATTTTGCAGAACCCCTCGTCGCGCACGGCATAAACATCGGCTAGAGGAACGGGCACTCGTGACACCAAGCTCAACGAGCGCTCAGGGGCGTCGGTCACCGATGCAAAAGAGTCAATGGCGGAAACTTCAATGGGTAAATCAATGCCGCCAACACCAGCAAGTTCTGTGGCAAGTACCAAAAGGTCAGGTGGGCGAGTGAGCGGGGGAAGCGTCCACGTGAAAACCAACTGGAATGTGAAATCTCCGGGTGGTTCATCGTCGGGGTCGTCGAGCTTCACCACAACATCTTCAAAACCAAGCAAAACTCGCGGGTCTACTTCAAGGGACATGTGAAGGTCGATAGGACCACTGCAGGCTTCTTCGGGGTGGAGGTCAACTTCCCACATTTGGCGCAATGAATAAGTCTCTACAAAATGGCGCTCATCGTGCACATGGAAACCATGGTCGACGGCATGGCTTTTCAGGTCAGAAACAAAGCCTGCAACGTCAATAACTGCCACGCCGTGACACTACCGTTACC
>JABMMV010000026.1 GCA_013205145.1 bacterium
GAACAACGTGGTGAGACCTCAACACGTTCATGGGAAGTGGAGACTCGCCCCCAGGAACACCTTGTTTCATGCCAACAGGAGTTGTGTGAATGACAACATCTACTTCTGGGACATCGGAGAGTTGCGCAACATAGCCCTTCCCCGCGGCAAGTTGCGTTGCTTGCTGTGCACGATCTTCTGATCGATTCAACACGCCAATACGCGATACGTCAGTATGCGACAAGGCCTCAATACATGCCCGTGCAGTAGCTCCGGCGCCAATGACAAGTACCGACTTCCCTTGCAGATGCACCCCATGATGTGCAAGCGCATCAACGCACCCCTCGCCATCGGTGGAGTCGCCATGCAAACTGCCATCTGCTTGGGGAATCAGAGTATTCACTGACGACAACGCACGAGCCCGTGGAGAAACTGTGTCGCACATCGCGAGAACAGCCTCTTTGTGCGGCATGGTGACTGAAGCGCCAAGGAAGTGCTGTGATTGCAGACTCCTGACCATGCTTTCAAGATTTTTCGGCGACACATCACAGGAGAAATATCGTGCCTTCACTTCAATGTGTTCAAAACAATCGTTGTGGATTGCCGGAGACAAACTGTGAGCAACTGGTTGTCCGAGCACACACGAAATACGTGCTGAGTGATGCATGTTGAGTGCGTTTTCTCCTCTGTTCACATGACACCTGTCAATTTTGCCTTGGCGATGTTTAATTCGTGCTGTGCAAATGTTGCAGCAAAAACGTGTCCGCCCTCTTTATCTGCAATGACGTAATACAGGTATTCGCACTTTTCATTTGCCTTCAACCCAACGCAGATGGGATCTCCCGCTGATGGGTTGGGAGAAGGGTTCAATGCTGCTCGTATTGAAGCGCGACCAGGTTGTGCAATAGGTGTTGGCGGCAGACCTTTGTACAGATAGGTGTTGTAGGGGAAATCAATCTTCTGCAGTTCGCCAATTGATAGTGCTGCGTCTTGCTTGTACCGCAGGGTTGCATCTATTTGCAGCAGCATCTTGCGCTTCAAGCGGTTATAAATAACGCGAGCAATTTTTGGACGATCGACGTCGACCTTTGCTTCGCGTTCAATCATTGACGCCACAGTGAGCACTTCATACGAGCTGTATCCGAGTTGTGCTTCAGATTTTGAAATGCCTTCTTGTCGCCCTACCCGCTCCATGAGGCCAGCCATTCTCTGCAATACGCGAGTAGCTGAATCGTCACCAGATATTTGGTAAGTATCGGGGAACAATAAGCCCTCAAGGTTTGTCGACCCACTGGGCGCAAACGCTGAAGTAGCTACACCACTCACCGACTGCTGCAAGAAGTTTGCGGCATCGAGTCGCGGCACTTTTTCAGCAAGTCGTGAAGCCATTTGCTCCAAGGTGAAACCCTCAGGGAATGTGACATTGGTAAATGTTTGTTCCGGCGGCGTATTGAGTACAGCCATAATGTTGCCCATATGATCATGGGGCTTTAAGAGGAAATAACCCGGGTAAAAAGTGATGCCTCCCTTGCGACCCACATACCAACGAAACACTCGAGCGCTAGTAATAATCTTCTCTTTTTCGAGCCTGCTACTCACATTGTTCAATGTGTCATTGGCCGCCACTGTGAAGTTCACCGCGCTCGTCGGGTCACCAACTGGGTTTACCTGACGCAGGTACCACAGCGACCCGCCACCGGCAATGAGCACCAGAGCAAGAAAGACACTCACGACGATGAGTACGAGCGAGCGCGAAGGACCACGTGTTTGTCCTTGAGTCGCAAGGTCGTGAACGGGAACTTCGTCGATGACGTCCCACGGGTCTTCGTTCCAATCGTTGGTCATTTACAGATTCGCCTGACGATCGAGCCATGACTGCAACATCACAGCAGCAGCGATTTTATCGACCACACGCCGGCGTGCCTGGGCATTCATCTTTGCTTCAATCATCGCTCGGTCTGCACTCACCGTTGTGAGGCGCTCGTCGTAGGTACTTACAGGCACATTGACCACGGTAGCTAATTGCTTTGCTTCGGCAATGGCAGCACTTGCAGCTTTTCCCACGGAACCATCCATGGATAGTGGCAGACCCACGACAACAGCTTCACATTCTTCTTCTTCCACCAAGAGACGAATGTTGTCGTGATCTTCTTTCGTACTACCAGTGCGCTGCAGAACCAAGAGAGGCGACGCAATGGTTCCGCTGCGATCGCTCAACGCTATGCCTATTCGTTTTGAACCTAAGTCGATACCAAGTACGCGCAAAGGCCTCGTCACAACTAGGCACCAAGTGCTTCTTGAACGGAAGCCCCAGCTAGAGAAATTGCTTCTGGCAGACCGGCGGTATTTTTGCCACCGGCTGTGGCAATGTCACCCTTGCCGCCTCCACCGCCGCCCACTGCCTTTGCCGCAGCCGCAATGAGGCTGCCCGCAGAAATTGAAACACTCGGCGTTGTAGCAGCAACAATGGCGACGCCACCAGTATCGGTAACGCCAGCAAGCACCACGGCTCGTATTCCACTGACATTGCGAATAGCAATAGCTAATTCCCGCAGATCTCCAGGGGTGAGCCCATCGATCTGTTGCACTACTCCACCATTCACTGCGCTCGCAGCAATTTCACCCGCCTGGGTTGCCGCAAGGCGTGAACGCAAGACGCGATTCTCATCTTGCAGTGCACGCATATCGTCGATCTTGCGCTCTATGTAGGCATTCACGGTGTCGGGAGTTGCGCCAAGCAACTCTGCCGCATGAGACAGCGTGACATTTTGCTGCTGAATGAACGCGATTGAGTGGGTACCAGCAACAGCTTCTATACGACGCAAGTTTGATCCAATAGAACTCTCGGACAAAATTTTAATTGTCCCAATATCGCCGGTGGCACCAACGTGAGTACCTCCGCAGAGTTCCACAGAATCGCCAGCATCGAGCACGCGCACGAGATCGCCATATTTATCGCCAAAGAATGCAATGGCCCCAGCTTTTGTGGCCTCATCTTTTGTTGTTTCGTAAACCGATACTCCACAGTTTTTGAGCACTTGCAAGTTGGCAATGCGCTCAATTTCCCTTAGTTCTACTTGTGAAACGGCCGCATAATGGCTGAAGTCAAAACGCAAACGGTCTGGCTCTACAAGTGACCCTGCCTGTTTTACATGCTCACCTAATACTTCGCGCAACGCCCAATGCAACATGTGGGTTGCAGTATGGTGGCGACGAATTTCTGTGCGCCTCGCATCGTTGATGGTGGCAACAACCTGAGCATTTACTTTGGGGATGCCACGCACTACGCGACACAGGTGCATGCGCAGGTTAGGTAGAGCAAAGGTTGTATCGAGTACTTCTAATTCACACTCTGCATTAGTAATGGTTCCGGTGTCTCCGACCTGACCACCGCTTTCGGCGTAGAAAGGGGTGACATCGAGGAAAACCTCGAAACATCCGTCATGAACAATAGATTCGTTGAGACCGACAATTTTTGAGCTTGACTCGACGGACTCATAGCCCACAAATGTGGTGACACCATGGGTTTCCATGATGTTGCGATACGTCGCAATTTGTGAATCGTCAACTTTTCCACCCTTGCGCGCCTGTTTAGCGCGATCACGCTGTTGGTTCATCTCAACACGGAAACCGTCGAGATCTACTTCAACTTCTCTTTCGCTGGCAATTTCTTGTGTCAGCTCAAGAGGAAACCCATAGGTATCGTGCAATAAAAATGCGGTGGACCCGGCCAGGTTCTTACCGCTCTTATCGAGTGCTTCATCGAGAATGTGGGTACCGGTTTTCAAAGTTTGACGGAACTTCTCTTCTTCACGAGTAAGAACATCGACGATGAAGTCTCGGTTCTTTTGAACATCGGGATACGCCGAACGCATGCCATCAATTGCTGTGTTGACCAAACTAGGCATGACCAGCTTCTCGGTTCCCAGAATATAAGCGTGACGTACCGCGCGTCGAATGATGCGTCGCAGCACATAGCCGCGGTTTTCGTTTGAAGGGAAAACCCCATCGTTCACAAGCATCGTGGAGGAACGGGCATGTTCTGCAAGTACACGCAAGCTGAAACTTGACTTATCGTCATAGTCGCCAGTGAGGTACTTCTTTCCCGTTAACGATTGTGCCTGTTCTACCAATGGCATCAACAGGTCGGTTTCCCACACAGAGTTTGTTTTTTGCATGAGTGCAACAATGCGTTCTAAGCCAGCACCGGTATCGATTGAAGGTTTAGGCAAAGGTGTACGCGAACCATCGGGGGCTTGGTTGTATTGCATGAATACAAGGTTCCAAAACTCGAGGAACCGATCGCCAAATGGATCGTTCAAAGGGCCGCCGTCTGGGCCGAAAGCTGGACCGCGATCGATGTGAATCTCTGAACATGGGCCACATGGGCCCGTATCGCCCATTTGCCAGAAGTTATCTTTGTCGCCGAGTCGTTGAATACGCGACATCGGCACACCTACTTGCTCGTGCCAAATAGCCTCTGCTTCATCGTCACTTTCATGAACGGTGATCCACAGTTGGTCACCATCGAATCCGAAGACCTCTGTGACAAGTTCCCATGACCAAGGAATGGCGCTCTCTTTGAAATAGTCACCGAAACTAAAGTTGCCGAGCATTTCGAAGAAAACAAGGTGGCGCTTCGTGCGCCCAACGTCGTCGAGATCGTTGTGCTTTCCACCTGCACGAGCACACTTTTGAACGCTGACTGCCCGCTGATACGGCGGAGTTTCATCACCTACGAAATAGGGCTTAAAGGGCACCATTCCGGCAACCGTAAAAAGCACAGTGGGGTCGTGGGGAATAAGGCTGGCCGACTCGACCTGGGCATGGCCCTTGGCAATGAAAAAGTCACGAAAAGCGTTACGCACCTCGTTAGCTGAATGCGGGCGAGGTGGGGAACTTAACGGATTCGAGGGAGTACTCATTGCCCCAAATCTTAGCCGTTATGGCTTCGGTTGGAGTTCTGATTCACGCTCACGCATTGCACTTTGTCCTTCGTGAACGGCATCGGTGAAGCGAGAACGAACACTTCTGGAGACTTCCCCTGCGCGTACCTTGGCTCGTTGTGCAACTCGCGTTGGCGCAAGATCTTGTGCCGCAGAGACCACTCGCCTTTTTGCATAGCCGCCTCCAATGAGGGCCACTACGAAACCTGCAAAGAACCAGACCAAACGACGCATGCCTGCACCCTATCTGGCAGATTTTCTATGACTCCGCGATTTACGCTGCGGAGCCTGAGTTGGAGTAGATGTAGAGAATTTACGTAATCCACGAGACACCCCTCGCACAACAGCAACGGTCTTGATGAGCGGAGACGTAATAACCGTTCGCGCAACTCGAGAGGTATCGGCTAGGGCAGTACTCACCACTTCTGCCGAGCCTAGAACCCTGTCGAAGCGCTCCAAATCTTCGCGAGCCTCATCTACAACTTCGCGTGTTTCATCGGTGGCATCTCGCAGGTCTGCCATGAGGGGCAACACATGTGATTCAAAAAGATCGAGATCTGTGCGCAACTCTCGCAGTGCAGACAAGACCTGAAGCAGCACAATGCTCAACGCAGCAAATGCCAAAGAGCACATGACCAAACCCACAATAACTGCGATATCGCGACCTGTCATAAGCTCTCATCGTAGTAGTGACGACCATCTAAAGCCTCGGGCAAATAGTCATTCGCTTGTGCTGCAGGGTTGTGCGATGTTGCAACA
>JABMMV010000027.1 GCA_013205145.1 bacterium
ACAGGTTGTACTGCTCAATATCGGACAGTCGGTCGTCACTGAGTTCGCTGTAATCGAAACCCAGTTCCGGGCCTTTTTCACGGCGCATCTTTTGTACATCGAGACGAATTTCGAGGTTGCGTCCGTTGTAAAGAGCAGGGTCAACGCCATATTTTTCGAGTTGAACCTTTTGATAGAAGTTCGGCTCTTCAGGAATAGGCAAACGTGAGTTCACGGTGTGGCCAATGATATTCACACCCGTATGGCCATTTTCAAAAAGTTCTACTTGTGCAGTTGGGCAATCGAACAACATGGCGTGTTGTGGGTGAATGTGCTCTACGTGGTACAGCTCGCCAAAGTTGTCGTAGACGGCTTTCCAGTTGCAGTCGAGTCGTACGGTTTGGTCGCCAACAAGAGTCATGTTTTCCACGTGAAACGGAGCGACGCGGTCACCGACCATGCCAAGATATTCGCGCAATGGTGCTGCGTTGTTGTCCATGCAGATCCAGACAAGACCGGCAAAGGTGTCTACTTGTACTTGTTGCATAGAGCGTTCATTGCGGTCGACTCCACCACAGAAGCGGTTGTTGTCGGGAACAACAACGAGTTTTCCATCGAGTCGATACGACCAGCCGTGGTAAGGGCATACAAACTTTGCAACACATCCACGATCTTCGGTAGCTACCTTTGTACCACGATGCTGGCATGCATTGTAAAAGGCAGCAATTTTTCCTTCTTGGGTACGTGAGATAATGATGGACTCACGGCCGAGGTTAAAAACGGAAAAGTCTCCAACGTTTGCAACATCTCTTTCCAAACATGCAAAGAGCCACATGCGTGGCCACAAGATGTCGGCTTCGCGCTGCATGAAAGTAGGTGAGAGGTAGCGCTCTGGGGTAATGGGGAGTGGCTCGACGGGCGCTGCTCCATGCACAATTGTCGGTGTTGCTTTCACTTCAGCCATTGTGTCTCCTCGGCAAGTTGCTACTCACCACATCGTACGCCGAATTCCGCTAGAGGGAAATGGTCAGAGGAGCGCGAGTTGCCCACCATCGAGCACGATTTCAGAGCCATTCACCATGGAAGCGACATCAGACGTCAAATAAACAACCGCATGAGCAATTGCCTGTGGGCTAATAAATTTCCCGGTGGGATTCAGCGCCGACAGGGCTGCTGCAACTGCTTCTGGGCCTTGAGAAATGAGAGGGGCCGCAACGGGTGTTTCTGTGGGGCCAGGCGACACCGCATTGACACGAATATTGTGATGTACGTATTGAATAGCCGCTTGTTTCGTGAGACCCAATACTCCGTGTTTAGCGGCTACATAGGCTGGGCCGGCACGATGACTTCCGCGGTGGCTCACCGTAGAAGCGTTATTGATAATGACTCCACCACCAGTTGTCAGCATTGCAGCAATTTCGGCGCGCATGCAACGAAAAACACCAGTGAGGTTGACTGCGAGCATGTCGTCCCAGGAGTCGTCGCTGTATGTATGAAAGTCATTCATTCGATCAAAAATACCCGCATTGTTAAACGCGATGTCGAGTTTGCCAAATAGGGATACTGCAGTTTCCACCATGGAGTTGATGTCGTTAGATGAACGCATATCTGCAGCACAAAAAGATGCAGTACCGCCGGCTTCTTGAATTTTGCTCACGACCTGCTCTCCAAGTTCACGTCGGCGACCAACAACAAGTACTTGTGCGCCGGCATCTGCAAGCGCGTATGCAGTGGCTTCACCTATTCCTGAGGTCGCACCCGTGACCAGAGCAGATTTACCTACGTGGCTTTTGTCTGGCACTGCATTATCTCTTTACAACGTTTGCATTATCTGATCGCCAGGTGGGCTGCATGATGCGATGTTGAATACGCCAACCATCGGTAGTGCGAACAAAAACATCGTCGTAGTAGCCGCCAATAATGAAGTTGTCGCCGCCCTCAGTACCAGTTTTTACATGCTGGGCGTGTAATTGGCAACGATGAGTAGCTGTGTCGCCATTGACCACAACTTGATGATTGCCTACAAGGTGTTGAGTAAAATCGAGGCGCAGAAGTGAGCCGGAAATGCGCGCAATAATTGCATCGCGAGAATCGCATTGCGTGCCATTTAACAAGCCCGTTGCGTTAGCGGCAAAGACATTGTTGAGTGCGTCAAAGTTTTTTGTATCGAGAGCCCATGTGTAAGCAATAGCTACGTTGACAATGGCATGAAAATCATCATGGTGAGAGGTCATAGTTACAGGCCTTTACGCCCAGCTTCTTGAACAATTTGTGAACCGAGTTCTACAAATCGGTGGTTACGGTCGCCAATGACTTCGCCGGCTCCGTCGACAACTAGTACATGGCCATTGACATAGCTTGCTTCGTCTGATGCCAGAAAAAGCGCTGCATTTGCAATATCGATTGGTTGTCCGGGTCGGCCCATGGGGTTTCCTTTGCGCGCCAGAGTTTTCCCTTCGGCAACACTTTTTGCATTTTCCGCCATCAGCCAAGAGGTGAGATCAGTGACGGTTCCCCCGGGAGCAATGGCATTGACCCGAATTCCATATTGACCTAGTTCGGTTGCCGTGCTTTGAGTGAGACCCACAACGCCATGTTTTGCAGCGGTGTACACATGTGGTCCGAGACCAGCACGTAAGCCTGCGGTGCTGGTGGTGTTAATAATGTTGCCCCCATTACCGCTAGCAATCATTGCTTTCGCTGCATATTTAATTCCATAAAAAACGCTATTCAGAAGAACGCCAATCGTACGACTCCACTCATCACCAGAAATATCAACGATGGGTCCGATAGCGCCAAGAATTCCTGCGTTGTTCACCATGCAATCAATGTGGCCAAAATGAGCAATAGCTGCATCAACAGTCGCCTTCACGTCATCTTCACATGCAACATCGGCCTGAATAAAGATTGCCTTGTCTCCAAATTGAGTAGTGAAATTCGCGCCTACTTCTTGCTGAATATCAGAAACGACACATCGGGCACCTTCAGCGATGAACCGCTCAACTATTCCTGCTCCAATTCCGCGTGCACCACCCGTGATAACTGCTACTTTTCCTTCAAGACGACCGGCCATAGTGGTTCCTTTGTGTAGGGCAATTACTGCACTTTGAAGAAACGGTAGCCGTCAGGTGCATCTTGTAGATAAGTTGGAGGCATGTCCTCTAAGCCATCTGTATCTATTTCATCAAATGACCCACCTGCTGACCTTCTTATTGAAGACCTCACGGTCGGTACTGGGAAAGAAGCCACAAAAGGCACCAATGTTGAAGTGCACTATGTAGGAGTGGCCTGGAGTACTGGCAAGCAATTCGATGCAAGCTGGGACCGCAACGAAGCATTTGAGTTTCGCCTTGGTGCAGGCCAAGTGATTGCGGGCTGGGACCAAGGAGTTGCGGGTATGAAAGTAGGGGGTCGTCGTTCGCTCACTATTCCTGCGCATTTGGGCTATGGCAATCAGGGCGCTGGCGGAGTCATTAAAGGTGGCGAAACCCTAGTTTTCATTGTTGATCTGCTGAACGTCAACTAATGACATGAGGTAGGCTTTACCTACGAAATAGATACGCACCAGCGTGTCGCTTCAATGTGCTGTAAGTGTCATGTTGAAGGTAATCGAGACTTACATATGGTGACTTATGAATATCCTCGTAGTGGGAGCAGGAGGTGTAGGAGCCTCGATGGCTTCTATCGCCGAGACCAGGTCGTTCTTTACGTCTTTCGTATTGGCCGACATCACGAAGGCCCGCGCAGAAGAGGCCATTGCTGAACTCGATGACCCCGGAAGATTCGTAGCCGAACAGGTTGATGCGCGTAATGAGGCAGACCTTGTTGCTCTCATTCAACGCGTGAATGCCGACATTGTTATTAACGCTTGTGACCCACGTTTGAATGACCCTATTTTCAATGCGGCGTATACCGCTGGTTGCAACTACATCGACATGGCAATGAACTTAAGCACGCCACACCCCACAAACCCGTATGAAGAAGTGGGAACCCCGCTTGGTGAAAATCAAATTGCTTCCGATGAAAAGTGGCGCGAGCGCGGCATCTTGGCATTGGTAGGAATGGGCGTAGAGCCCGGGCTCAGCGATATTTTTGCGCGTTA
>JABMMV010000002.1 GCA_013205145.1 bacterium
ACGTTGCAGCTCGTGGTATCGACATCGACGATGTGTCACTCGTAGTTCACTACGAACCACCAATTGATGTGAAGAACTACTTGCACCGCTCGGGCCGTACTGCTCGCGCTGGTCGCGATGGTTGGGCAGTCACACTTGCCGAATACAACCAGCACACCACGTGCCGCATTATCCAGCGTGGTCTTCGCCTCGACATTCAGCCACCTATTGAGGTGTTCTCAAACGACGCGCGTCTTGCCGACCTGCGCAAGTTCTTCCCCGAATAAGCGTTGCTCTATTTGAGTTACAAACTGTCGCTCATTTGTAACAAATAGGTCTGTTACCCTTCAGGCGTATAGCCCAAGGGGGAACCGTGAACAGTCGTCTCAAAGCCTTTATTGCAATAGCTTTCGCTCTTCCGGCGTTGCTAGTCAGCACATCAGTAATTGGTGCAACCAGTAGTGCCGGGGCTGCCGACACCGTTGTTGAAGATGAACAATGGCCAAGCCCTATGGAAGCAACGTTGGGTTTGCACGGAATCATTCTTGAAGACTCAGTGCAGTCGGCCGGCGGAGAAAACAGCGTGTCGGTTTTGGCAACTACGTCAACAACTCCTGGCGTGAACGACCAAGTTCTGTGTACCTCTCTTGCCGAGGCTCCGTGTGCCACTGCAGGCAACTATTTCTATCGTGCGGTGTTGGCGCCATGCTCTGCCACCATCACCATTGACTGCATCGAAGGAATCACTTCAATTTCTCCTACTCAAGTAGCTGTGCCGGGAACCTACAAAGAAATGTTCCCCAAAAAGGGTGCCAACGAGTTCGACGGTTCAGTGGAAAAAGGCGTCCCCATGGGTCGCGCCCCAAGCCTCTGGACATTAAGTGGCGCACCACACGCATTCGGCTCTGACTATGTGGTCATGGTGAGCGTGGGAGGAAACAAGTCAACAGGCAACAAGCGGTCACTTGCAGCGAGCATTGTTCCCATCAGCGTCTTCCAGACCGGTTGTGACCCTGTTGTCAACGGCTATTGCATCGACACCTATCGTCAGCAGTACGACGCGAATGGAAGAGGAAGACTCTCCTTTGCTGGCGTTGCCGAAGACTACGGAAAGTACCGCTGCGTTGCCTGGGCTGAAAATGCAAAGTGCGCACTTGGCCATGCGTTTCCTGCCGGCTTTTCATACGAGTTAAAAGTGCGTCTGGCATCGGAGCCAGTGGGTTGGTTGCACGGGCGAATGAAAGACCCCAATATCGATTTCGCAACTATTGATGGCAAGACAACGGTCTCCATCACCGCTGCACCGGTTCGTGTTCCAACGGTTGCTGGTATTGCAATGTGGCCAGACCTTCCTGCCGATCTCCAAAAGTGGTTTACCGATAATTGCCCCACCTGGTGTGGCGGACGCGTTGACGGCTCTATGAGCGCTGCGCCCATGCAACGCAATGCATTTTCCACTCCAGTTGTTTACCGCGAAGCTGCGTTTAATGAATTGAAATTGTGGACAAACTTCATCAAAGATAAAGCAGCCGTACTCACCAGTCAGTGGAGAGTGCGCACACTTTCCCCAGGCGAAATGGGTTCTGCTGGACCGTGCATTAAAGATGCAACAGGCGTAACAGGAATTGTGACCACCAACTCCCTTCTCTATTCCGAAGGCCCTCCAGCATTTAACGCAGAAACAAAAACATTGAACTACAAAGTGGCGTCACCGCACTACGAAAAAGATGGCACCACCGAGTTCAAAGGCGTGTACAACCTCACCGTGCGCGACGACATTGCCGAGTGCCTCTACGGTTTCTCGAAAACACTTGCCGCACCCAGCACTGTGTATGCCGAAGAAACTGAATACACCGAACCCGATGTAGAGCAATATGTCGATGCCGCTGAAGAGGTGTATGACGAAACAGCAACCGAAGCTGATTACAGCGAAGAGGATTCAGTTATTGAAGAAGTAACACTTGAGTCGGTGGAAGCCGATGAATCTGCTCTCACTTTGGACGAGCCCGTTGATCAAGAAGTGGTTGCTCGAGTTGCCGCCGACGTGGTCACTGAACTGCAAAAAACAGCTGCTGCAAATACGACCATTGAATTGAAAGACGGCTGGTTCAAGTTCTCAGCAACAAATTTCACCTTCTCGGCTCCAACGGTGAAAGTGGCAATGGGTGTGAACCCAGCAAAAACTCTTACCTGCATCGCCGGAACCTCTGTAAAGAAGGTGACCGCTGTTTCTCCAAAGTGCCCGGCTGGTTATGCAAAAGTGGTGCCCA
>JABMMV010000028.1 GCA_013205145.1 bacterium
CTGCACTACGCGACAAGATGCTCCAACTAGCTGGCGAGATCGGCAATGGCGCAATTTGGGCCAACGCATCTTTGAGCTACACATCTACTCAGCTCAAACACAATGAAGCACACTTACCATCGCCATTTTTTCTTTCGAACATGATTCCTACAGTGATCGATGACGACGTTGATGCAGCTCGTGCAGTGAACCGAAAAACCCTCACTGGCTATGTCACTTTGCCGAACTATCGGAATTATTGGCGTGAAGCTGGCTACCAAGAAGAAATGGATGCTGTTGAGGCGTTACTGGCTGCGGGAAAACGCAATGAAATACCGAGCGCCATGAACAACAAATGGCTTGATGACTGCACGCTCAGTGGGCCTGCAGACCGTGTACGTGAAGGAATTGCAGCGTGGTACGCAACCGGCGTTACCCCTATTGCGGTGATGTCTTCGACTACAGGCGGTCAAGCTAAAGCAATTAATGAATTAATTGCTTTGTATAGCTAACAAGTGGCGTTCACGAAGAAAATCTTCTACACGAAGTCGAATTTCATCGCGTACACCGCGCACAAAATTGAGGTCCTGTCCGGCTGGGTCGGTCAATTCCCAATCGAGGCGTTCTTTCCCCGGCAAAATCGGGCAATCATCGCCGCAACCCATTGAGATGACCACATCTACTTCGTGCAACATCTCCATGGTCCACTTTTTCGGTTGTTCGTCGGCAAGTGAAATGCCCAACTCTTCCATCGCGGCCAGCGCCATTGGGTTCACGCTGCTAGCAGGCGCAGAACCGCCCGATAACACGACAACGTTTGCACTCGCCATGCTTCGTGTGAAAGCAGCAGCCATTTGAGACCGACCAGCGTTGTGCACACACAAAAAAAGAATGCCAAATGATTTACTCATTGTGATGACTTGCTTTCGTCTATAAAAACACCGCGGGCCAAAAGCACACCAACAACTGCACCAATGCACTGTGCAACAACAAACATCGGCACCGAACCCGGACGAATGCCGGCAAAAGTATTCGACAAGGAACGCCCCACGCTCACTGCCGGGTTAGCAAAACTGGTTGATGACGTACACCAATATGCAGCGGTGATCCAGGCGGGAACTAAGTACGGAATTGCAGCAGTTCTGTTTGTGCGAATACAACCTTGAATGAGCAGAATTAACACTGCAGTAGCCACTATCTCGCCCACATACTGCGGAACGCCCGAACGCACCTTGGTGGAAAGGTTGACAACATCTAGTGAAAACATGATGTTGGCAATCATTGCTCCAGCACAAGCTCCTGCTACTTGCGCAACAACATATTGAACGGCATCGCCAGCGTTGATGCGCTTGTCAAAATATTCAGTAGCCGTTACTACTGGGTTGAACTGCGCGCCAGAGATTGAACTGAAAAGATAAATGAACAAAAGCAGGCCGCCCGTTGTTGCAATGGTGTTGGCTAGCAACTGAACTGCAACGTCGTCGGTCAGGCGTTCGGCCATAATTCCTGAGCCAATCACCACAAGAACGATTCCACAGGTTCCCAAGAACTCAGCGAGTAAACGGCGGTGCAACATTTTCATTTCACACCTCCGTTGGGCAACAAACGTCTCCAGCCGCACAAGCTTCTCCAGATACGCCAATGAAATCGATGGTCTGTAGCGCTTGGCGCGGCATCGCCATTGAACCCGCACCTGCATTTTCATCGAGCACCGTGTAGATCTCCCACGACAAGTTGGGTCCGTGAATCCAGACCTTGTCTTGCAGGGCATAGCAACAGGTTTCTTTTTCTTGCAATGTGGTGGCAATGCCTGCGGTCTCAGCCAATTCGGCTGCCTGCACCACTTCAGCAGTAGTTTCTACTTCAACTCCAACATGGTTCATTGTTCCGGGTTCACCCTTGCCGGCAATGAGAACGAGTTTGAGTGGTGGGTTGTCAACGATGAAATTTGCATAGTCGGAGCGCACCTTGTGCGGTTCTACTTGAAACATTGCGGAATAGAAGGCAATTGAGGCGTCGAGGTCATCGACATTGAGGGCGAGTTGAACTCGTGACATACAGGCTCCTGAGCTATGAAAAGCAAATTACTTTTGCTATATTGACAGTTATCAATATAACACATACTTCCCGTCGCGCAGCCATTACTGCATGTTGTTCACCACAAAGCACATCCACGTTTACCGACGCCGATGCCGTGACGCTGGCCCAGGTCTTTTCAGCATTAGGTGACCCCATTCGGCTGAAGCTTTTTACTCTCATTGCTCGCGACCCCAGCCAAGAAGTGTGCGCGTGCTCCTTTGTTGATGAACTACAGAGATCTCAACCCACCATCAGCCACCACCTCAAAATATTGCGAGAGGCTGCGCTGATTACCGGAACAAAGCGCGGAACATGGGTTTGGTACTCCGTTAACACTGAAGCGTTATCTGAAGTGCGCGAATTTTTGTCGTAGCACTAAGCGTTATTGCTTTTCGATACAAAGCCGGGGTCGCTTGGCCAGTTTGGCTGAAAGAGATGCCACTGGTCCGGAGCCGCCCAAATAAGTGTTTCTAATTCTTTTGCAAGAGCCTGTGTGCCCACTCGCACGTCTTCTCGCAACTTTCCCGATCGTTCGAAATGCATTGCCGGGTGAATAACTGCATGATGTCCGTTATAGGCCTCTGTGAAATACACGGCTACCGGGAAAACGGGAGCATTGGTACGCAACGACAAAGTAACTGGCCCTGCGGGAAGAGTTGTACTTTCACCAAAGAAATCAACTTGCACTCCTCCACCTTGTAGGTCTCTATCGCACAACAAGCACACCACTTCGTTGTTGCGCAATGCCTTCAAAACTTCGCCCGCGACATTTGGTCCGAGGGGCACAACATTCATTCCCAACTTGGTTCTTAGGCTCACAAACCATTCAAAAAGTTCAGGAGGTTGCAAGGCTTCTACAACAACTGTGGTCTTTACTCCCTGATCACACAGCCAACGACCGGCCCACTCCCAACCCCCGAGGTGCGGCAACGCAAGAATGGCCCCGTTTCCATCTTTTAAAGAATCGGTAATGGCATCAAAGCCGTCGAGAGTGAAGGTGGCGTCAACAACATCTGCAGACAGAGATGGAAGGCGAAAACTCTCGACGTAATAACGTGAGTAACTGTCGAAGGCACCTTGCGTTGCCTTGCGTACTTGCAATTCCGAGTAGTCGGGTCGCACACGACGAATATGTCGTTCAATAATGGCTCGACGCGACTGCAGCGACGCTGCTGCCAGATGACCCACAAACTTTGCTACGCCGTACGCCATTGGTCCAGGAGATACCTTCGCCAACAAAGATGCAAGACGATACGAACCAACGGTGAATGCATCGGTGACAGATTCACGTGTTGTGGCCAAGGTGCCCTCTAGCGCGAAGTGGAACGGCGGTTGGAATGACGACGTTCCTGGCGTACCGCATGCTTTGTTTCACGGCGTGCTAAACGCTCTTCAATCTTTACCTCTGTTGCCGGCGCTACTGCCGCTTGTTTCCACACCTTGACGAAGCGTTGCACAGCAGTAATTGCCGTGAGTACCAACATGATCCACAAAATGGGCACAAGTAAATTGTCGAACAACAAACCAAGACACAACAAGATAATTCGCTCGGCACGCTCCATGAGCCCGCCTTTGGCCTGCAAACCTAACGATTCTGCTTTTGCACGTTCGTAACTAATAGTTGCCGACACTGCCATGACTGCAAAAGGCAACACTGACATATGCGCACTGTCATGTGATGCCAGATACCAGGCAACACCACCGAGCAGCAATGCATCGGTGACACGATCGATGACCGAGTCGAAAAATGCTCCACGCTGACTAGCCGTGTTTCCTGCCTTAGCCACTGCCCCATCGAGGAGGTCGGGCAACGCAGCCAAGATGACGAGCAATAAGCCAAGACGTAAAGCACCCGCACCTACAGATATTCCTGCAGCAACCGCAAGGAGTAGTCCGGCAACCGTGAGCAGATCGGGTGTAACACCCACCTTGCGCAATGACTCGCCCATTGGCTTCACCGCACGTTCTACCTGCTCACGAAAATGACCGTCGAACATAACGAAAGACTACTTTATGCTTTCCGGAAAATCGGGGTTTGCCTCTGTCAGTTTCTCCACCACAGAGCCATTGATTGCATCGACGAGCACTAGCCCACGTCGCATTGGAGGGTCTTCTGCGCTGTAACAAAACACGCGCCACGTGGGTCGGCTACGAAACCCGCGCCACACTTGCTGCGCTGATGCATGGCCAACCGGGAAGCCAATGGCACGTGTTGCTAATACAAGTGCGTGCTTTTCATCAACAGTCATGCGCCAACCCGACGAAATACTGAAGAGTCCGAACGCCCCGAGCAGAATTGCCGCGCCTATCCAACCCTTACCTACAAGTGCACTGTCAGATGGTCCAAAGGCGCGAAAAGCAAGGCACGCTAAGGCAACACCAACATAGAGATAACCAGGGGTGCGACGACGGCTATTGTCGGGAAACTCATAAGGTCCCGAGAACGCTGCAACATTGAGGTCATCGGGAAGTTGGTCGCGTATTTCGTCGTGGCTCACGTGCCCACGTTACCGAACTTTTGCCAAGCAGCACGGATGCGCTGTGCAGAATCTCCTATTGCTTCAGGCAATGTACGCGTATTTGCGACAGCTGTCATGAAATTTGCATCGCCAATCCATCGCGGAACGACATGGACATGAAGATGTTGAGAAACACTTCCTCCCGCAGGCGAACCAAGATTAATTCCCACATTGAGTCCTTGCGGCTGGTACACCGACTTCACTACCTGTGCTGCAATTGTCACTGTTGCCCAGAGCTCTTGTGCTTCTTCTCCGGAAAGATCTTCAAGGTCAGCAACTTCGCGGTAGGGCAAAATTAACAAATGACCAGAGGCATACGGGAATGCATTCATGATGGCAAAACACGCAGTTCCTCTGTGCACGATGTGTGACTCGTCATCACTCAAACCACTGTTCAAAATCTGAGTAAA
>JABMMV010000029.1 GCA_013205145.1 bacterium
AAATGATTACGTCGTTGTCGCTCAATAAGGAAATGCGTATGGGAACTAGTGGTGAAACATTCGCATTAGGCGACGTTCCACCTGCTGCGTAAATTTATTGCGTTCGTAGCGCGTGGAGTTGTCTACCGCATACATCGCAAGCCAGGTAAAGCGACAGCGCCACGAGCACAGCACTCGTAAGCCGCGCGACAACGTGCGTTTACCTGCTTCGCCTTCAAACGCATTGACCCATTTCGACGAACCATGGGTAGTAATAGCCACGATGCGTTTCACATTTTTTAAATTCCCATGAATGCGACTCGCGCCGTCGGGGAATGTCCACGCCACATCGTTCGCAAGTACACGGTCGAGCCATGCTTTTGCTATGGCGGGTTGACCGCTCCACCAAGTGGGATAAACAAAAACAAGAGTGTCGCACCATTGGAGATCGCCGTAATATGCGGCGAGGTGTGGCTTGGTGTCCGGCGGGGAGCGATGCAGGGCCCATTCATTTGCCGATAACGCTGCAGAAAAACCGGTGTCGTATAAATCATGTTGGCGAACTTCACACGAAGTTTTTTCAGCACAATTCAACACGATGTCGCGCAATGCACCCGAGAATGACGCCGGGTTGGGATGGGCAAAAATGAGCAAGATCTTCATGAAAGTTCTCGTAAAGTTTTATGGACGCGTTGCAGGAATTCATTGCGCTCTTCACTTGTTGAATTCCCCATGTTGTACATGCCAAGCCACGTGCGTTTGGTGCGCCAACCTGTACACACGCGAAGTGCGCGCATAATGATACGCCGGCCGTTGTCGCTCAATAGTGCGATATAGATGCGTGGTGAACCATAAGTACTAATGCCTACTAAATGCCGCACTTGCTTCAGCGACGGACGCACTTTGTCTTTTTTGTTGAAGTGAAAAGCAACTCCAGAAACGAGCACGCGCTCGAGCCAGCCTTTCATGATGGAAGGAAGCCCCGACCACCACGTGGGGTAAATAAAAATGAGTGCATCGGCACTGCGCACAAGTTCGCCATGCGATTTCACCTCTGGGTCAAGTGCAGGGCTTTCGCCATGGTAGGCGAGCCATTCTTCTCGCGACATTGCTGCGGCGAAGTGGCTTTGATACAGCGCCAACAAAGAAACGTTGTGCCCGGAACTCTCGAGTGCGCTCACTGCTGTTGAGCAGATGGCCTGCCCGAAGCTGTCGGCTGACGGATGTGCGAACACCACGACAACGTTCATATATCATTAAACATAGTCGGTTGTTTAACAGGAAGCAGACTTCATGAAAAAGCTATTCACGCTGCTAGCAAACGATATCTTTATTGTCGTTCTTCTCGGAATCGTCTCAACGGCTACAGCATGGAGCGGCGTGCAATCATCCCTGCATGGTGGAGTTTCAGATGAAGCCTTAACGAACTACCAACTTTCTTTGGGCGATGCAAACAACATGTGGATTACCTCCGAAGTCAAGTATCGAGACGACCTTTCAGTGTGGAAAGACAAGCAGGTGCGCCTCATGATTGATGGCATTAGCAAAGATAAAATTTACGAAGACCTGCAAACCTCTAATGGTTCATTTGAGTTCTACGAGTCAGCAATGACGTGTCTCGTCGCCAAGCAAACGAGTCAATTGCCCGACTGCAAGCCGTATATGGACTCGTTGTACGGGCCTATTGCCAATGTGGAGGCTGAAGGGGAAAAGATTCTGCGCGAGTCGGAAGTGTCGGGAAAACACAGCGACCGGCTGCAGATGCTCACTGCGCTTTTCGCTGTTTCCCTTTTTATGTTGGGCATTGCCTCAATCATCAAACGACAAAGCCTCATCTGTTCTTTGGCGATATTTTCTCTTGTCTTATCACTTTTTGGGCTCGTGATACTCGCCGGTATTCCAGTGCTCACGGCTTAGGCCTAGCACCACGCGAGATTCGTCATGTTGATGTTGTGCGCCCCCTGGGATTCGAACCCAGAACCTGCGGATTAAGAGTCCGTTGCTCTGCCATTGAGCTAGAGGCGCGACGCGATGAGCATACGATACTGCAAGCCCAAATGAAGAATAGGGGCGGGTTTGCCTACCTGAGTAAACAAACCCACCCACTTGGGGTGGACGAGGGGTCTCGAACCCCCGACCTTCGGTACCACAAACCGACGCTCTAACCAACTGAGCTACGCCCACCAAGGCTTATGAGTGTGCCACAAAGCGCAAGATGTGCCAACTCAGTACTCGGGAAAGCCCAAAAGGACAAGGCCGCGTGGAGGTTGAACAATGTATTTATAGGGCAATCCGCACCTCAGGGGGTACGTGACAACGCATATCGTAGTGTGATACAGTGAGGACTTCGGAATCCATCGGAGACCCACATGAAAACAACGCATTCCTCGTTGTCAGGTACATCTACCGCACGCTCTACCCGTTCAGCCACCCCGCACGAGCAACTCATCGCTCGGGCCAAGGTCATCACCGCCCGTGAGTTGCTGCGTTACAGCGACCGCACCGCGGGCTCGCAACTTGCGTCGCAACGCGCGCGTCGCGTCATGCCAATGGGTGTGGCTTCTAGTTTCCAAAATTACGACCCACATCCCATCGTGGTGCGCAGTGCTCGTGGCGCACACATGGAAGATGTCGATGGTCATCGCTATATCGATTTCTCCATGGGCTTTGGCGCGCTGTTTTCTGGCCATGCCAACCCCATTGTGCGTGCAGCTGTCGACGCACAGTTGAACGACGGAACTTTATTTGTCACCCCAAGTGAAGTGAATGCTGAAGTTGCTGAGTTGCTTGGAGCACGTTTCGGGCTGCCCATGTGGCGATTCACCAACTCAGGTACTGAAGCAACAATGGATGCTATTCGCGTTGCACGTGGTGTCACGGGTCGCGACAAAATTGTAAAAGTGGAAGGCGGCTATCACGGTCATCACGATGAAGTGATGGTGTCCATGAAACCACCGTTGCATTTAGCTGGTCCTGCACATGCTCCGCATGCCGTTCCTGCAACTGCAGGTATTACCGCAGCAGTACTGGGCGACACCATTGTGGTGCCGTACAACGATGCTGAAGCACTAGAGCGTGCGTTGTCAAACAATGATGTTGCATGTTTCATTGTTGAGCCCGTCATGGAAAACATTGGCATCTGTAAACCACTGCCTGGCTATCTCGAAGCTGTTCGTGAAATCACTCAACGTCACGGAACATTGCTTATTTTCGACGAAGTGAAAACCGGAATCACCGCCGGCTGGGGTGGAGCAACTGGTGCTTTAGGAGTGCAGCCCGACCTTATTGCACTTGCAAAAAGTATTGGTGGCGGTTTTCCCGTTGGTGCATTTGGCGGCAAGGCCGAATATATGGATGTCATCACCACAGGAAAAGTGTTGCATTTAGGCACATATAACGGTAATCCACTTGTTATGGCTGCAACTCGTGCGGTGCTCAATGAAGTGTGCACACCTGCAGCAACTTTGGGCACAGCAGAACTCAATGAGCAACTGTTGCGCGCATGCAACGACATCATTGTCAGTGCCTCATTGCCAGCGCACACAGTTCAGTTTGGGGCAAAGGGCTGCATCACGTGGTCGGCGAATCCAGTGCATAATTATCGCGATTATAAAGAAACCGATTTTGATCTTGCCTTTGCGCAATGGATACATGGCATCAACCGTGGTGTTCTTTTGCCACCGGGTCTCGATGAACAGTGGCTCATCTCGGTCATGCATACCGATGCAGAGGTAATGCACTATGCCGATGTGTTCCAAGAGTTCGTCGGCGAACTCACGAAGTGACGTGTAGAATTTTTTTGTGAATACAACTGCAGTACGCGTACGTCCAGGTCTCATTCACATGTTGCTCAGAGGTCTCTTTCGCCGTTGCGCATGGTGCGGCGGTAAGGGTGCTTTTTTCAATGGCTGGTTCAAACGCGAAGACCGGTGCCATACGTGTGGCTTGTTATGGCAACGTCGCTTAGAGGGTTTCGAACTCGGCGCAATGACCATGAACGTCATGGTGTCTTATGGCGTCTTGCTTGCTGGTATGGGAGTGGGTGTGTTCTTGACCTACCCCGATGTTGCTGTGGTGCCCTTGCTCGCAGTAGTAGGAAGCTTGGCTATCGTTTTGCCCATCTTCATGTATCCCATTAGCTATGGCATGTGGCTGGGGGTCGATATTTTCATGCGCGATCTCGAGCCAGAAGAGCTCGCCGATGCGGCCGCTGCGGTAGCTGCCAAGACCCAGTAAAAAGATTTCTGCAAAAATCTGGCGGAGATGCTTGACCGAACGTCTGTTCGTAACTACAGTGTTGTTGTTCGCGAATACATATGACACCCCGTGTCTAGGTTGTGCACACAATACGAAGTGAATACACGTTCCGCCCAGTACATCTCCCGTTTCACGGGTTTTCCGAAAGGTTCCACATGATCAACGACCGCGACAAGGCCCTCGATGCCGCTCTCGCCCAAATCGACAAACAGTTCGGTAAGGGCTCCATCATGCGTATGGGAGAAAAGACCTCCCTTGGCATCCAAGCCATCAGCACCGGGGCTATCCCGCTCGACATCGCCCTCGGAATCGGTGGCTTGCCACGTGGTCGTGTGGTTGAAATCTACGGCCCTGAATCGTCCGGTAAAACCACGTTGACGCTGCA
>JABMMV010000030.1 GCA_013205145.1 bacterium
ATCGCGCCACACCATTTCACGGTGTTGAATGCGGTTGACGAAGCAGCAAGCACGGCCGACAAACCAGCCGAAGCCGCAATGACGTGCATGAAGTTTCCACATTCCAAACCAGCAACTGCGCTTAAGGCAATATTGCGACCGTCAGAAACACTGCGGTTCAAAATATAAATGACCGCCGGACCCGGAATGATGAGCAGCAAAAATGATGCGATCGCAAATGCACCAAGTGAGCTTGCCGGAACCATGCGTTCACTTTACGGCGCCCCCAAGACGACCACTGAACTCCCCCAACTGAACGGTGACTATTTTTGAGATTGACATTGGGTGAACCCTCGGTGAAGTCACCCCGTTTACCCTGTTCTATTGGCCCGTAGCCCCGTACGTTCGTAATATGAAATGGCGCCGTGAGAAGTCCGTGAAGCCCAAGCAACTCCACACCGACGAATGCCTCTCCATTCACTACTCCACTCTCATGAGTATGTATTCCGCCTATGGCGCAGTACATAGCCCATTAGTTGTGCCAGTGGGTGGCCTCAACTGCACATGCCCCGTGCCATCTGCAGAGAGTTGCGTTGAAGTAGTCGCCGCAGAACAAGAGCCCGAACCGGCAAAGGTACTCACCACCACCGTGTAGAACTAGGCTTCCCTCAGAAACGAGGGGCCATGAAAATTACGCTTTTGGGCACCGGTAGCCCCATGCCAGATCCACATCGAGCTGGCCCTTCCACTTTGGTGCAAGCGGGAAATCAAAACATTGTGGTCGACTGTGGCCGCGGTTGTGTCATGCGCATTGTTGGCGCCGGCCTCATGCCCCCCATGGTCACCGCTGTCGTACTTACCCATTTACATAGTGACCACATCAGCGACTTGAACGACATCGTGACCACTAAGTGGATCATGTCTCCCGTTTATACGCCGCTCGTTATTGTTGGGCCAGTTGGCACAAAGCGCATTGTCGACGGGCTCCTCATGATGCTTGGCCCCGACGAGGGTTACCGCCTCGATCATCATCGCGACTTACGCGAAGGGCCTGGGTTAGTTCTTGATGTTCGCGAAGTCGCACCGGGCGACACTTTTCAATTGGGTGATGTTTCACTTGAAGTGCACCGCACCGACCACCGACCCGTTTCGCCAACTGTTGGATATCGCATTACGCACGGAGGAAAAGTTGCCGCGCTTGCTGGCGACACTATTCCGTGTGCCGAACTTGATGCGCTGGTGCACAACGCCGATGTGTACGTGCAAACTGTTTTGCGCGAAGACCTTGTTCGTACACTTGCCGCATTTGTTCCGCCGCTTGAAGAACGCTTCACAGACATTCTCGATTATCACTCAACTGTGCAACAAGCGGGCGACACAGCAGCACGCAATGGTGTAAAAAAATTGATGCTCACGCACTATGTTCCAACAATGCAGCCTGGCTCCGAAGAAGAGTGGCGTGCACTTGCAGCACAACACTTCTCTGGTGAAATTATTTTGGGGCCAGACCTTACTTCGCTAGAGGTGTAGCACTTTCAGGTGTGCGCATCGTCAACCACACACCACATAGTGCTACCGCTAAGCCAAGCACTGCGAGCACACCCAGGCGTTCACTAAACAGAATTGCGCCTTCTATGGTACTCAATGCTGGGGTCAGAAAAAACAAGCTACTTACACGGGCTGCTGCATGTTTGCTGAGCAGCACCATCATGATGAGCACGGCGGCAATAGAAAGCACTATTACTGCCCACGCTAATGAAAACCACACGCGTGCAGTGGAATGAAACTGCCAATGCTCATTGGTTACAGCTAAGACAAACATGACCGCACTAGCAACAACATATTGCAGTGACGTTCCACGTAAAAGTGGCATGGCACGTCCACGTGCTCGCTGAATCACTGTTCCCGATGCCATGCCAATAATTGAAACAACCATCGCCGTAATAGCAAGCGCAGTAATTCCTGAACTATGTGCGTTGCGCCGGTCGATGAGCACAGCAATAACACCAAGAACCCCAAGACCAATGCCGCACCACTGCAATGGTCTCAACTTTTCTTTCAGTACCCAATTACCAACAAACGACGTGAGTACTGGGTGCAACCCAGCGATGAGTGCGCTCACGCCCGAGGGTAAACCTTGCGACACCGCAAAAAACACTCCGCCTAAATACAGCGCGTGCATACAAACACCCACCACAACTGTTGGGGCAATATGAATGCGCTCTAGTTTTGGGGCTTTGGTAAGAACAGCAATGATCCATAAAGCAACCGCTGCCAACAACAGTCGAATGGCTAAAAAGGTAAATGGGCCGGCATCGTGTGTTCCGTAGCGCGCAACAATAAAACCCGTGCTCCACAACAACACAAAAAGTGCTGGTGCATATTTTTCAAGTTTCACTGGTGGCTAGTTCCCTGCCAGGCGTCCACCCAAGTTGTAACTCTGCCCCGTTGGGCCATTAACTGGCATGGTGGCAATGAAACGCGCAATAGGAACAACATCGCTCGGGTCTTTCAACCAATCGCCCATTTTTTCGATGTAATCAAGAAACTGTGATGATGGGTTTGCGTCGAGTGTTGGGAAGCCAGCCATTGGCGTGCGCACTGGGCCAGGAAGAATTTCATTGACCGCAATGTTTGAGCGCCGCCACTCAAGAGCGAATTGGCGCACTAAGTGTGAAACAGCTGCTTTGGAAATGCCATACATTCCGTTACCC
>JABMMV010000031.1 GCA_013205145.1 bacterium
ATACCAACAATTACACGACTCGGTTCTGGTCGAGACAAAACGACACCCCACACTTCTAATGCGGCTCGAAACACATCCCCTGACACATGAGAGGCAGAACCGTACGGAGACAATTGATCAATGACTCCGTCATCATGGCTCAGGTAACAACCACTCCGAATGATAATTCGCTCTGAAATTGCCGAATTCCGGCCCACGAGCTTTGTGGCAACACGATCAAAGAAAACACTTCCACCAGCACTGATCAAAATTTCACTCACGCCGTGAAAGAGATTTTCGGCGATCATTGCATCCGCTAAGCCACGTAAACCATCCAAGAAATTGTCAACACGCTGCTCGGCTGTCTGAGTCTGGCTCTCTGAGATGATTCCCTCAAAACCCGATACTCCGACAAGCTTGAGTGAACTTGATGCAACAACAGCTCGAGCCACCTCAAGTGCCTCAGTGATAGTCCTTGCACCAGTGCGACCATCCATCACGCCGAGTTCGACCAATACCGAAACCTTCCGACCCCGAAGTAAACCTGTAAGACCATCTTCAAGTATCTGCACGGCCTGCATTGAGTCAGCGCAACAAATAACTTCGTGCTTCTGACGCGTTGCTTGCGCAACCCATGCAATGTCTCCCGGTGCAACAACTTCATTGGCAATCAAGACTCGTGGCACACCATGTTCAATCATGGTTCTAGCCTGAAAAGCAGTTGCTGCAGTTATTCCCCAAGCTCCATCACGCATTTGAATGTCAAACAACTCGGGCGACATCGTTGTTTTTCCATGCGGAGCGAACGAAATATTATGCTCTCCACAAAACTTGGCAAAGAGTGCACTATTACTGGCAATTGCTGATTGCAATAAGACAGCCGTTGGCATCAAAACGTCGTGGTCAAATATTGACCAGCCGACACTCTTGTTCGAAGTTGGAAACCCTTTGAAATGACGAACTCCACGTTTTAGAGTCACGATGCGAAATCTATCTGACCACCAACGGTGACATTGCACACCGGGAACTTCGTTTCTACGAATGGCACCATCGTTACGACGGTTGATCGTGACTCGCGAGGCAACAAAGTAAACGCTTGCCCGTTCTTGCGCGCTTCACCAAGCCCCATGCCTGGCCAAGTTGATGCTGGCTCAATAGCGATGAGCGAAGCCTGTCCGAAAAATGGGAAACCAGGCGAACCGTTTTCTCGCCATAACCACACATGCGGAAAATCTCGCGAATCCCATGCCAATGCAACTCCTACTTCGGACCGACGAAGTGCTGCCCAACCACTACTCAAGTTTGTTACGTAGTGAACGCTCTCGTGCGGCGAATCCGCTGAAACTACATCTAGCGAACTTGCACCATGCGATGCGGGCCAAATCCCGAGACTTACACCAGCCGAATCAAATACGGATGCTGATGGTAAGTCAATCCGATCACCTGGCTGTGCAATAAAGGCTGGATGCTCCCCCCAGATAAATGAGTGTGATTTATCAGACTCATTTTTCAGAGTGGTAGTCAACTTGATTCGTGCAGGATCAGATTCAAGACTGATTTCCCGCTCCACAACAATTGACGTCTGCATCGCTGCGCGCATCCGAACAGATACCTCCGAGCGTTCAACAATTGAAACGTGCGTTCTAGACCACTCCCCATGAAATGGATGACTCACTCCGTCGACCTCACACTCAGATCCTGCATTTGGTACCAGAAGCTGCCACCCTCCGCGGTAATTTGCTAGCCATGACTGACGGGAAGGACTCAGAAGTGTATTTAGCACTATTTCTTGGGGTTTGGCCCAATCGCTGTATGCAAGCAGGTCGATTCCATCAAAATCAATCTGGGTAATTTCGCCACCAAGGGCGTCGTCGACATGCACGAGAAGTCCCTTTTGGCTCAATGTAAACAAGATAAATCCCCGGCTCAATTAGTTGTAGCAATGGATAAATGATATAGCATTTACGGCATGCCCACTAAAACCCCCGAAAAAACAGGAAGAATTCCAGTAAAGCTCGATAAGGCCAACGACAGCTCAGTCGCGCTAGTCGTCGAACACACCCGACAAGGAATCCTTACGGATATATACCCTGCGGACTCAAAAATCCACCCAAAATTGATCGCTGAACGCTGTGGTACCAGTTTTATTCCTGTCCGGGAAGCACTGAGGATTCTCGAAGCCGAAGGTTTTATCGTCTTCCGCCACAACCGTGGCGCATGGGTAACACCGTTAACCCTTGCCGACTTGCATGACATTTACAAACTTCGAATTGAGTTGGAAACTGAGGCTGTTGCACAGTCGAGATCGTTTGATAAATCAGATATTACAAAACTCAATCTACTTATCAAAAAAATGTCACAGAGTAAAACTAAAGGCAAATCAGACTTGATAGTTCAATTCAATCAGGACTTTCACTTCTATATCTATGAGCATTGCAATTCAGAACGACGCTTACAGATTATTCAAAGACTCTGGATGCACTCTAAACGTTACCAACGACTTTCTTTGCAGATTCGTCATGATGCTGCAGAGGACGAACATATAGCGATAGTCGACGCACTTTCAAATGGCGATCATATTCTTGCAGCAGAAGCACTTCGTGACCACCTCAATACAACAGTAAACCTTTTGGATGCAGCTTGGCAGTCGACTGAACCCCACGTAGGCAGTTACTGAAATGTCTTCGTCGGTATTGCTTGATTCAAATTCTGGTGATACCAAAAATCTTCGCGACGCCGGTCTTCGCGAGATTGAGACGCGATTCGGATCTCAGGCGACTCGTGGAAGTGATGTTTTAGAACAACATTCCCACGATGAAAGCTTCCACATTCCAGGTACACCTGACATCGTTGTATTTGTCGAATCCACTGAAGACATCTCAGATTGTTTGAAGATCTGTTCCCGTCATCAATTACCAATTATCCCGTTTGGAGTAGGAACTTCTCTCGAGGGTCATGTAAATGCACTTTACGGCGGAGTGTCGTTAGACATGTCTCGAATGAACAAGATGTTGCGAATAAGTAGCGATGATCTTGACTGCACCGTTCAAAGCGGAATGCTCCGAAAACAACTAGCGAAAGAATTGGTGCCGTTCGGTCTGTTTTTCCCAGTTGATCCAGGCGCAGATGCAACCATCGGCGGCATGGCTGCTACAGGAGCATCTGGGACGACCACAGTGCGATATGGAGCTATGCGAGAGCTTGTTCTCTCGATGAAAGTTGTGCTTCCAAATGGAACCATCATCGAAACTGGTGGACGAGCACGCAAAACGTCTGCCGGCTACGACCTCACGCACCTCTTCATCGGTTCGGAGGGCACATTGGGAGTCATCTCCGAAATCACCCTCAAACTCTTTGGAGTTCCTGAGTGCACTGCAGCCGCCACTGTGCAGTTTTCCAATTTACACTCTGCCGTTTCGGCAGTAACCGCAATAATCCAACTTGGCGTGGGTGTTGCCCGCATTGAGTTGATAGATAAAGCTGCTGTAGTAGCGGTAAACGCATATTCGAACACTGCCCTGCTCGAGGAAAACATGCTCCTCCTCGAATTCCACGGATCTGAGTACGTAGTCAACCACGAAGTCGCACTCGCTGGTTCAATTCTTGCTGAGTATGGCGGCACTGGATTCACGTCCAGCACAGATCAATCCCAACGAACTGCCCTCTGGCAGGCTCGACACGATGCGGCGTGGGCAATACGAGCACAACGTCCTGGCGGGCAGATCTTTGTAACTGATGTCTGCGTGCCGATTTCGGTTCTTGCAGACTGCATCACCGAAACACATGCCGACATCACAGCAACTGGAATTCTGGGACCAATTGTTGGACATGTTGGTGACGGCAACTTCCATGTCGTTGTCGTGGTCAGCCGCGAAGACCAAGAAGAGATGAGCCGAGTGGAATCGTTCAACGAACGTCTGATTTCTCGCGCGCTCTCAATG
>JABMMV010000003.1 GCA_013205145.1 bacterium
CCGTCGTCAAAAACAGTCCATGTGGTGCCATCGGTGCTGAACTCGACCGTATAGTCGCTAATGGCTGCTCCACCATTGGTGCTAGGGGCAAACCACGACAATGCAACCGATGCATTGCGAGCCTCCCCAACTAACGAGCGAGGCGCACTAGGAACAACCACGGGTGCAGCCACAAGACTTCCCGAATACAACAATTTGTTCGGTGACAAACTTCCAGCATTACCTACAACACCTGCAGTGGAATTAAGCACAAGGGCCTGTGAAATAGATTCAGCAGTTGCTGTTGGAGTTTCTGCAAGCAAAAGCACTGCAACACCTGCAACGTGTGGTGATGCCATTGAGGTACCCGACCACGTTGCGAGAGCGGTATCGGAACCAATTGTTGAGGAAGTGATTCCTTGACCTGGGGCGAAAATGTCGAGACAAGAGCCGTAGTTTGAAAATGATGAGCGAGCATCTGTTGCGCCAGTTGCTCCGACGGTGACCGCACCTGGCGCACTAGCTGGCGAGTAACGACACGCGTTGGCGTTGTTGTTTCCCGCTGCCACCACAAACACAACGCCATCGGTAATGCCGCGGGCAACCGCTGCATTCAAAGCAGCAGACGAAGAGCCACCAAGGCTCATGTTGGCAACTGCAGGAACTCCTGCTTGGTGGTCGCCGATAATCCAATCGATACCAGCAATAACACCTGAGGTAGACCCGCTACCTGAGCACGACATGACGCGAACAGGAACAAGCGTTACTGACTTTGCAACACCGAATGTTGTACCACCTACGGTGCCTGCAACATGCGTTCCGTGTCCGTGGCAGTCGGTGGTACCGCGTCCATCGGAGATAGAGGTAAAACCTGCCGCAATACGACCAGTGAACTCGCTGTGTGTAGCCAAAATTCCGGTGTCAACAACATAGGCGGTCACACCAGTGCCTGAGTTGGCATATGAATACGTATTGTTCAGTGGCAAGTTGCGCTGATCAATGCGATCTAAGCCCCACGTGGGGTCGGCTTGATCGGCGGAAATAGAAACAATGGAATCGAGTTCAATAGATTCAACACTCGAGTTTGCAGTGAGTTCAGTAACTGCAGTGGCCGACAAGTCGGCAGCAAAACCTGTGAAGACATTACGGAACGACATGACGTTGGTTGCGCCAACCTCACTGGCAATTGACGCCGCCATCGAGAACGATGCAGTGGATTTCAGGCGAACGATATATCGACCGCCAGCAACTGCTAACGCGTCAACGCCAGGAGTGTCGTCAACAAGCCGGATGACTTTATTGAGTTCAATTGATGCAATATCGGAGTCATTGCGAAGTCGCGCAACGTCGGAAGAATCGAGAGTGGCGACGAACCCATCGGCAGCTGAAGTAAAAATATTGGTGACGGCATTACCCATCTGCATTTCCTTGCGCACTTTGCTGCCCAAGTTGCTCGCAGAATCGAAGGTAACGATGTACTCGCCGGCAGGTGCGGCGGCTGTTACCACTTGAGAAGGCACGAGTGTGACGAGCAGCGATGTTCCAAGCACGCCAGCGAGCCCAAAACTGGTGACACGGGCGAAATATGAGCGGGAGGATGCGATTTTCATAGTTCCTTCTTTCAGCATACTTGCCGACATCTTGAACCTAAATGAAAAAAAGATAAATGTCCCGTCAGGGCAGGATATTTCGCCTCAGGAGCCAGAACCGGGAAATTCATAGTGCACATCGGAAAATGCGTCACGCGCGAATACATAAAAAAGGCGCAGAGGCTCAGAGCCATCATTGGCGGCAAAATGCTCCGCGCCTTCAGGAATGAACACGGTGTCGCCAGCTGAAACACGAGCAATTTCACCATCGACGCTCATATAGCCAGCACCGCTAATGAAGTAATAAATTTCCGCAGCATCGTGCGTGTGGCCTCGTTCTGGTGCATCTGCCCCCACAGGAATCTCTGCAATGCCAGCCGTCAGTTGATTACTCGCAGTGCGGTCGCCACTCACCAGGGTCCACCACTCCACCGCAGGCGCTTCCCAACTCTCTGTGGGGCAATCAGTAATACGGCGAATGAGTACGGGCACAACTGAAAACTAGTGCGCACAGCGCCAAGGTTCTAGTCGGCAGGCCACACGTCGGCAGTGGACAACAACTGATCACGAAAATCTGGGTGACTAATGCGGGCAAGTTCATGGGATCGCTCGGCAATAGAAAGCCCCGATAACTCAGCCGCACCAAATTCTGTAATTACTACATCTACTTGATGGCGTGGCGTTGTAACCACAGAACCTTCGGGCAGTCGACCCAAAATGCGTGACACTGTTTCACCTTTCACCACGGTCGTTGAAGGCATACAAACCAAACTGCGCCCACCCACACTGAGCCCCGGGCCAGCAACAAAATCTTCATGCCCACCAATGCCGGAAAACTGTTTTCCGCCAATGGAGTCGGCAATGACTTGCCCTGAAAGATCAACAGCCATTGCACCATTGATGGCCACCATGTTGCGATTTTGCGCAATAATTTCCGGAGAGTTCACCACATCAACTGGCAAGAAACGAACATCGTTGTTGTTATGCAACCACGTGTACAAGTCGGGAGTTCCTGCTGCAAAAGTGGTGACCGAGAATCCATCGAACTCGGTTCCCTTTTTGTTCGTAACTTTTCCCGACATGTGCAAACGCATTAAACCCGACGTGAACATTTCCGAATGCACTCCATAGTCACCACCAGAACCCGCAGCGAGTTGTGTTGCAATATGGTTCGGCACGCCACCAATGCCTGTTTGCAATGTGCATCCGTCGTGAATGTACTGCATTGCAATTTCGGCAATTTTCATTTCGGCTTCCGAAGGAACAACATCGGCCAAATTGAGTGGTTCACGATCTGACTCCACCAAATAATTGATGTTGTCTACATGCACGCGGTGCGCATATTTTCCATCACGTTTATCGGCACCAAAAGTACGTGGAAAGTGTGGGCTCACTTCCACAATGAGCACTCGCTCGGGGTCGGCAATGACCTTTTCTATTTCATCGGTTATCGCACCAGCATGGAGCGACAAACTCACCCATCCATCAACAGGAATTGCTCCAGCAACTGCCAGCACGCGTGGTTTTTTGCGCGCGAGTACAGGAGCAAAGCGGCGAAAGTCGGCAGGAACAAAGTCAACATCGGCGCCACTGTCGCGCAGAAACCTCTCGGCAGGCCCGAAAAATCCGCTCTGCAAATGTACGGTTGGTTGCATGAAGAGTGCGAATAAGTCGGGAAGCAGGGCTCCCGATACCCGCAGGTCAAGGAAGTCGGTGCGTTCACCCAGAGCGTGTAAAAAGGCTCCTGGCACGCCTGGCCCCAAGGGCACCGCAAGGGTATCGGTGGGCCGAATTGCCTGAACTGCTTGTTCCATGGGAACCGCTGAGGTCGTCATCGCACTCTCCTTTTGTTCACTCTATATATAGGTCGAATTATCCCACCGCCGGCCTGACTACCCATTGCCCCCATTTCCACCTAGAGTGAAATCATGTTCAGTTCTAAAGATACCCGTACAGTTCGGCGGCACCCACTACGTGTGGTTTCCCTCGTTGCCATCTGCGCCACGCTTACTGCAGGTATCACCAGTTGCGGCAACGAAGAAAGTGGTGCTGTGCGCAATGCAACCATTGCAACTGGCACCACTTGTAAAAGCGCCGGTGAAGCAAAAACGATGTCAGGCACACCTTACATTTGCACCATCACCGCAGCAGGAAAAGTCTTGTATCCCATCTCCAAGCAACAAACGTGGATCTGCGTGAAACTTGGTGCAACGCGTTTCGTGCTCGAAGGCGTTTTAGCCGTATGCGGCAAGGTAAAAAACATTCGTCGCTGGTACACCACCCTGCCTGTGGCTCTCACCATCAAGGGCAAAGTTCTTCCTTCTTCTGACCCCGCGGCATTAGAACTTGCAGGAGAATCATTCGGCGTCGTGAAAAAAGCGACGGTTGTCGACCCAGAAAATACCGTTGTAGTTACACCATAATTTTGCGACTAACGTAAACAATTAGCAAGGCCATGGGGGATCTTGCTGGTAACCAAGGGGGCCGCAATGGCTGTTATTGACAATGTTTCTGCACAAGGTGTTCCACCGCATTTACGTGGCAACGGAGCACCAGTTCAAGAAGAACTCACGCTCACCGACCTCAAAGTCACCGGCACCATTCCCGCACATCTAGATGGCCGTTATTTGCGCAATGGCGCAAACCCCATTACCGGAATGAGCGATCATCCATTTCTTGGTGACGGCATGATTCATGGTGTGCGTTTGCGTGAAGGAAAAGCACAGTGGTACCGCAACCGTTACGTGCAAACCCCGTACATCACCGACCCATCACGCAACATTCTCGACATGGACACCGGTCTTGGCGACATGGCAATGTCGAAAGCCAACACGCACATTTTTGGTCACGCCGGAAAATTTCTTGCTCTTGAAGAAGGACACTTTCCTTACGAACTCGACGGCGACTTGAACACAGTTGGGCCCACAAACTACAACGGCAAACTCACTGGCTCCTTTACTGCTCACCCCAAGGTCTGCCCACTCACTGGCGAAATGCTTGCTTTTGGTTATTACTTCCTCGAGCCATACCTCACTTACCTGCGTGTGTCGCCAACTGGTGAAATGGTGCAGAACACTGTCATCACTGTGGGCGGGCCCACCATGATGCACGACTTCAACGTCACCGAGAACTACGTCATTTTTATGGACCTGCCTGCAGTGTTTGACCTTGACATGGCAATGCGTGGCGAGCTCCCTATTCACTGGGACGACAACTACCCCGCACGCCTTGGTGTGATGCCACGCAATGGTGCCGATGCCGATGTGAAATGGTTCGACATCAATCCTTGCTACGTCTTTCACCCCATGAACTCATATGAAGAAGGCGACAACATCGTCATCGACGTTGCCCGCTTCTCACATATTTGGCGCGACAGTGCCATGGATTTCCCACCACCAGTTCTGTGGCGTTGGGTCATTAACACCAAAACAGGCAAAGTGTCTGAAGAGCAAGTAGACGATCGCCCAGGTGAGTTCCCACGCGTTGCCGATTCTGTGATTGGTCGCAAGCATCGCTTCGGTTATGAAATGTCTGCACCAGAACTTGGTGGCTCTGATTCGCCCCTTGAAGATCCGGGCGCAATTATCAAATACGACCGCTTCACTGGCGCTCGCACATCAATTGAACTTGGCAAAGGTCGCTCACCAGGTGAGGCAGTATTCGTACCAGCAGAGAACCCTTCATCAGAAGACGACGGCTATCTCATGACCTACGTATTCGACAAAGCAAAGAACACTTCCGACTTTGTTATTTTTGATGCGAAGACCATGAGCCAAGAGCCCGTTGCGAGCGTGCATTTGCCACGCGTGCCATTTGGTTTCCATGGCAACTGGATCGACGCAAGCGTCGCCAACTAAAAGCTATGCAAAGCCAAATACATGGCCAGCCGACAAATCATCGGCGGCACTAAACGCTCGTCGTACTAGTGAGTCCATCAGCGCTGCGCCGCGTTCGTTTGCCGGGTCAAAAGTAAGGATGCTGGCCCCAAATGATGTGCAATAAAAAAGCACGCCCTCGGTGAGGCCGCGCACAATTTTGTCTGCATTTGCCCACTCACTTGGTACGCCTCCCTCTACTAGACCATCTACATAACGTTGTATTAATTCGTCTTGCATCTCTCGACGCATTTCGGTCGGCAAATTTGTGCCAATGAAGTACACCAAATCTGTTGTGCTCGGCGCGCGCATCGCCATTTGCCAATCGATGAGACCAAATGTTCCATCGGCACCAAAGAACATATTGTCGAGTCGATAATCACCGTGACACAAAGTGACAGGCCACGCTGAATACGACCCAATCCACTGTGTAATACGCGGTGCGAATTCTTCACACCACCGTAAAACACGAGGTGGCAATGTACTTTCATAACGCTCTAAAAATATTGGCCAACCAATAGCAAACATCTCGCCAACCGTTGCTGTCATTGGGTCAGAGATATCGGGCATCCATGTGAGTTCATGAACTTCTGGTGTATTGAACCAGGAACTGTGTAGACGCGCTGCAGCATCTACAGCATCGCGTGCTTGTTGTGCAGTGGGGCCAAGTACTTGGTCACCAGACTGTGCTGGCGACATGTCTTCCAGAATTAAGACATATGGGTTCGCACTTGAATAAAAACACTGCGGAATACGCATTGCAGTAATACGAGAAGCAACTTCTGTGTAAAAACGATGCTCACGTTCCCACACGCCCATCATTTCCCCCATCATGAGCCCACCCGGGTCTGTGGTCGGCAACTTCACAATGAGCGTTTCAGGTAAATGTGCGGCCGAAATATGAACACGTGACAGTTGCCCTAAAAACCCGACACCTGCACCCACAGGTTCACTGCGTAGAAGTGTGACATCGCTCCCTAAAACAGAACTGAGCCACTCGCTTGAGACATCGCTCATTGAAATTGGTGTTGTCATATTTTGCCCCCCGACTCAATATGTGTAAAAAAGTGTGAGAACCCCTTACGTCGGCAAGAATACTCCAGTGAGCAGCATCGTCGTTTCAGAGTTGGCCTATGCCCCACCCGGGGCCGATCAGTTATTTTTCGATGTCAGCTTTGGAGTTGCACCTGGTGAGCATGCAGCCATCGTGGGCGCTAATGGCGTAGGGAAAAGCACCATATTGCGGATCTTGTCGCAGATGATTGAAGCAGATGATGGCGAGTACACGGTGAATGGCACCATGCTCACCATGACCCAAGAAGTGGGCATGTCGAACCCCAACGACACCTTGCGAGAAATGCTTGTTGAAGTAGCGCCAAAACATTTGCGCACTGCGGGTCGCGCTCTCATTGCAGCAGAAAAAGCACTAGCCGACGGCGCTGACGACGGCATGGGTTATGCCACAGCGCTTGGTGATTGGGGCGACCTTGGCGGATACGAATTGGAGTCTGACTGGCAAGCAGCAGCGCAGCGCAGTGTGAAAACCCCTGTTGACGATTTCTCGCGGCGCTTGGTGTCGGAACTTTCCGGCGGCGAGCGTAAGCGCTTAGTGCTCGACCTACTTCTTACTTCTGGTGCTGACGTACTTCTTCTTGACGAGCCCGACAACTACCTCGATATTCCCACACGCGGCTGGCTTGAAGAGGAAATTAAAAAATGTCGCTCCACCATTCTCATGGTGAGCCACGACCGCACACTTTTAGAACGTGTTGCCACCAAAATTATTGTTATCGAAGGGTCCGGATGTTGGAGCCACGGCGGTTCGTATGTCACATTCCCCGATGCGCGCGCCAAGCGACAAGAACTACTTGGTGACGACCTCAAGCGCTGGAACGATGAAGAGCGTCGACTCTTTCATCACATGAAAATAATGAAACAGCGCGCCGCGCAAAACTTTAAGAATGCGACAAAGGCAAACGGGGCCGAAACACGCTGGGAGAAATTTGTTGCTGCTGGCCCACCTCCGCCACCCGTTCCCGACCAACACATTCACGTTCGCTTTCGCGGTGCCGACTCTGCTCGACGTGTAGTGAAGTTTGAAGAAGTGTCTATTGGCAGCCTCTTTCTTCCTTTTTCCGAAGAAGTTCACTTTGGAGAGCGCGTCGGTCTCATTGGGCCAAATGGAACAGGGAAAACCCACCTACTCAATGCATTATTCGGTAAAAAAGAAGACTTGAGCGGAACAATTACTTTTGGCCCGCGCACTTCAGTGGGAATGTTCACTCAAATTAACGACCGCCCAGAGTTTCGAGGCCGCACATGTATCGACATTGTGCGCGACAAACTCGTTGAAGAAGAAAAGTCAATGCGTGCACTTGCGCGCTACGGCCTACGCAACAACGCTCGCCAAGAATTCCAAACGTTGTCTGGTGGGCAAAAAGCACGCTTAGAAATTTTGTCGCTCGAACTTGCTGGTCACAATGTGTTGTTGCTTGATGAACCTACCGACAACCTTGACATTGAGTCGTCTGAAGCACTCGAGCGTGCACTAGACGGGTTTGAAGGCACAGTTATTGCCGTGAGCCACGACCGTACTTTTCTTGCACAGTTTGACCGCTTCATCATGATTACCGACGACGGCGAAGTGTATGCATTGCCCGATTACGAGGTTGCAATGACTGGCTTAGCCGCACCCGAGCAACTTGCTCAGGTGCGATTAGCAAAACCTCTTACTGCGTAAAAACTACGACCAGGCACCACCGCTGCGAATAAACACAGCAGCTTTACCTGCACCTTGGTTTGGCCCACCAGCAGCGAGCGTGTTGCCATCGGTAGAAAGTGAAACCGACCAGCCAAAGTTGCCACTTGCGGCTCCGTTGTCGAGCGTGATGACTTGTTGTTCTTTCCATGCAGACCCGGTGCGGGCAAAGACCGATACAGAGCCTTGGTCGACATTTGCTTCGACATCGTCGCTAATGGCTCCTACAGCAAGCGTGCTGCCGTCGGCCGATAATGCCACGGCATAGCCAAAGAGATCGCCAGCAGTACCACCAGAGATACTCAATGTTTTCTGCAACGCCCATGCACCACCACTACGCGCAAACACCGACACAGCGCCTTCGTCTGTATTGCCATTTACATCGGCATACACCGCCCCTATAGCAAGTGTGTTGCCATCGGCTGCCAATGCCACTGAATAACCAAACCAATCTTCTGCGTTGCCATTTTCTGCAACAAGAACTTTTTCTTCCACCCAAGATTTTCCGGAGCGACCAAACACGGTGACCGAACCCTGATCTTTGCTACCACCTACATCGGCATACAGTGCGCCGACCGCAAGAGTCTTTCCGTCGGCCGATAATGCGACTGCTCCGCCAAAAGCATCGCCATCTGTAGCATCGGTAGACGAAATAACATTTTGGCTACTAGCAACATCTGCAGCAGTTGTTGTGGTCTCACCCGCAATGGTGGTGTCAACGCTTTCTGGTTCCGAACTTTGTGTGGGCGCTGTGGAATCGGTTGAACCTTCACCCACTGTGGTACTTGAACCCGCCTGCCAATCGAACAACGTGGTGCTTGGAGCATTGCCGTTTTCGTCGAGCGTGGTGGTGACTTCGGCGTTACGGGTGCGGCCATCTCCTCCGCCGCAAGCGGTGAGTACCGCACCAAGCGTCAGCGTCGCACAAGCGGCAACAATCAATGAGTTTTTGCGGTGCTGAGTCATGGTATTCCTCTTTCAGTAAATCTATGTTCAGACTAGAACCTTCAGGCCCCTTGTGCTAGTCACCCCCCGCTCTTGCGCTCCAGCCCTTAGCCTGAGCCAGTGATTTTGATTGATGCCCAAGGTTTAAAAGCCTCGCGGCCGAACCGACCCCTCTTTGCCGATGTTTCACTTACCTTGAACGACGGCGACCGCGTTGGCGTGGTGGGGCTGAATGGTTGTGGCAAGAGCACCTTGTTGCGCATTATCAGCGGTGAGCTTGAACCCGACGCCGGCGTCGTACGCACAGGCCGTGGCACGCGCATTGGCGTTCTTCCTCAGTTGCCCGTTTTACCCAAAGGTTCCGTGCGCGATGCGGTTGGCGAAGGTTGGAAAGGCGAAGCGGCACTTCACCGCCTTGGCATGTCGGAACTTCTCGACTCGCCCACCAATGAACTGTCTGGCGGGCAGCAAAAACGTGTTGCACTTGCGCAACTTCTCGTTGCCGAATGGGATGCACTCATTTTGGATGAGCCCACCAACCATCTCGACCTCGATGCAATTGCATATTTAGAAGAGTGGCTCGCCAATTTTTCTGGCGGCCTCATTTTGGTAACGCATGACCGTCACGTGCTCGACCATGTCACCACAAAAGTTTTAGAAATCGATCGCGGCAAGGCGTACTTGCATGTTCCATTCGGCAAACATGCGGGCTCCGGTTATGCGGCGTATCTTGCAGCACGCATTGAGCGTGAAGCTCAAGCAGCTACCGACGAGCAAGTACGTAAAAACTTGGCCACCAAAGAACTCGCATGGTTGCGCCGCGGCGCACCTGCACGTTCCACAAAACCAAAAGCACGTGTAGACGCAGCAAAAGCAATTGTGAGCCAACGCCCCGAAGCCGCAGCACGGCAAGGCGAACTTGGTTTGTCGTTGGGTAGTCAACGTCTTGGTTCAAAAGGTGTTGAACTTGATGCCGTAAGTTTTTCGTGGCCTGCAACAAGCGGTTCTGCAGAAGGCGTGTTGGTGCTTTCTCCTTTCACGCACGAATTAGAACCTGGTGACCGCTTAGGAATTGTTGGGCCAAATGGTGCCGGCAAAAGCACACTGCTCGACCTCATTGCAGATCGTCTCACTCCTACTACTGGCCGTATTGAAACTGGCCGCACGGTGAAAGTGGGCTACTACGACCAACTTGGTCGCGACCTCAATGTGAACCAGCGCGTGCGCGATGCAGTGACTGGCGATAAGGGTGTGCCTTCCATTGAAGACAACAACCTCATGCGCCAGTTCTGGTTCGACGGCGATGCACAGTTTGCGCCTATTCACACATTGTCGGGTGGCGAACGCCGGCGTCTGCAACTTCTTCTCACACTTGTTGAACAACCCAATGTGCTGCTGCTCGACGA
>JABMMV010000032.1 GCA_013205145.1 bacterium
ACTGGGGCGCTATGGAATAACGGTAAATGCAGTGTGCCCTGGCCCCATTAACACCAACATGACTGCAGATATTCCCCGTGAAGCGAAGGAAAAATATGCTCATCGCAAGGTGCCCTTGAAGCGCTACGGAGAACCAGAAGAAGTGGCACACATGACTCTGAATTTGGCGATGCCAGCGTCGTCATTTGTGAATGGGGCCGTTGTGGTTGTTGACGGCGGCATGACCATTCAGCATTAGCAATGAGAAGAGCCACACCATATTTTTTGTCTGTCTTGCTGGTCGTTGCCGTGCTGTTATCATCGGTGGCGGTGTGGGCAAATAAGCAAGTAACGAACACCGACTACTTCGTTAAAACCGTGGCCCCGCTTGCCGATGACCCTGCTGTACAAGTGGAAGTGTCTGAAAGAATGACGCAAACCATTGTTGCTGCAGTAAATATTGATGGCCGTCTTGGCGCATATTTACCAGGGCAACTTGACTTTTTAGCGGAAAAAACGAACGCTGCATTTCAAAAGTTGGTACTCAGCCAGGTCGACAAGTTGGTCGATAGCGATGCGTTTCGAAAACTCTGGAGTGGGGCAGCGCGGCTTGGTCATATATCCATAAAGCAAGCGCTCACAGGTGACGGTGTAGCAAATACTGTTCTTGCCGGAGTGTTGAGTTTGCAGTCATTCATTCAAGCCGTCATCGACGCACTTGTTGCGCAGGGTGCAACTTTCCTTGAGGAAATTTCATTTATTGGTAGTGACTTCTCTATTGAGATCATTCAACCCGAAACAATCGAGAGTATTCGTGGATGGGTAGATGTTTTACAAAAAAGTGCAACGCTGCTGCCCTTGTTTGCACTGCTCTTATCGGTACTCATTATTTATGTAAGCCGCAACAAATGGCGAGGCGCCAAGTTGGTGCCGGCAGCGTGGGTACTCGGGGCGGCGTTGGTAATTGCAGCAGTGAAAATATGCGAAAATATCTACAGCAACTCTCTCACTGCAGGAAATGACACGCCAATGCACGTTTATCGTGCGCTGACTGATGGACTGAATCAAGCAGGTAGACAAATATCTTTTGTGTCGTTGCTTTTGCTGGTAGTAATTGTTACGAGCCACATGGTGAAAAGGAAACGATATGAATCAATCAGATAAAGAAGATGAAAAATCAAATATCAGTTTTCAGCAGGTGAGTTGGGGGCTCCTAGCAATTATTGCTGTGCTCTTTGTGGTGCTCAACAGCGACAAGACCGAAATGAATCTCATCTTTGCTCAGCCAAATTTGCCACTCTTCGTTCTTGTCATTACGTCAATGCTCATTGGCTTCTTGCTGGCAAAACTGACCGGGCGTCGGAAAAGAGACGACTAAAGGTTTAGTGACCGTGTCCGCTTGGGCGGCTGGCTCCTGCTAACAGGCTTGAGCCCAATATGCCAAGCGGCAATGTTCCCCAGTAGGAAACGTGGGTGCCGATATTGCCGAGGAAGAGCATGAGTAGCCAGGTCGTAGGGAAGGTTGCTACGAGAAAAACGACGGTAAGTGCCAAAAATTTCTTGATCATTTTTGTACTTTAGCCAAGGTTTCTGTGCCTCTTGGGACACTTGACGCATGCGTTACCCTGTCTCTATGGAGCAATCACTGCCAGACCCCAATATTGCCTTCGGCGATCATCGTTGCCCAGGTCCGAGCTACCGCGACCTCGTGTTGCGCGACGAAACTGGTGTTCCGGCGCCGGTGTTGGAAAGTGAATACCGCTATCGCGGCAGTGAACCAATTGGATTTCATCGCTACACCTCTAAAGAATTTGCTGAATTGGAATTTGAGAAAGTTTTCATGCGGACATGGCAATGGGCATGCCGTGAAGAGCACATTCCCAACGAAGGCGATTACCACGTATACGACGTTGGACAACGCTCCATCATTCTCGTGCGTGACCCTCAAGGAAAAATTCGCGCATTCAATAACTTTTGCTTGCATCGCGGAACACAACTGAAGCCGCCTGGTGACCAAGGCAATGCAAACAGGTTCACGTGCCCTTACCACGGGTGGGCGTGGTCTACCTCGGGTAAAATTGCATCGTTGCCTTGTCGATGGGACTTCCCACATTTGTCTGACGACGACCTAGAGCTGCCAGAAATTTTGGTCGATACTTGGGGCGGATTCGTGTTCGTCAATTTTGACCCCACTGCTCAACCGCTGCATGAATACCTTGGCGTGATGCCAAACCATTTTCAAGGCGCATGGGATCTCTCGAAGCGCTACGTGGAACTACATATTAAAAAGCGCTTGCCGTGCAACTGGAAAGCAGCAATGTGCGCATTCTTAGAGGCATACCACGTGTACAAAACGCATCCGCAAGGTTTGCGTGCAACAGGCGATGCCAATGCGCAGTACGACGTATTTGGCGAGCATGTTTCTCGCTTTATGCACACATCTGGCACACAAAGCCCTCACGTAGCGGCGGCGCAAACGGAGCAAGAAATTTTAGACTTCCTTCTTGGTCGTCGCTTCGCGGGCCT
>JABMMV010000033.1 GCA_013205145.1 bacterium
CACGGAATCCACCTTCGCGTGGTGCTCCATCGCGTGGGCCTGCTGTGCGCGGGCCGCGGTCACGGAATCCACCTTCACGGGGAGCTGATGAACGCTCTGAAGTGCGCGGTCCACGGTCACGGAATCCACCTTCACGAGGTGCGCCTTCACGTGGGCCAGAACTACGAGGAGTAAAGGTGCGCTCTGGGCGTGGGCCGTCATTGCGTTCTGTGCGCTCTGGACGAGGACCATCATTGCGGTCTGCACGTGGTGCATCGGACCGGTCAGAAAAACGAGGAGCACGATCACGATCGCCACCGCGCGAACCGCCATCACGGCGTCCACCACGTGAACCACCATCACGGCGTCCGCCGCCACCACCATCACGGCGTCCGCCGCCACGTGATGAGTCGAGACGCTCTTCATGCAAAACAATACTGCTTGATTCACGGAATACGCGCTCACCAGGGGCAAGCTCGGCTAGGAAGTCGTCTTCTGGTGTCACACGAGTTGTGGTTGGCTCAATGCCTGCGCTCTTGGTGAGTGCGCGCACATTGCGACGTTGGTTGTCGGTCATGAGGGTAACAACAGTGCCAGTTGCACCGGCACGTGCGGTACGACCCGAACGGTGCAGGTAAGCCTTGTGCTCTTCTGGTGGATCTGCGTGAATCACCAAAGCAATGTCATCAACGTGAATTCCGCGAGCGGCAATGTCGGTTGCTACCAAAGTCTCGGCGCGACCAGATGAGAATGCAGACAAGTTACGTGCGCGTGCAGCCTGCGACAAGTTGCCGTGCAACTCAACGCTCGGAACGCCAGCCTTCATCAGTTGTTCTGCAAGACGGGCAGCACCGTGCTTGGTGCGTGTAAAGACAAGTGTCTTTCCAGGCGCTGCACACAGGCTTTTGAGTACTCCGAAGCGGTCGTCGTTGCGAATGTGCAACACGTGGTGAGCCATTGCATCAACAGGTGACTGCTCTGAGTCAACTTCGTGTGTGACTGGGTTGTGCAAGTAGTTGCGCACCAAACGGTCGATACCACGGTCGAGAGTTGCCGAGAACAACAAACGCTGTGAATCTTCAGGAGTCTGGCGAAGAATTTCTTCAACGTGCTGCAAGAATCCAAGTTCAGCCATGTGGTCGGCTTCGTCGAGAACTGTTACTTCTACTTCAGAGAAGTTGATGTTGCGTGAATTGAGGTGGTCAACCAAGCGACCTGGGCAAGCAACAACTACGTCTACACCTTTGCGCAAAGCGGTGAGTTGTCCGCCGTAGCCAACGCCACCGTAAATGGTGGTGGTGAACATGCCAAGAGCTTTTGCCAACGGCATGATGACCTCATTGACCTGGTTCGCAAGTTCGCGAGTAGGTACCAAAATGAGGGCACGGGGTTTGTTCGGCTGGCGGCGGCGATTGCTTTCGGCCAAACGGGTGAGAAGTGGCAAAGCAAAGGCAAGGGTCTTTCCAGAACCTGTACGGCCACGACCAAGTACGTCACGGCCGGCAATTGCGTCGGGGATCGTGGCTTCTTGAATAGGGAACGGGGTCGTAATGCCTGCGTGGTTGAGGTATTCGACTAATGCTGAATGAAGCCCAAGTTGGGCAAAGGAAATAGAGGCGTTCGACGCCATGGGGGGTCTCCGAGGGACTAGGCCACGGACGCCGGAATGCACCCATGGAACCGCAGAACAACTGCGACGGGGCACATAGTAGCGCCACGTGAGCGGATTTGCACGACAATGGTCGTTTGCTGTAGGACAAGCGGAAAATCTGACACTTAATGTCAGGTGCTTTCGTTATGGGTTAAGGCCTTCAGCAATATTCTGATCCGCATTTATTGTTGAGAACATGACAGAATGAATACGTGGTGCTGTTGGCGCCACGTGATGCGGGAATAATCAGGAGGAGTTTTCAAATGGTTCATATGCCTACACGAGGATCTTTGCCAGCGCGACTTGGGCCACAGATCGACAATGTTCCCGACTATGGTCCGACCAAAATGCGCCGTGACCCATATACCGATCCTGTGCAATATGAACTAGAACGCGAGCATGTGCTTGCCAAACATTGGATTCTTGCTGGCCGTTCCGCGCAAGTTGTTGAACCGGGCGATTGGATTACTTTCGAAGGTCATGGTGAGACCATTGTCATCACTCGGCAACCAGATGGCTCACTTGCCGCTTTTCACAATGTGTGTCAACACCGTGGCCCAGCAATGGTGACCGACCTTTCCGGTTGTGGTGCTCGCCGATTTACTTGCCCCTATCACGGCTGGGTCTACGACACCACCGGAAAACTTGTTGGCGTACCAGAGCGTGACGATTTCTCGAGTGAGCACCTCAAAGATGTTCGCGCAAAGCAAGTGGCAGCAGACGAGTGGGGTGGTTGGGTCTGGATCAACCTTCTCGGACCAGACGATGCACCTTCGCTCATCGAATCAATCGGGCCGGAAATTTCTTCCGACCTCGGTGCATTCAAAATGGAAGACATGATCTTGCATGATGTGCTTGAGTGGGATGTTCCCGTGAGCTACAAGGCAATTATTGATGGGTTTAATGAGATCTATCATGTTGCTCAACTGCATCATGCCGAGCCAGAATTTGTAAAAGCATGTCGTAAAGCGTCATTCCACTTCGTTGGAGATAACTACATGTGCTTCGTCCCGCGTCCGACGAACTTTGATAAGTGGGATGAATCGTACGACCACCAGCAGAATGCCATTTGCCACTACACGGTCTTCCCAAACACAGTGTTCAACTGCAATCCCGAGCACATTCAAGTGTTTAACCCAATTCCAATCGATGTCGATCGCACGCGCTTTTTATGCTGGCAAATTATTTACCCAGGCGACATGAACGACCCGGAATACGCTGCATATTTTGCGAGAATGGCAGACCTCTGGTCGGGCTTGAAGCGAGTTGTTGGCGAAGATATTGCTATTTACGACCAGCTTGCACGTACAAAGAAATCAAGCGGATACACCGAGCACATTTTGTCGGAGCGCGAATGCAAAATTCATCGTTACCACGAAACCATAGCGCTTAAAATCCGCGGCAAAGGCTGAGTTTTACAAGCCTAAGAGTTCACGCGCTTCAGCAATTGCTGCAGCGTGATCAGTAACGTGAACAACCTTCATGCCTACTTTTCGTGCTGCCTCAACCATGGGTAGAAAATCGTCAAGGTAAACAATTTCCTCTGGTCGGTAGTTCAGTTGTTGTGCTGCAGACAAGTAAATAGATGTATTGGGTTTGCGTAAGCCAACATTGCATGAATACAAGACCGCATCAAAAAGTTCGCGCGGAGGCGTAAAGTCCACCCACCACGGCAGCCATTCGCGAATGACATTTGAAATAATGCCAGTGGAAAAACCCGCACTTCGTACTTCGCGTACAAATTCATGCATGACAAGTGCTGGCTTGAGGTTATGCATAATGAAGTGTTCAGAATCTGGATGAAGCACCTTGCGTATTTCTTGGCCAGTTTCACCCATGATGTGAACAAAATGATCTATGGAAATTTCACCGCGTTCTAGCTGATGCCCAGGGTTGTCGGTGTCGCTATCTGAAACGAACATCTCCATAAAAATAGGAGCAAGCTTCGCAAAATCAACACCAGATGCCGCGATGCTTGCTGGCATCACGGAGTCCATGGAATGCGTCAGTACACCGCCAACGTCGAAACATACTGCTTTATAGGGGGAAGACATGAAACGACTTAACCAATTTTTTCAAGAAGGATCAGCGGTATTTCACGTTGAGTGCGCGATTGGTAGCCACCATAGTTTTTGTACTTCTCTACAATTTGTGGCCACATGGTGTTGCGCTCATCGGCGGTAGCAATGCGTGCCCTGCGCTGGTGCTTCGCCTCATCTTGGGTTGCCACCTCAACAAGTGGCTCGTCGCGCAAATTGAGAAACCAAGCAGGGTGCTGTTCGTCGCCGCCGCGTGAAGCCACAATCACCATTGTGGAATCAAATTGCAGTGGGGAAGTAAGCATCACTTCGCGCTTGTCTCCACTTTTGCGACCCACCGTGGTGAGTTTCAACACGGGCATGTTGCCGGCGTCCCACCCCTTGCGTCCACCGCTCACCTTTAAAATGGCGCGGTGAATGTTGTTCATTGATTTCAAGACAAAGTCACTCGGCATGACTTCTACGGTACTTGTTACTCCCAGTCTCCCTTGCGACGCTGACCCTTTTTCTCACTCTCACGTTTCTTGCTGGTAAGGCGACGCTCAATAGAACCCTTAGTGGGCCGCGAGGGTCGGCGTGGGGGAGCTGGTGGTGCCGCGGCTGTATCAATCATTTCGACCAATTGAGTAATGCAATGTTGGCGGTTTCTCCATTGGCTACGACTGACTTGCTGGGTAATACGAATGCTCTCGGGGTGGGCGGCAAGGACCCGGGCAAGGGCGGCGCGAGGGCCTGTGATGAGTGGCGTTGCAACAGTGAGCGATGCCTTGCTCGAGGTTTTGTTCACGTTTTGGCCACCGGCGCCGGCAGAACGGGCAAAGGTCCAAGAAAGGGCGGTCTCGGGGATGCAGAGCCCGCGTGGGGTGCGAATGTTGCCGTCCGAGTCCATGTCTCATTATGTCTCTTGGGTACTCTTACAACAGATCATTCATATAGGGGTAGGGAG
>JABMMV010000034.1 GCA_013205145.1 bacterium
AAGAAAACCGATTCATGGAACGATGTCCACGACGACATCTTCAGTGAGGAATTCCTGCTTACACGTCCACTTTTGGAAGCAATTCGTTCAGAAGACCCAGTAGTTCTTCTCATTGACGAAGTTGACCGTGTTGAAATGGAAACGGAAGCATTGCTGCTCGAAATTTTGAGCGAGTATCAAGTGTCTATTCCAGAACTTGGCACCATCACTGCAAAGCAAATTCCGCTCGTGTTTCTTACATCCAACAATACGCGCGAGCTATCAGAAGCTTTGAAGCGTCGTTGCCTGTACCTACACGTTGACTACCCAGATCTTGAGCGTGAAAAGCTCATTGTGCTCACCAAGGTAGAAGGCATTACAGAGCATCTCGCCGATCAAATTGCGCGCATTGTTCGTAACATTCGTCAGCTCGACCTGAAGAAGTCTCCATCGGTGAGCGAAACCCTCGACTGGGCGCGCACCTTGATGCTCTTGGGCATTGAACACATCGATGCCGAACAGGCAAAAGAGACATTGCATATTTTGCTCAAATATCAAACCGACATCGCCAAAGCGGTGAAGGAATTGTCTTCAGGCAAATAGGAACTTCAACACATGCTCGATTTGATGGCAGGTTTCGTCGCGGAGTTGCGTAGTGCAGGTCTGCCCGTCAGCCTGACCGAAAACCTCGATGCGATGGAGGCAATTCGCCAAATTCCCATCGAAGACCGTGACGCCTTTAAGTATGCTCTCGGCGCAACTTTGGTGAAGAACTCTACGCATTGGAAAGCATTCGAAACTGTTTTTGAGGTCTATTTCTCTTTGCGTGGTCCTGAATATTCCATCAAAGATGAAGACTCGCCCGATGAGTTTTGGCGTGAGATGCAAGACCAAATGCGCCAAGGTGAAGGCAAAGGTGGCGGTGGCGCCATGGATTCATTAACGCAAGAAGAGATGATGAATCTCCTCATGCGTGCACTCATGAATGGCGACCAGGCCATGATGCGCGCAATGGCGCGTCAGGCAGTGCAACGTTTCGCTGGCATGGAGCCGGGTCGACCCGTAGGAGGAACCTATTACCTCTATCGCACGTTACGTAACCTCGACTTAGAAAGCATGCTCGACAAACTGCAAGATGCTCAACGCGAAACAGCGACTGAACCATTAACCGATCTTGAAGAGCGCCTGAATAAAGATGAGATTGAAAGTCGCATTGAAAAATTTAAGCAAGAAATTGAAGCTGAAATTCGCCGCAAACTTGTGGCTGACCGTGGTGCAGAAGCAATGGCAAAGACTCTGCGCAAGCCACTTCCTGAAGATGTTGAATTCATGCATGCCAGCCGCGATGAAATGGCAAATCTCAAAAAGGCGTTGTATCCATTAACGCGAAAAATTGCAGCACGTCTCACGCGTAAACGTCGTAAAGGTCGCAAGGGTCCACTCGACTTCCGCAGCACCGTACGTCATTCCTTGGCATACGGTGGTGTGCCAGCCGAGCCGAAGTTCCGTTCGCCCCGGCCGTCAAAGCCAGAGTTAATGGTGGTGGCCGATATTTCAGGCAGTGTGGCGGCCTTTGCTCGTTTTACATTGATGTTGGTGTATGCCCTACAGGGTCAGTTCTCTAAAGTTCGTTCTTTTGTATTCATCGACGGGCTCGATGAGGTAACGGAATACTTCAAATCGACCGAAGATATTGCTGAAGCCATTCAGCGTGTGAATACCGAAGCCGATGTGGTGTGGGTCGATGGGCACAGCGACTACGGTCACGCGTTTGAAGTATTCTGGGAAAAGTACGGTCGCGATGTAAATGCAAAAACCACAGTGCTATTGCTCGGCGATGCGCGCAACAACTATCACGCCGCACAAAGTTGGGTAGTAAAAGAAATCAAAAAGAGCGCAAAAAATGTGTATTGGCTGAATCCTGAACCGCGTTCTTATTGGAATACTGGTGACTCCATTGTTGGCGAGTACGGAAACCACACCGATGGCGTGTATGAATGTCGCAACTTGCGTCAGCTCGAGGCCTTCGTCGAGAAGTTGGTATGAGTTCAACGCGTGTCATCCTTATTCGACACGGTGAATCACAAGTAGCTGTCGACAAAATTATTGGCGGGTTTCGCACCTGTAATGGGCTGTCAGACCTGGGTCGTCGTCAGGCCACTGCACTAGGCAAACGATTTGCTTATGAAAATGAAGAAGTTCCCGACTCGCTTTGTCCAACAGTTTTCATTGCTAGCCATTTCGCTCGTGCTCAAGAAACCGCACAACTCATAGCTCACGGCATAGGTAACCCGGCCCTCATTACAGACCCCGAGTTTGGTGAACATGATCCAGGCCCGTTGTGTGACGGCATGCCCTACAGCGATTTCTTAGAAAAGTTTGGGCATCGCAACTGGGAAACCGACCCGTATGACGAGACATATCCAGGTGGGGAAACGGTCGCGGCCTTTCAATTGCGTGTGGGGTCTGCGTTGCGGCGCGTGGTTGATGCGCATCCGGGTGAGACCATTGTCATTTCATGTCATGCAGGGGTCATCGATACCTGTTTGCGCTATGCATTACGTGCTGCCCCAACTGGAGAGTTTGAAGTGCATACCGTTAATACTTCAGTGACGGAAATTGCGCACGTGCGCCCAGGTCGCTGGAGGCTCGTGCGTTACAACGACACAGGTCATCTGCTGGGTATTCAATAGCAATCTTCGTTGGTTTAAGATGTTCCCTATCGCGGCGTGCGAAAACGTAAGGGAGCGCTATGGGTACATTGGCTGGAAAAGTTGCGGTTGTCATTGGCGGACATTCAGGATTCGGCGAGGCAATTGTTCAGCGGCTTCATCGCGAAGGAGCACAAATTGCCATTGCAGCGCGGCGCATAGACGTTGTTAATGCTGCTGCAAGTGCAGTAGGCGGTAAGGGCTACCAGTGCGATATTACGAACAACGACGACATCGCGGCGCTAGTTCAGAGTGTGGAAAAAGATTTCGGCAAAATTGATATTGCGGTGAACTGTGCGGGCTATGAGCAAAGTACGCCAATAGCTGAACTCACTCCCGAGAAGCTTGTTGCAATGCAGGCGGTTCAATTTACGGGTGCCATTTTTTGTATGCAGCATTTTGGTAACTCAATGGCGGCGTCGGGTGGCGGTGCCTTTTTGTCAATTTCTTCTCAAACTGCACATAGCCCAGCCGTTGGTTTGGCGGCGTATGGAAGTTCAAAAGCAGGAGTTGAGTATGCAACCAAAATTGCGGCGGTGGAGTATGGCCCAAAGGGCGTGAGGTTCAATTGTGTGGCAGCTGGGCTCATTGAAACACCCATGACTGCTCGTGTTTTTAAGGTTGACTACGCCATTCAAGCTCTCACTGAACTCACGCCAGTGCGGCACATGGGGGCAAGTGAAGATATTGCTAAGGCTGCATACTTTTTTTGCAGCGACGAAGCGCGTTTCGTGACTGGCCAAACATTGTGTGTTGATGGTGGAGCCTCACTACACGGGCTTCCCACGGCACTTCATTATGCCGATGCGGCTCGACGCATGGCCGAGAAACCTTCCGACAGCAAATAAACGTTATGTCACGAATTGCTGTCGTGGGCGCTGGCCCAGCAGGCTGTGTTGTTACACACCGCTTGGTGAGTGCTGGCTGCACAGTAGTTCTGTTTGAGCAGGGCGTGGGCCTTGAGAGTGTGTACTCTGCGCGCAGCTCTATGCGTTTTTCCGATGCACTGAAAGCAGAAGAACTACTTGATCATTCAGGTTTTGTGACTGATGCTCGAGAGCAAGCATTGCCCTATTTGCGTGGTCAAGGTGTCGGTGGCACTTCGGCCATTAATGCGATGGTGCAAACCTGGGGGTGTCCAGATGACTACAACCAATGGGAGCGCATCTATGGCTGTGCAGGTTGGGGTTGGAGTGCAGTTCGTCAAGAATTTCAGAGTCTGCATATGGGTTCGTCGCGGGCGCTTCACTTTGGGAGGTTCTCTCACGACGTGGTGAACGCTGCACAGCGCATGGGTGCAGGGGAAGTGCAGCACGGCACTGCATGTGCCGATGGTGCAGGGTCAGTGGCGCTTTCGCAGGTCGATGGCAAGCGTCTCGATGCTTTTTCTGCCTACGTGCTTCCGCTCATGCGTCAAGCAAATACCGCAGAGCGTCTTGAAGTGCGCACACAGAGCAAAGTAGAAGCGGTCTTAATGGAGGGCGCAGTGGCTAAGGGTGTTTCCTTGGCAAATGGTACTGAAGAGCATTTCGATGCCGTCGTCATGTGTGCAGGGGCAATTTGGACTCCACTTCTTCTATTGCGCAGTGGCTTGTTTGGCCCTGCTATTGGACGCAATTTGCAAGATCATCCGTCTGTGTCAATCATTGTGCAGATGGCACAAAATGTAGAAGAGATTGTTCCGGAAGTCACTTCGTTGGTCATCGCTTCGTCCGCGATGGGCGAGAGCAATATTCATCTGTTGCCGGTGAACGCGGTGAGCGGTGGCAATGGAATGCAATTTGCTCAACTTGCAGCTGCAGTAACAAAAGTCTCTTCTCGTGGCTTAGTGAAAGAAGTGAATCAGAAAGCAGAAATATCGTTGTGTTCGCTTTCAACAAACGATGATGCAGAAGCAATGCGAGCGGCCCTCATTTTGGCCTCAGATGTCCTGGGATCTGTGAAAGAGAATGGCTCGATCGTGGAATGTTACGTAGACAATGAAGGAACGCGCCTGCATGAACTCATTGCCCACGATGAAGCGAGCATGATCAAATTCGTCCAAAGGCAACTGGGCGCCTATTCACATGCCTCAGGAACTTGCGCAATGGGCGATAAGGAAAGTGATCGGGCTGCAGTGAGTGTCACCGGGGCGGTTTTTAATACGCGCCAACTGTGGGTGGCCGATGCCTCGGTTTTTCCCGATATTCCTCGCGCAGCAACACAAATGCCTACCATGATGGTGGCAAGTCGCATTGCGCGCGGAATTGCTCAACAACTTGCGTAATTTCTGAAAGGATTCAGTGTGTCGCTCATCGGCTTATTTCGTAAATCTCGTCATCGTGAATGGCGTAAACCAGGCCACGAAACGCATGAAATTCTGCTGTCGGCAAACGACCCTCATGCAGAAGAATTCGCACAGGCACTGCGCGCAGTAAATGTAGATGTTTGCGTGCTTCCCAATATTAATAAATGGATTGAAGATACCGTTGCGATACGGGCAATTGCCAATGATGGAAAAAAGTATCAAGCCCGTATTGCAATTGTTCGTGGTGCTCCGTCGGGTGAACTCGCATTACAGGCAGCAGGAGTTTTATCAATTGCTTTTGCTAGTAAATTTACGCAGCGTCAGTTGAAGTTAGCTTTGAAGCACGCATTGCCCGCTTCACCAAAATAACCCAAGCCGCCACAGCGCACAGGCTAAATAAAATCCATTGAATCGCGTACGACAAATGTGCTCCATTGTCTGTTTTTGGGTCGGTTACCTGTGCCGGCAAGCCAGAAGTAATTTGCGGTGACTCTAATAAATCGAGGTAGTACGGCAAAACTGTTTGTTGTGCATTCATCTGGGTTTGCCCACTTAACCTCTTCACGTCAAGATGCTGGACCTCGGTGAGCACTCCAGTTGCAGCGTCGCTGAGTGAACCCACGCGTCGTTCTTGGGACAGTCGGATGCGGCCAAGTACTTCCACTTCGCCACTGGGTGGTTTTGGCATGGGAGTAGCTAGTGGAACAAAACCGCGGTCGACAATGACCGCATAATTTTTGCCGTCGATAGCGAAATCTAAAGGGGTCGCGGCGTCTACTCCCGCAGTACCATCTTGGCTTCGATTAAAAATAGTGACTTCGGCGCTGGGGCGAAATGTGCCACGCACCACCACACGACGCCATTGAATGTCATTGAGGTCGGAAGGAAGGCTTAACGCGAGGTCCTTGATAGGCACGATGGCCTGAGTTGTATTGGCGCGAAGACCGACATTGAACGTTTTGCGCTCATCAAGGCGTCGAAATTGCCACATCGATAATGACATCATGAGAGCTACCAGAAATATGACAAGTAGGTGAGTGAGCAGCCATTTCGGGCGCAGAAAGTGGCGCAGTGTCATGTGATTCTTCACTGTGCTTCACGCTAGTTTGTGTATGTGCACGATGCCTCATCATCTGATAAAAACACCCACACGGGAGATTTGCCAAATTTTCATATTCCCCACATGGAAAAAATTGAATGGATGGTGGAAACCTTCGGATGGGCAACAGAATCTGTTGACCCTGGTGTGGCCAAAGCCGCAAATGGTTCACCATTTCCCACATATTCCTACACTCTGAATTTCACTGAAGTGACCACTTTCCCCAACGTCGTGGTGTGTGGGCTCACTCCAGTTGCATGCAAGGGCTTATTTGATCTTGTAGTCGATGTTGTAGCTGCAGGAAACAGCATTGAAATTGGCGCCGAACTGCTTGGGCTATTCGATGGTGAACAACGTGCAAGGTTCGTACCTGTGGCAATGGACGACTGGGGTCATCTTTTTGCTACTGCCACTTCGTGGTACAAGAAGAAATCTTTTTCAGTCGTGCAGTTGCTGTGGCCCGATCGCAATGGTTTCTTGCCGGGCGAAGTGGGCTTCGATCAACGCCTCACTTTTGCTCAGCCATTCTTGGGGTAAACACGCATTTCGTTGAGGTACTTCACAACGTCGTCGGCATTGCGCGCACCCATTGCTGCTAGGTCGAGCATGTTGTAGAGCACTTCATAGGAAGAATGGGAATAGCCAGTAGTAATGCGTAGTGCTTTGCCGAGTGCCTCGCGTGGGTTCTCGTCGTAGCGCAACAGAAGTTCTTCTGCCTCGCTTTTACGCAGTTGACGGGCCTTGTTATATGCCTTCATTTTGCGCACGATGTATGGCGAAAAATATCCGTTGTAACGGTGTTGGAGTTCAGGTAGTTTCCAGTCGAACGATGTGATGTTGCGGCGGCATTGTGGGGTAGCGCAAATACATGTGAACTCGTCGTAGTCAGATGCATCAGACACCGCATAATCAAAAGTAATTTCTTCCCCTGTGGCAATGTCGCGCATGGCAACCAGTTGAGTTGCGTTGCCCATGCCACAATTGGGGTTGCACGAGTGGTTCACGGCATCTCCAAGTTGGCGTTCTTCGGGGCCAAGCAGAAAGCTATCGAGCTCTATTTGCAGAGAACGCATGCGCCGTTCAGCGGGGTGCTTGTTAAAGGCGCTGCGGTTCATCTCGGCGCCGCCAAAGCTGACCACAATGGCTCCTGCGTCTATGGGCGCTATGGCAAAGGTGCCAAAGTTTGTGCCAGGAGTGGAGCGTGTTTCTGCTAGTGGCGTGAGGTAGTTCGAGTAGCCGGCAGCGTTTGTCATCAAGATCCTCGCCAATGTTGGCATGTCACGGTAACCTATATCCATACATCACGAGTGACCATTGGGGTCCGGCAACCGGGGTAGGTCCACGGTGCCAACTCGCTTCTCTGAAGCGGGGATGTGGTTGTAGGTACATCAGTACCTATGGCAACGACCCTTTCTCGTGTTGTTGCGTTTTTTGTTATACGTGAACACCGATGCTGAAAGGAGAGCCATGAGACCAGGAGACAACTACTACACCGCTGCGCACGACTACCCAGCAACGGGCGCATGGAACCCCACTCAGCATCCAGGCGATCGCAAGTTCTACACTTTGCCGACCGACCGAAAAGTGCAACTCGATGTAGGTGCAACGCTCAGCGAAGTGACCATTGCCTATGAAACATGGGGCACGCTCAACAGCGACGCCAGCAATGCAGTGTTGCTGTGTCACGCATGGACGGGCGATAGCCATGCCGCAGGGCGCGCTACAGATGGTCAACCCACGCCGGGTTGGTGGGAATCACTCATTGGGCCGGGTTTAGCCATCGACACCAATGTGTGGTTCGTCGTGTGTACCAATGTGTTGGGTGGATGTCAGGGAAGTACTGGGCCAGCATCGCCGCATCCTGAAGATGGGTTGCCCTATGGCTCACGTTTTCCTGTTGTCACCATTCGCGACATGGTTCGTGCGCAGGCACGCTTGGCCGATCACTTAAATATTCGCGTGTGGCAAAGCGTCATCGGCGGGTCAATGGGGGGAATGCAAGTTCTTGAATGGGGAATCATGTTCCCGGATCGCGTTCGTTCTCTTGTTCCCATTGCCACGTGCGCGCAAGCTACTGCACAACAAATTGCTTGGGGCGTCATTGGTCGTCGCGCCATACGTCTTGACCCGCAATGGAACAACGGCGAGTACTACAACGCTGCACCAGGCGAAGGACCTTGGGAAGGCTTGGCCATTGCGCGAATGGTTGCTCAAGTGACCTTCCGCAGTGACAATATTTTTTCAGAAAAATTTGGTCGCGAACTTGCCGACGGCAACGCCGACAAAAGCGGCATTGAAATGTGGGACCGGTTCGAGGTAGAGCGCTACCTCGATCATCATGGCGACAAACTCATTCGGCGTTTTGATGCCAACAGCTATCTCATCATTGGTAAGGCAATGGACCTTCACGATGTTGGGCGAGGTCGCGGCGGGGTAGAGGCGGCACTGGCGCGCATCCAAGTACCTGTGTTGTCGGTGGGTATTTGGAGCGATATTTTGTACCCGTCATACCAGCAGCGCAGTATTCGCGACATTGTGGAATCAACAGGTGGCACCTGTGACTACGTCGAAATCGATTCGCCTCATGGCCATGACGCATTTCTCATTGAGTTCGACCAGGTGAGTACTGCTCTTCACGGCTTGTTCAGCCGTCTCCACTAGAATCTTCATATGGTTGCAACCGTTGGCATTGTCACTGTTATCTCAGCAGTGCTCATTCTCGGTGGCATCGGACTCTTTGGTCTCACTATTTGGTTCTGGCGCACCTCGCGTCCAGAGCCAGAGGCGCTCGCCCCGCTTGAAATAATGAGTGAACGCGCCTACAGGAAGAGCAAAGGTCTTGATCGCGTGTTTTTGCTCAACATGGTGCGCCCGGCAAGCAAGGCCGAAGCGCTTCCAGTCTCGTTAGAGCATGAGCCTGTCGATATAGCTCCCGATATTCGAGTGAAAAAAGAGAAAAAGCCTCGGCTCGCGGAACGCAATGAACTTTTTCACGATGAAGTTCCCTCACCTGCACCAACGGTAGATCCACTTCTTTAGAGCGAAACGTTGTAATTTTAGGGCATGGCAGCATTTGACCCCAATGAAATGATCGCACGCTTCAAAGAACGAGCAGCATCGGTGAAGCGTCGCTCGCTGCCGCCAGTCTCTGGTGAAGAGCGTCAGGCTTTCCTCAATCAAGCACAAAGTGACTTTCAAGATTTTGCAATCATTGGCGATGCAGTCGCCTCTATCGAAGATGGTGTGCTGGTGTTGCGCGTGAATCTTGCAGGCGACAGTAAGTAATAGTGCTGCGCCATAAAGAAACCCACCATGAAACTGGTGGGCCACAACACGAACTTGCCTTACTTGCTTGCATCGCGGCTGTCCTTGCTTGGAGCGTAGGGCCGCTACTTGTTCGTGGTATCACTGCCCCCTCTATCGCTTTTACTCCCATCCGCCTTGTACTGTCTGTGCCGGTCATGACCTTGTCGGCTTACATATCGGGCGGTCGCCTCACTGTTGCAATGGTGAAAAGGTGTTTTGTTCCTGGCGTGCTTTTTGCTGCATCAATGCTGAGTGGTTTTATGTCGTTTCAGCACACCTCCATTGCAAACGCCACACTCATTTCGGCGTTGCAGCCAGTTCTCATGTTGCTTGTAGCACCGCGTCTCTTCGGTGAGCGTCCCACCGTGCTCCGTATATGCATGTGTGTAGTTGCCCTAGGTGGAGTGAGCATGGTGGTGTTTGCGGCACAGGCCAATAGTGAAGCTGGCTTGAGCGGTGACATCTATGCACTCATTAACTTGGTTGTGTGGAGTGCATATTTCGTTGTGGCGAAAAAAGCCCGCGATGCAGGTACGCACGCCGGCTCGTTTTTGGCGGCGGTCTTTCTTGTAGCAACTGTGGTACTTGTTCCCGTTGCCATTGTTGCTGGAGCCGATTTCGCTCAGGTCAACGGCAATGACTGGTGGCTGATTGCTG
>JABMMV010000035.1 GCA_013205145.1 bacterium
GATTCAAAATTACGTACCACTCAGCAGCTGCATCTTGCCCAACGCTTTGGCACATATGCAGACGACATTGAAGCGCTCATCGCGGCCCAACCTGACCTCGCGCAGCCCCTCATTGATGGCCTTCCCTACTTGCGTGCTGAAGCAATGTACGCAGTAACCCACGAAATGGCCTTCACGCTCGATGACGTTCTGTCGCGGCGCACACGGGCACTTCTTTTCAACCGCACTGCATCAAAAAATGCAGCGCGTGGAGTGGCTGAACTTATTGCACCACAAATGAACTGGAGTGAATCTGACATCAACGACCAAGTGGCGCACTTTCATGGCATCTGTGCCGAAGAAGAAGCTGCAGGGTTGGTTACTGAATCTGAATTTCTCGCATCGACGAAAGAGCAATCATGACGCAACCCATGCAAGCAACAGCACCCATCGAATTCTCTGGGTCCGCAGCAACTGCAACACCACATTTTCCCGCCCAAACACGCGGCGCAATTCGCGCAGACTTACTGACACAACTTGCATCTGTCTGTGCCAGCTCTACCGATGCCGCAACGCTTGCTGAAAGTGGTCGCGACTGGTGGCCTTTGTCGCTGTCGTGGGCGCTACGCAATGAAACATCTGCCCTGCCAGGCGTGGTGTGTCGACCACTCAATACGTCGGAAGTTTCGGCCGTCATGCGCATTTGCCACAAAGAGAGTATTCCCGTCACCCCTGCTGGTGGTCGTAGCGGAGTAACTGGTGCATCTATTCCGCTCTTCGGAGGCGTGTTGCTCGATCTCACTTCGCTCCAGGGCATCACTTCGGTTGATGCTGCGTCGGGTATTGTTGAAGTACTTCCTGGCACATTTGGCCCAGACATGGAATCTGAGTTGAACTCGCAACACAAACTCACTGTGGGGCACTACCCACAATCGTTCGACATCTCTACCGTTGGCGGTTGGATTGCTTGTCGCGGTGCTGGTCAATTTTCAACGCGTTACGGGAAAATTGAAGACATGGTGGTAGGTCTTGAAGTGGTGCTTGCCGATGGAACAGTTGTTCTCACCGGAGGAGCACCTGCCGCAGCAGCTGGGCCTGACCTCACTGAAGTATTTCTCGGCTCCGAAGGAACCCTTGGCGTTATTACACGGGCGTGGCTACGTGCACACCCTTTGCCAGAGTTTCGCGCAACAGCCGCATACCGATTCCCTACCTTTACCCAAGGTATTGAAGCTTGCCGTCAACTCATTCGCGCAGGCGCAACACCTGCGGTGCTGCGCTTATACGATGGAAGCGAAAGTAAGCGCTCACATGAAGGTGACGGCACACAAGCAACGCTGCTTGTGCTCGACGAAGGCAACGAACAACTTGTTCGAGCAACAATGCAAGTTGTGCAGCAATACGCCACATCAAACGATGCCGTTGATGCCGAAGTTGCACTAGTAGAGAAATGGTTGTCGCATCGCAATGACACCAGCGCTTTGCAAAGCCTCACCAAAAAAGGTTTTGTTGTAGACACCATTGAAGTTGCCGCACCTTGGAGCCAGTTGATGCAAGTCAATGACGCAGTCGTGCAAGCAATTCTTCAGGTGCCACACGCACGCAGCGCAACATGTCATTTATCGCATAGTTACCTCGATGGTGCATGTGTGTATTTCACCTTTGCAGCTACCCCACCAGCAGAAGAGTTTGAAAAGACCTATGTTGCACTGTGGGACGCGGCTCAACGTGCAGCACTTCAAGCTGGGGCGAACCTGTCGCACCACCACGGCGTCGGCCTCAACCGCAATCGCTTTATGACCGAAGCCCTCGGAACCGGAATGAAAGTTCTGCAGTCACTGAAGGCGACACTTGACCCAAACAACATTTTGAACCCAGGCAAAATGGGCCTCAGTACTGGGTCGAACGACGCAGCACTCTGGCCAATGCGCTAAACATAAACAATGAAAGATTTCGACACTCTTGCTCTACAAAAAGGGGCATCAGTCACCGCTCTCTTTGCTGTGCCCCCCACGCTCATTGCGCGATTCGTCATCGACAATTCCGACAATCCGAGCGGGTGGGCGCCACTCCTTTCCTTGCTCGCCATTCTTGGGTTTGTTGTTGGCAGTGGAGTGGCCGCATGGCATCAACAACTCGGGAGGCCGTTCATGCACGCGCTTGTAGCTGGTGCAGGGGTTTTTGTCGTGGTGCAAGGTTTTTTTCTCCTCGTTCGCATAGCGACCGGCGGCGAAATACGTGCGAGCAGAATCATCACCGCATTTTCGCTCTCTCTGGTAGCAAGTGTTGTTGGCGGACTGCTGGGTAGTTTCATGCAGAGTTCAGGAGTACGCCCCAAATGACAACGCCATCAATTTTGGTCATCGACGTAGGAACAACTGGCTTGCGCGCAGCTCTCGTTAATGGTGCGGGTCAAATAACCGACGTGCAGTACTGCAAGAATCCACCTTCAACTCCGTTTTCCGGACTTGTTGAGTTCGACGCAATGCACATGTTCACTGCCGCACGCGATGCAGCGCTCACCGTGTTGCAACGCAACTCCAGTTCTGCAATCGGAATCGGAATCACCAACCAACGTGCTTCAACCGTTGTGTGGAATCGCATTACTGGCGAGCCCCTCGGACCTGCACTCGGTTGGCAAGATCTGCGCACCATTATGGAGTGCATCACTGCACGTTCCGAGCATGGCCTCATGTTTGCACCCAACCAAACAGCAACAAAAGCTGCTTGGATGCTCAAAAACTATGGAGCTCAGTTGCAAGATGAAATTCAGCGTGGCGATATTTGCATTGGCACCATCGACACTTGGCTAACATGGAAGTTCACCGACGGACAATCTTTTGTGACCGACCACACCAACGCTGGTGTAACCGGGCTTTTTTCTATTGACACACTGAACTGGTCGGAAAGAATCTGTGGAATTTTAAATATTCCAATTGCCGCACTTCCCACCATCGTTGCGTCATCGCAAGTTGTTGGACACGCAATTGAATTAGACAACCTTCCCATTGCATCACTCGTAGGCGACCAACAAGCATCTTTGGTGGGTCAGGGCTGCATTACTCCTGGCAGCACAAAAATTACTTTTGGCACTGGTGGCATGCTCGACATGTACACCGGCACCACCGCACCCACAGCGTCATCTCGCAGCACAGCAGGAACTTTTCCTATCGTTGCCTTTTCACTCAATGAAGAAGATGAAAAAGGCGTCACGACAACAAAAGTGCACTGGGGCGTTGAAGCCATCATGTTGTCTGCCGGTACCAATATTGAATGGCTCATTGAAGACATGGGGCTCATCGACAATGCCCAAGAGAGTGCAGACCTTGCCGACACTGTTGCTAGCAGCGATGGGGTCATGTATGTGCCCGCTCTCTTTGGCCTTGGAACACCGCACTGGGACTACGGCGCACGCGGAGCACTCTTGGGCATCACACGCGGCACCACACGCGCACACGTTGTTCGAGCAGTTCTGGAAGGAGTGGCACACAGAGGAGCCGACCTCTACGAAGCCGCCGCCCACGACGCAGCCCAGTTCGCCTCGACCACCAGCAACCCCATTCGCATTGATGGCGGAATGAGCAAAAACGCAGTGTTCGTTCAGGCGCTCGCCAACAGTACTTCTCGCACTATTGAGGTGTCGCCCGTCACGGAAGCAACAACACTCGGAGCCGCCTTTTTGGCGGGCACTGCACTCGGGCTGTGGCCTTCACTTTCTGTAGCCACCAGCACCTGGAACCCCGAGAATCAGGTGGAAAGCACCCTCAACGAACCCGCAACTGTGGCTACCCGTGCACAATGGGCCCAAGCCGTGAGGGGTTCACAGGGCTGGATCCCCGACCTCTCTGCTCTTGACTTCTAAAGTTGACTCGCTTTCCTTAGTTCGGAAATCGACCCAGTCTGAAATACTGTGATGGACATAAATTTGATTTGTTAAAGAATGCGAAAGGAACCCCGCGTGAGCGCACCCACCACTACCGCCCCGCCAAAGCAACCGACAAAGAGCGACATCGCCGTTTTGCAGTTCGCTCATGGAATCGAACTTGCAATGACTGCGCTCTACACAAAAGCTTCTGCTGCTGCGGGCAAAGATCTCAAAACCGTTTTTAGTTTATTTGGTGGGCATCATCTTGCTCAGGCACAGGCGTTGGCAGGGCTTCTTGGTCGCTCGTCGGCCACCACGCAAAATGCAAGTTTCTACACGGCATTCATTACCGCTGCATCATCTGGCTCCGATACTGAACTCGCCGGAACATTTCTCTCATTAGAGAACTCGCTCGTGAAAACTCACCTCGGCGTGCTCGGCACTATTACAGGCACCGACGGAGCGCAACTTGTTGCATCCATCATTCCTGTACAGGGTCGTCATGCAGCAATACTCGCTAGCTTTGCTGGCAAAAAAGGCCTCGGCGACATTCTCGACAATGACGCAAAACCACTCGACACCAAGACCTACCCGGCGTAGAACACCTCTTCTAAGGACTCACCATGAACTCGAATAACTTTGATATGAATTCCGCAGTCAACCGCCGTCGGTTTTTTCTCACAGGCGGCTTTGCAATTGCCACCACAACACTTCTTGCCGCATGTGGCAAAGGCCCCCAGAGCCCACAGGGCGAATACCCGCGCATTGGTGTAGTGCCACCAACAACAGGTCTCCCCGACGGAGCACCCACCGACGAAGTGCTTTTGCGCACTGCCACTTCACTTGAATTCAACGCCATTGACACCTACAAAAAAGTTTTGGCGCTTGGCCTCTTCACTGGCAGTGCAGCAGGCACTGCAGCCGTGGTCAACAGGTTTAAGGCCGACCATGAAGCTCATGCCAAAGCATTGAGTGGCATCATCACCGCAGCAAAAGGTGAGCCCTTTGAATGTGCCAACGAGCAAATTAACAAGCTCTACATCAACCCAGCACTCGATCTTATTTTGGGAAACAAAGACGCTGGCATTGAACCAAGCGACACGCCGCTCGACGACGTGATGGCATTAGCTCTTGGCCTCGAAACATTGGCTGCAGAGACCTACCAGTTCTATGTGTCCTTGCTCTCTCAGCCAAAGTTGCGCGCAGCCGCAATGAGTATTGGTGAACAAGAATCTCGCCACGCAGCAGTTCTTGCCCAAGCCATCAACCCTGGCATTGCAGGCATCGGCCCATCAACAAACAAAGACACAGGCAAGCCGAACCCCGCCGCAGTACCGGGCGCATTTGGTTCGCTTGGATCCATCGCTGTCTCCCTTGGCAAGCGCAGCGCGGCTGGCAACAAAACCACGCTCAATATGGAAACACCAAGTCTTAACTCCATGGCGTACGAATACGCCAAATGCTCATAAAGCCAACGCCACTTCCCCGATAACCCCGTACACTTTTCTCTGGTGAGTCGGTCGGGTGACTGCGGCACATGTCCTATGTGTCGAGGAAAGTCGGGACTTCATAGGGCAAAGTGCTAGCGCGAGCTAGGTGGGGGCGACCTCACGGAAAGTGCAACAGAAAGTAGACCACCCGCAGAGGCAACTTTGCGGGAAAGGGTGAAACGGTGCGGTAAGAGCGCACC
>JABMMV010000036.1 GCA_013205145.1 bacterium
CCAACAACTTTCATGCCTTCAAGAAGGATGTTGTTAATAATGTCGAGCGGTGGAATGCCTTGCGTCATGGCGGTATTGAGATCGTCGGTGAGGCCGTCGCGTTCGGCATCAATAATGCGTTGCTTCAAAATGCGCTCAAGTGTCCAGTCGCTGCGATCTTCTTTTACTGCATCAACCGACTTCACATCTTCAAAAAGGCGCAACAGAACATTGAGTGCGTTTTCACCGTTAATTTCTTCGTCGTAAATGAGAGCACGACATACTTCTTTTTGCTCTTCAGGAATACGCGAGAGGGGCAAAATTTTGCTGGCATGAACAATTGCCGAGTCGAGGCCAATAGTCGTACATTCGGCAAGAAAGACGCTGTTCAGCACTTGGCGCAGCGCTGGTTTTAAACCAAAACTGACATTTGATAAACCAAGTGTGGTGAAAGCGCCAGGAATTTCTTCTTTAATGCGGCGAATGGCTTCCATTGTTGCCAAACCGTCACGACGCAGGTCTTTATCGCCGGTGCCAATAGGAAAGGTAAGTGCATCGAAGATGAGATCGGATGAACGAAGGCCGTAGCGCTCGGTTGCAATTTTGTTCAGGCGATGCGCTACTTCCATTTTCCATTCAACGTCACGTGCCTGACCGCGTTCGTCAATGAGCAAACAAATCACTGCGCACCCGTAGTCGCGCGCAAGGGTGAAGACACGGTCGAGGCGGCTGCCAGGCTCTTCGCCGTCTTCTAGGTTGGCAGAGTTCAAAACACCGCGGCCGCCGTTGTGGACGAGGCCCGCTTCCATTACCTGTGGTTCTGTGCTGTCGAATACCAACGGAACACTTACTTGTGAACCGAATCTGCTGGCAATGGAGTCCATGTCGATGACACCATCGCGGCCTACATAGTCAACACAGACGTCAATAACGTGTGCACCTTCACGTATTTGCTCGGCGCCCATTTTGGTGCAACCATCCCAGTCGGCTTCAAGCATGAGGTCGCGAAAAGCTCGCGAGCCGTTGGTGTTGGTGCGTTCTCCAATAATGAGAAATGAATTGTCTTGAACAATAGGTACCGATGAATACAAAGAGGTGAGTGCAGGTTCAAAGTTGTAATTGCGCGGTGCAGGTGTGAGGTCTCGCACTGCCTCTACAACCTGGCGCAAATGCTCTGGAGTGGTGCCACAGCAACCGCCGACAATGCCAATGCCCAAATCTTCCACGTGGTGCTTGTGATACGAAGCGAGCTCGGGTGGTGTGAGGTCGTAATGCGTGCGACCATTGAGAACACTTGGCAAGCCAGCGTTCGGCAGAACAGAGATAGGAATAGGTGAGTACTGCGAGAGGTGACGCAGGTGCTCTTGCATTTCGGCGGGGCCAGTTGCACAGTTAATGCCAATGACGTCGGGGCGCATTGCTTCTAGTGCAACTAGCGCTGCTCCAATTTCAGTGCCCACCAACATGCGTCCGGTTGTCTCCATGGTGACTTGCACCTGAATAGGAATTTCGCGACCCACAATTTTCATTGCTTGTCGGCATGCCTGCATTGCGGCTTTAATTTGCAACAGGTCCATGCATGTTTCAATGAGAAAAAGGTCTGAGCCTCCATCGAGAAGTCCGCGCGCTTGTTCTACGTACGATTCGCGCAATTCAGCAAAGCCAATGTGCCCGAGGCTCGGGAGTTTGGTTCCGGGGCCCATTGACCCTGCAACAAATCGAGTACGCCCGTCGGCTTCGTAACTACTTGCCATCTCGCGCGCGAGTGATGCCGCTACGACGTTGAGCTCGTATGACTTTTCTGGAATGGCGTACTCGACGAGAACGGTAGAGAAAGATCCGAAGCTTGCCGTTTCAATTGCGTCAACGCCGACCTGAAGAAAGGCGTCGTGCATCGAACGAATGACATCGGGGCGAGTGAGGCACAACATCTCGTTGCAACCTTCAAGAGCCGCACCACCAAAATCGTCTGGTCCAAGATCAAGATCTTGCACAAAAGTGCCAAAGGCACCGTCAAACACAATGACGCGGTCGTTCACGGCCTGAAGGTAGGTCTGTCTTTTCATGCTCCTCACAAGTTATCGGCACAGGATCAGGTGCTAGTAACTCTCCCGCACTATGTTTGTAACTAATGGCACGCGAATCGATCTACACACGTGTTGGCGACGACGGTACCACGGGTCTTTTTTATGGAGGCAGGGTTCCGAAAGACTCTGCATTGCCGCGAGCCTACGGCACCGTCGATGAGGCGCAAGCCGTGTTGGGGCTTGCTCGTAGTGCTGCGGTCAGCAACAGTGGCGATGCTCGCTCTCAAGAAGTGGTGGTCATGCTCGAGCCTTTCATGCGCGACTTGTGGGTGCTCATGGCTGAACTGGCTACTTTGCCAGAGAATCGCCACAAGCTAGTGCCGGAAAAGTCGTGCGTGTCAGCCGAGATGGTGACCAACATGGAACGTCTCATCGACAAGCTCGACACACAATTCGAGCACCCCACAGAGTTCGTTGTTCCCGGTGAACATCCTGTGTCGGCTTGGCTCGACCTTGCACGCACCGTTGTGCGACGTGCAGAACGTCATTCGCTTGCTGCTGCTCCAGCACCTTCGCATGTTGTGCCATACCTGAATCGCATGTCTGACCTGCTGTGGACCATGGCACGTTGGCAAGAGGGTACGAGTCGCCCTGTACGCAGCGTTTAGACTGCCGATGTGACAATTCAATTCAGCGTTTCCACATCATCTCGTGTTCAAGCCAATGCCATTGGCGTGCCAGTTGGCTCCGATGGGCCCGTGTCGTCAAAAGTTGGTTTGAATCGCAAACAACTCAGTGAGCGAGGCTTCGAAGGCCGGGTTGGTCAAACTCTGGTGTTGCACGGTTTGGGTGGTGCCTCTGTGGTTGTGGCCATTGGTGTCGGTGCTGGCAATTCTTTAACGCCAAACGATGCTCGTAAAGCTGCAGCGGCTTTTGCGCGTGCCGCTGGAAAAGTTTCGAGCCTGGCAACAACCCTTGCCGGTGTTGGCCGTGGCAACAAGGCAAATATGGCGCAAGCCGTTGTTGAAGGAATTCAATTGGCAACACATCGCTACAGCGCGCTGAAGAGCGATAAGAATTTTGCGTCACCCTTGCGTGAAGTGGTGCTTGTGGCAACTGCTGAAAATGCAGCAGCAATTTCACGTGGTGTGAAAAATGGTGCGGTTGTCGCCAACGCAGTGTGCATGGCCCGCGATCTGGCAAACACTCCGCCTGCGTATCTCACTGCTCGTCACTTTGCCGACAAGGCAGTGGAAATTGCAGCACAAACTGGTCTTGAAGTAACGGTGTACAACAAAGAAGAACTTATTCAAATGGGTTGTGGCGGCATGATTGGTGTGAACCAAGGCAGCGTTGAGCCCCCACGTATGGTGAAGCTCTCTTACAACCCTAAAGGCGCTGGGAAAAAGCAACATGTTGTGCTTGTTGGCAAAGGCGTAATGTACGACTCGGGTGGAATCAGTTTGAAGCCATCAGACCCATCACATGCGGTCATGAAAATGGACATGAGTGGAGCAGCAGCAGTGCTCGCGACCATGAGCACGCTTGGTGCATTGAAGTGTGCAACTCGCGTGACTGCGTTTCTCATGTGCACCGACAACATGCCGTCGGGTAGTGCGCTCAAGCTTGGCGACGTCCTCACCATGCGCAATGGCAAAACCGTAGAAATTCATAACACCGATGCCGAGGGTCGCCTCATTTTGGCCGATGGGCTCTCGCTTGCTGCTGAACTCAAGCCGTCGGCCATCATCAACATTGCAACGCTCACCGGAGCCTGCTTGGTTGCACTCGGAGAAAAAGTTGCCGGAGTTCTAGGTACCAATGACAAACTCATTTCACAATTAGAAGATGCAGCGGCTCGAGTAGACGAACCCATTTGGCAACTCCCGTTAGTGAAAGAGTACCGACGCTTGCTCGACTCAACAGTTGCCGACATGCGCAATATTGGTGGGCCGGCAGGTGGAACTATCACCGCAGGCTTGTTCTTAAGTGAGTTTGTGGGCAACACGCCATGGGCGCATCTCGATATTGCGGGCCCAATGAAAGTCGATGGCGACGATGGTTGGATGCAAAGAGGTGCAACAGCCTTTGGTACGCGTCTACTTATTGAAACTGTCACCAGTTTTAAAGCTCTCTAACTTGTTGCGCTAGTAAGCCACAATGCGTGGGTTTCACGCAAGTGTTGTGGCAGTCGTTGAACGTGTCGTGCCGATAGCGCAGGGATGCGTGTTCGTACGGCTAGGCCATAAGAATATTTCTGTGCAACGCCAAACATGACGAGTCGGTCAATGCCGCGCGTAAAGGGGCATTCTTTGTCGGTGCGGTAGTTCAATCCGAGCGCAGCTGCGGTTTCTGGCAAATTGAGTTCGTAGCCGTCGGGGTAGTGGTCGAACCCACTCGCTAAACGGCGCAAGAGCCATGTGGAAGTGGGCCCAAGTATGCCAAGCCAATAGTGCTCTACATAGTCACTACGTACCTCGAAGCCAGTGGAGTCAACTACTGGGTCGAGCCATGGGTACACCACCAGTGTTTCGGAATCGTGAGTAACAGTTGCTGTTGAGTTCATGCCTACGTGTGTGCATTAGGCAGCAGTTGGTGACAGAAATTGTCTCCTGCGGTGAAGAGCGTCAGAATGGTGCCATGACGCAAGACCTGCTCACGCTCGCCCAAGAGACGTTGGCAGGCGCACAGCGCGTCACTGTGCTCACGGGCGCGGGCATTTCCACCGACTCAGGTATTCCCGATTTTCGTGGGCCAAACGGTGTGTGGACACGCAACCCTGCTGCGGAAAAAGTGGCAACGCTGAAGCACTACTTAGAAGACGAAGAGATTCGTAAAATTGCCTGGCAAAACCGGCTTGTTTCGCCGGCGTGGAATGCGCAGCCAAACCCTGGTCACCATGCGCTTGTGCAACTAGAGCAACAAGGAAAAATGTACGGCCTGATTACGCAAAACATTGACGAACTTCATCAGCGTGCGGGAAACTCACCCGATCTTGTCATTGAAGTACATGGCACGATGTTTCGTACCGCGTGTTGGAGTTGTCAAGAACGACTTCCTATGGAGCAGGCCATTGAACGTGTGCGTAACGGCGAGGAAGATCCGCAGTGTTTGTCGTGTGGAGGAATTCTCAAAAGTGACACCATTAGTTTTGGCCAAGCGCTTGTTCCCGAGGTCATCGCACGCGCCATGCAGGTGAGTGAAGAGTGCGATGTGTTTATTGCTGTTGGGTCAACCTTGTCGGTATTTCCGGCGGCCAATGCCGTGCCACGAGCAAAAGCAGCGGGAGCAAAAATCATCATCGTGAACGGCGTACCCACCGAAATGGATCGCTATGCCGATGCGGTGTTGCTGGGCGATATCAGCGTTCTTTTGCCGCAATTGGTGGCTCAGCCAGCCTGAAGTGGCCCCGAGCCGAAACCCGACCAATCAGGTAGCATTTAGGCATGGCTACTTTTCGTGACCTTCTGTCGAAGGCAAAAGCACAGATCACCGAGGTCGATACGGCTGAAGCGCACAAGCGCATTCAGGCTGGCGGAGTCGTTGTGCTCGACGTTCGCGAGCCAGACGAATTCGACCAAGGTGCACTGCCCGATGTGTTGCACATTCCGCGCGGGCACTTAGAAGCACAAATTGAAGGCAAGATCATCGACAAGAGCGCACCTGTTGTGGTGTATTGCGCCGGTGGAATACGTAGTGCATTTGCCGCACAAACTCTGATTGAAATGGGATACACCAATGTTGTTTCCATGGACGGCGGGTTTGGCAAATGGAAAGACGAAGGTCGTACGTGGAAGCTTCCTGTCACCCTCACCCCTGAACAGCGCAATCGATACCAACGTCATTTGTCGTTGCCAGAAGTTGGGGTAGAAGGTCAAGCAAAGTTGCTGGGCGCAAAAGTGCTCATGCTCGGTGCCGGTGGCCTCGGTTCACCAGCTGCCTTGTACCTTGCGGCCGCAGGCGTAGGAACAATTGGCATCATCGACATGGACGTGGTCGACGCATCAAACTTGCAGCGCCAAATTTTGCACAACCTCGACCGCATTGGCGATCGCAAAGTAGATAGTGCAAAAAAGACACTCACACTCATGAACCCCGATGTCAACGTGGTTACTTACGATACGCGTCTCGATGCAAGCAACATCATGGACATCATTGCGGGCTACGACGTCATTGTTGACGGCGCCGACAACTTCCCCAGCCGCTACTTATTGAATGATGCGAGTGTGAAGTTGGGCATTCCCGTTGTGCACGGTTCCATTTTCCGCTTTGAAGGAATGGTCAGCGTTTTTCACCCGCTCGAAGGCCCGACCTACCGCGACATGGTTCCCGAGCCACCTCCAGCAGAATTTGCGCCAAGTTGTGCAGAAGCCGGCGTTCTCGGAGTGCTGCCAGGCATCATCGGTTCTATTCAAGCACTCGAAACAATCAAGGTCATTTTGAATCTTGGTGAGCCACTCATCGGTCGCATTCTTGCGATCGACACCACCGAGATGATTTTCCGCACGTTTAAGCTGCGTGCCGATCCATCGAACCCTGTGACCTATGCCAACCGCGACCGCATTCAGGTACAAGACCTCGAAGGACTCTGCGGCCCACAGATGGCTCACTAGGCTGGCAGGGTGCCTGTACGCCCCCGTCATATAGCCATCGTTGGTGCCGGATTCTCAGGTGCGGTCTTCGCCCGTGAACTAGCAGAAGCTGGTCATCGTGTCGACGTGTTCGACTCGCGTTCACATATTGCAGGCAATTGCCATACGGAACGTCAAGACGATGACGTGATGGTTCATGTTTATGGGCCACATATTTTTCACACTGCACACGAACACGTGTGGCAATACATGAATCGTTTCGGCACCATGATGCCTTACAACCACAAGGTGAAAGCCACCACGCAAGGAAAAGTATTTTCCTTGCCGGTCAACTTGCTCACTATCAATCAATTTTTTGGAAAAACGTTTACGCCAGCGCAAGCAGAAGCGTTCATTACCTCTATCGGCGACCAAAGCATTACCGACCCACAATCATTCCGCGACCAAGGTCTGCGGTTTGTTGGCCCAGAGTTGTATGCCGCATTTTTCGATGGTTACACCCGCAAGCAGTGGGGTGTTGACCCTGTGGAATTGCCGGCAAGTATTTTGGCGCGGTTGCCTGTGCGGTTCAACTACGACGATTCGTATTTCAACCATCCGTATCAAGCTATTCCGCGCGATGGTTATACGCCCATTGTGGCCAATATTCTCGATCATCCCGGCATTACGGTCACACTCGGTGTGGTGAAGTCGCGTGCCGATCTTGAAGCCGCCGACCATGTGGTGTGGAGTGGCCCTATCGATGCATATTTCGGTTTTGAGCATGGTCGCCTGGGATATCGCACACTCGATTTTGAGCGCCAAGTGCACGATGGTGATTTCCAAGGGTGTGCAGTCATGAACTACGGCGACCCCGATGTGCCGTACACGCGTATTACCGAGCACAAGTATTTCGCGCCATGGGAAACACATCAAAAATCGGTGACGTATCACGAATACAGTCGACTCGCTGACCCTAACGACGTGCCGTATTACCCCATTCGCTTGGTGAAAGAAAAGGGTCAACTGCAGCAATATGTGCATGAAGTGGGGAAGTTGAGCAACATCACCTTTGTCGGCCGTTTGGGAACATATCGTTATCTCGATATGGACGTCACGATTCACGAAGCACTTGGCGCAGTGCGAGCATTGCTCACTGCATGGGAAAATGACTCTGCAGTATCGCCCTTCTCGGTGGATCCACTCTGATGTTTAGTGCCGTATTCCCCGACGTCAACTTGTTGCAACGTATTTTGCCAGCGCGGGCCGACACGCTTGAGCCGCCGCTATACGAGCGTGTTCAGGGCAATGTCCAAAGTTTTGATACATACTTTGGGGTATTTCCTGCAGCTCGCTGGCGGCGTAAGTCGGCTGTTGATGCATTGCATGCGGTGCTTGAAGTATCGGGGCCGTGCGAAATTGAAGTGGTGGCTGTCAAGCGCCTCAAAGAGAGCATTGTTCTCACACATGTTGCGCAACGTGC
>JABMMV010000037.1 GCA_013205145.1 bacterium
GAATACATCTACATGGGTGTTGACGACGACGGCGGCAAGCGCGACCCAAAGTGGTTCGACGAGGTCACCGCAACTGCACTCAAGATCTTGGAAGACCCCAATGCGGTTCTCATGATTACCTGTTGGATGGGCGTGAACCGTGGTCCTTCGGCCACCTATGCGGTCCTTTTGGCACTGGGGTGGGAACCCCGCAGGGCATTGCACGAAATTCGCACTGTACGACCCATTGCATGCACCATCTACGCGGTTGACGCAACCAAATGGTGGGTCAAGCGCACTGGTGGCGACTCAACGCAGGTGCGTAAAGCATGTGCAGAAGTAGAGCAGTGGCATGCAGAGAACCCTCTCGACATGTACCACGTCATTCGTGCAATTGGCTCGCGCACCGGCGCGTGAGGAGTACCCCAATGAGCACTCTTCCTGTTTTCTATTCCCCGAAATATCTTTATACAGCAATCACTAGCGATACCACCACTAAAGCAGCAGCCGTAGCAGCGTCGCTAGTGGCCAAGCCAATACCCAATGTTGAGGTAAGGGAACCTTCCCGGGCTATTACCGAAAGCGAAATTGCACTTGTGCATTCACCTGAATACGCCAATGCAATTGCAACTGGGTCCAACAAGGCACTTGCAGATTCAAACGGTCTATGTGATTGGACTCCCGACTTTGCATCATCTCGACTCTGGGCTACCGGAGGCGTGCGCGATGCAGTTCTTGAAGCACTCCACACACGCAGCAATGCGGGTTCAATGTCGAGCGGTCTGCATCATGCGCGGTTTGACCACGGCACGGGCTATTGCACTATCAATGGTCTTGCCATTGGAGCCAGGTTGGCCCTTCAAGAAGGTGCCAAACGCGTTCTGATTGTCGACCTCGATGCTCACGGCGGTGGGGGAACGGCAAGTCTCATTGCAGGTATTCCCGGCATTGAGCAAATTGATGTTTCAGTGAGTTCCTATGATGGCTATGTAGGCACACCGCAATGCAATTACACACTCGTCTCGAGTGCGAGTGATTACTTGCCAGTGGTGCAGGCAGTGTTAGCGCAGTGCAGTGACCCCGAGAGCATCGACCTCGTCATCTACAACGCAGGTGTTGACCCTCACCAAGACTGCACCACAGGCGGTTTACGCGGCGTGACCACCGAGATGCTCAAAGAGCGCGAAAACATCGTGTTCTCCTGGGCAAAGACACACAACATTCCTGTTGCGTTTGTCTTTGCGGGTGGTTACCTCGGGGCCAAGCTCAATGAAGAAGCATTGGTGCAGTTACACCGCAACACCATCGAGCAGGCGGCTGGGTACTAGAGATCCTGCCACTGCTCTGAGGTTTTTGAGGTGTACTTCATAGGGAAACCAAGGCGATGGATTTCTTCTGAAGTTGCATGCCACACGCTTGTGTATGGCGATAAGCGGTAGGTGCCAAGCCAGCCCACGGGTTTGCAGTACACGTCAACGCTTCCATTCGCTCGACCAGCGAATTCGCCAAGGCGGCCAAGTTCGCTATACCAACAGGCATATTGATCAATTTCTAATATCGCTCGCGGAGAGCCAGTCTCGGTGTTATTGCCAACTAAATGAAGTACACCTGATTTTGCGTCTCGATGATCTTCGAAGACGTCGTCAACCGGGCCACTGAGATGGGCGCTAAGATGGAGTGGGTCGTACCCGCCTATTAAAAAGAAGTTGCGCTCGGAACTCAAATCTTGTGTCAATTCGCAACGCTTCAGCAACCGATCGGGAAAGCCAGAGCTATTTGCCCACTGAGCAAGATGTAGTTCGTAACCTCCAAGAAGGTGGTTGACAAGTGAAATTGTCGACTCATTCATATCTCTGTTTCGTACTTGTTCTAGACCACGACCAAGAAAGCGCCAGCCCAAGCGGTACAAAAGTATATGTAGCGATGTTGAGGCGCACTTAGTTGCGACAAGATTGCTCTCCCACCGGAGTTGCGGGTCAATATCAAATGAAGTCAATTGCTCCATTGACAGGTGTGCCATCGATGGCAATGTTGAGAAATCATTTTGAGCCAACGCCCGCCACGCATCGGGCGTAGAGCCATGCCATTCAGGTTGATCACCAGTTGCAATTCGTGGAGGCGATTGATTATCCATGGTGCCAATCTTGGCAGGTTAAATGGTTGTATGAAGTGCGATATCCACAGTGGCAATAAATAACTTGTCGAGTAGTTCGTCCCAGTTTTGCTGAGCGAGTTCTTGGTCTTCTTCGCTATTGCAATCAACTGCATTTGCTTCGATAAATTCGCGTGAAACCATGGCCACCACACGCTGGGAATCAAAGGTGGGCACAAGAACTGGGCCGATTCCCTCAACAACTGATTGCGGGGCGAGGATAATGGTGATTGCCTTTGTGCCTTCGGTGCCTACGAGCAGCACACCCTCGGGGTCACGCCGCGCAATAGACATTTCGTCGTACATATCTTGCATTAGTGCCGGTGCAACACCATCGCCGCTATTCAGTTCATCGAGTAGGTTCTCGCCGTCTTCAAACCCAAAGCGAAGCGAGTTGCTGGACGGGCCTGAAGAGGTTGTGTTTGCCATGAAGCAACGATCCTTGCAGCACATACGCACGGCTGACAAGGCTCGTAAATCCCCACTTTTCATTCATGCTAAAAACTGTGTATGACTAAGAAAGAAAAAGACAAACCAGGCTTCCAAACTGAACCAGTTGAATTGCGCAATGCAATTCTTGTGAGAGGCCACATTGAGCCGTGGGAATTGCTCCGCATCTGTGCATGGAAGTCGGCAAAAGGCCTTGCTTGGTTAACA
>JABMMV010000038.1 GCA_013205145.1 bacterium
CTGCAGTGATAGTCAAATTGAGCACTGTTGACCATGAATACCAAGGAAAATTCAGTGGCGGTTGCAAATCTGCATTCAATAAGAACGGAAGAATTACCATCAGAACACCAAGACCAATAGCCGTGTTCTTGCGTGCGCGCGTGCCTAATAATTTTATTTCTTGCTTATAACTAGTAACAAACTTGTCTGCAGCCATAATTTGCGTCCCTAAATTCGAACAAGTTCTGGAGAGCCGAATAACCCAGACGGACGAATATAAAGCATTGCAGTCAAGATCAGAAACGGGATCACGTCGCGATATTCCGCCCCCAAGTAACCCGACCCAACCTGCTCGAGAATTCCTACGACCAAGCCTCCGACGATCGCACCCTCGATGCTGTCAAGGCCACCAACAATTGCCGCAGGAGCCGCCCTAATTCCAATTGCTGCGATGTTTAGGTCGATGGACGCACTGTAGTGACCAAAGAAAACACCTGCGGCACCGGCCATTGCCAAGCTAATAAACCACGCAAGTGCATAAATGCGGTCTGGACTAATACCCATTGCCGAGGAGGCTTGCAGGTTTTCTGCCACAGCTCGCATGTGTAGGCCCACTTTAGAGAGCCGAAAAAAGATGTAAAAACCGACAACCAAAGCAAGAGCTGCCACAAAAATAACAATGTTGTAAGCCTCAATGGATGCCCCGAAAACATAGAAAATAGTTTGAGGTAGAGCATCCAGTCTTGGTCGCTCAATTGGTCCTGCGACAATCAAAATGACAGCGCGAATAACGGTCGCGATGCCGATTGTTACAAGCACAATTGCAAAAAACGGCCGACCCACTAAATTGCGCATGATTCCATAGTGCACCAACAGACCCAGCGAGCCCATTAACCCGCACACCAAAATCATTGTTACAACAAAATTAAATCCCAAATGTGTAACAAAGTAAAAACCCAAATACGCGCCGACCATTACAAATTCACCCATCGCCAAATTGAGAACTCTCGTCGACTTAAAGACAAGAACGAATCCCAGTGACACAAGTGCATAAATTGCACCTACCGAAAGCCCAGCAACAAATAGTTGAACGAACTGTTCCATAAATGTGACCTCCCCCATAAAACTTATTGGCAACTCACCCCGATTTGCCAAACAATTTTATAGCACAATTTTGCTGCTAGTCAAGAATTTGAATCGTCCAATTTAACAAACTACCTGATTTATCAAATTGAAACTAGATAGTAAGGCGTTGGGCCAGCAGCTCAATGCGCTCATCGGGTTGCACAACCGCAACACGAACATTGTTTGATCCGCCAGCACCATAAAAGTCACCAGGGCTCACTAGTGCCCCACCTTCAGTTGCAAGACGTTCGGCAAATTCCCACCCGTCAGTTGCATCAACTCAGTCTAAATCTGAAACCGCTAACGCTTTCGCAACACACAAACTGACTGACCAAGGGAGACCAATGACTCTTCATGACCAGAAATTTTCGGTTCAGAATTAACTATGTAATTCGTCGCACCGTCATGGATAGCAACGACTTCTACCTGCAAATATTCAGCGAATCTACAAAGTGTGTCATGTGACATCATCTGATTCACTGGCGAAGGCTTTCCATCCCGTAGGGCGTTCAAAATAGGTTCAAACTGTGCCCAATGCGAACTTTGAGAAAAGTCAAGAAAAGAAAAAATGATCTTCCCACCAGATTTAAGGGACCTAACGGTATCTTCCAGAAACAGATACGACTCTTCGTGGCGTAGGTGTGTGAGTACAGAAAAAAAACATGCAAAATCTACTGAATTGTTAGCTGCAGGAATAGTTAATCCGACCGTCTCGACAAACTCAAAATTCTTGCTCTCAACAATCCCTCTTGCATGCGCAATCAATTCAGGCGAAATATCAGTACCAAGATAGGAACCGTTGAACCGGCTCGCCAAAGCTAATGCTAAACGTCCAGAGCCACACCCAATGTCAATCAGAACTGACTCATCCGACAATCCACATTGGTAAAGAAGATCAGCTTCCATTTTTCCAAAAAAATTAAATGCTTCGGCGTTAACAGAACCAATCGCTACTGCATATGCATCGTTTTTTGGGAATCATTCAACAACTCCGACGAATGCTCTCGATAGACACGTTGATCCCGTTCAAAAGAACTTGCATCATGCTTAATCGGTTTGACAGAAAGCTGACTCGAGTAATCCATAGGGGTTCGACCAAGCAACCTACGCTTCACCTTCGAACCCAAGACTCGCCCTTTACGAATTGAGCGTTTGAGCTGACGTTTCATTTTTCTGAACATAGTTACAATCTCAATTTCATGAACTTGACTGAACTCCCAGGGATGGGAACCGTATTGGGTTTAACTCTGTTTCAACATTAACATTGAAATGTAGAACCTTAAATTTGTGACGTGAGGTCTTCCTCCGGTTTTAGGCGAGGCGTTGGGCCAGCAACTCAATGCGATCATCGGGTTGCACAACCGCGACACGAACATTGTTTGATCCACCAGCACCATAGAAATCACCAGGGCTCACTAGTGCCCCACCTTCAGTTGCAAGACGTTCGGCAAACTCCCAACCATCTGTTGCATCGAACCACAAATAAAAACCACCTGCTGGCAAATCAATAGTGCGACCAGACCATTTGCTCAGTACTCCAGCTGTGCGCTCAAGTCGCTTGCGATACACACTGGCCTGAACCTTCACACTCGCATCATCATTCAGTGCCACAACGCCCGCGGCTTGCGCTGGCCCTGGCACCATCATGCCAACGTGCTTACGTACTTCTTTGAGGTAATGCACAATGTCAGCGTCACCTGCATAAAACGCAACACGTAAACCAGCCAGGTTTGAGCGTTTGGAAAGTGAGTGCAATGCGATGACGCCTTCCGTGCCGTATTCGAGAGCCGTTCGCGACTTGCCCTGCCACGTGAACTCGACGTAACACTCATCGCTAAACACCGGAACGTCGTGTTTGCGACCCCAAGCCACAACTGCACCCATGTCATCAAGCGCACCAGTCGGGTTGCTTGGTGAATTCATCCAGATCATGAGAGCGCGCTTGGCGTCCTCTGGGCTGATCTTCGTGAGGTCAAGTCCGCCTGTTGCGGTCATTGGTACGGCTACAGACCTGCAGCCCGACAACGTTGCGCCCATTGCATAACTTGGGTAGCTCACGGCAGGAAATAACACGGTGTCGCGCGAAGGCGTACGCAGTTTCATCCACTGCGGTGTGGTCACAACGAATTCTTTGCTACCAACACATGCGGCAATTTGTGCAAGCGGAATATCAATGTCGAACTTGCGTTGAATCCACGACCTCGCAGCACTGCGCAATGGCTCAATACCAATAGATGGTGGATAACCGCGCTCGAGGTGCGACGCCGAGAGTGCAGCAATGACAGCGCTAGATGGCGCATCACATGGGTCGCCCACCGACAGATCGATGATCCCGCCTGCATGCTTTGCAGCCACAGTCTTGAACGCGTCGAGACGGTCGTATGGATATGGAGGTGGAACAAAGCCCTGAGAGTTGCTTGTCATGATGCAGCCACCGTTCGATCATCTGATTGATCAACAACAAATTGCGACAAGCGTCCAGTCGATGCATCGCCCAATCGCGCACGAATACGCATGCCGTTTTCCTCGTTTGCTGTTGACACCACTTCTCCTTCTCGATGCACCGAAGCCACGATGTCTCCGCGGTCGTATGGAATAAGTAATTCCACCACCACGGAAATGGCCCGCATGCGATCACCGATAGTACGCAATAAATCGTCGATTCCCGCGCCAGTTACGGCGGATATTGCAACTGAACCTGGATGGCTTGCCACCATCTGCTCTGCAACATCGGGCGCCATGTCGGCCTTATTGAATACCAATAGCTCTGGTACGTCGCCCGCACCAATGTCGGTCAGCACCTCGCGCACTGCCAAGATCTGTCCTGCAGGGTCGACTGCCGTCGAGTCGAC